>VXOE01000034.1 GCA_009840225.1 Caldilineaceae bacterium SB0662_bin_25 | reverse complement strand
TTGCTGTGCCCGGGCATGCCCGCCCGGCAGGAGCGGCGCGGTGAGGACGGCGAAGAGCGCCGAGAGCAGGAAAGGTTTTATGCGGTTAATGGCGTGCAGCGGCTTCATGATCGGTCCTCGCGAGCGATGGGGGAAGGGGAAGACTGTCCGGCATCTGCACGCCGTGCAGACCGCCTGGATTCAGCGAGACGCCAAACCATCCGTCCTGACAGGCTGAAACGCACAGCCATGCGACAGCGGCAGTACGTCCAGGGAACACCTCTACAGTTCTGCAGTATACATCCTTGGCATGACATTTTTATGTCATTTCAGGTTTTTCTTGTGCCAATATCGCGTCAATCTGGGTCCGGCTGACGTCAAGGATGCCTGGCAGAGCCGTTCTGAGCGCCTTTTTGGGCTTTCAGGTATATTTTGACCTTTGCAGCGCCTGAGAGAGTCTTCTGCCGTTCCTACGCCCTGCAGCGGGGCTCTGTCAGCGCAGCCGCGTCGGCAATGCAGGGGGCCGGTGTTCGGACCCTGTTTCTTGCTTGAATGTTGGAGTAGACAAAACCAATTGATCCGCGAAGTCACGCGAAGGGGCGCGAAGAACGTCTTTTTGTCCGCGGAGGACGCGGAGGGGCGCGGAGAAGATCTGACTGCTTTTGATCCGCGAAAGGGCGCGGAGAACACCAAGGGCGTAGCGGGGTTTCTGTGTGCAGCTGCACAGCCGTTCGCTGATCGATCGCACTTTGCCCCCGCAAGTCGTTGTTGGGACAGACGACCACAGGCCCTAGACACCCGAGCGCGTAGAAGCTATGGCGCCGGCACTGTAGATGGGTCGGGGCTACCGGTTTTGTGGAGGCGTTTTGGCGCGGAAATGGCGTCGTGAGCGCCTCCTTGAGGGTGGCAGTTGGGAGGTGTACGGCTAGGAATGTGGGAGAGCGGCGGGGGGGGACGCGGGTTCAACCGCGAAATCTGAAAATCGCGGGCCGCAGGGTGCCACGCCCAGCCGCAACCGCGGCCACAAAACCCAAAAAGGAACCAAGAGTTGACTATTCCATGGCAAGGGGCCTATTCTTTGGTAGTTTTCAAGACCATTCGACGACTGGGTGCAGGAGGAAGCTGGTTATGGCCTCAACGCGACGGAAGAGGTCGGCGGCGAGGCGGAAACGGATAGGTTTCAGCCCGGGCTCCGGTTCGGTGGGCGATACGCATGTTGCCGACTCCGGAGTTGCGCCGCGGCGCATGGCCGACGCGCTGCGCGAGAGCATGGACGCGGCATCACGCTCGTGACCGATCGATAACCGGCTGCTGTCGCAGCTGGCAGGCAGCGGGGAGGTGCGGCGGCAGTTTGCGCCCAGCAAGAGTAGCTTGGAGGAGAGAGACTGATGATAGCGGCCGTCTCGGAGCGAGCTTCCGATCTGGAACAGCTCTGCGTACTCTACCATGTGAAACGGCTGGACCTGTTCGGCTCAGCCGCCTCAGGCGACCAGAGAAAGGAGACCAACGATCTGGACTTTCTGGTCGAGTTCCAGCCGTTGCCCGCGGGTGCGTATGCCGATGCCTATTTCGGGCTGCTGGAGGCTCTGGAAATGCTGTTCGAAGGTCCTGTTGACCTTGTTGTCGACTCGGCAGTTCGGAATCCCTTCTTCCGGCAGCGCGTCGAAGAGACCAGGACATTGCTTTATGCGGCTTGAGGCCAAGAAGTACCTGTTTGATATTCGCAGCGCAGCGGACCGGTTGGCTGAGTTTCTGGCCGGAAAGACATTCGCTGATTACCAACGTGACGCCATGCTGAGAGCGGCTGTAGAGCGCCAATTTGAGATCATTGGCGAGGCGATTTCTCAACTCGCGCGGCTTGATGAGGAACTGGCAGCGCGCATCACCAACTTTCGACGCATTATCGCCTTCCGCAATATCCTGATACACGGATACGCCGATGTGGACGACGGGCTGGTGTGGGATGTGGTTGAGACGAACTTGCCACTGTTGAGTCAGGAGGTTGAGAGACTGATAAACGAGGAATGACATGCGTCTTTTCGTCGAGACCAGGTTGAAGCGGGCGCAAAAACTGGCCCATGAGCTAAGGAATGTGATCGGTCCGGTTCGGGTCGAAGGCGCTAACTCCCTCGCATTCCGCGTATCTCCGCCTCCAGCTCACGAATTCGTGCGGTATTCTCGTGATGTCTTCCTCTGCCGATATAGTTTGCGACAACGTTGGCCAGGATCGCGATCAGCAGCGTGGCCAGGATATAGTTGGCCAGGCCCAGGCGCTGGTCCTGCTCGGCGGCGAGACGCAGGCTGAGCGTTGCATCCTCAATGGCGCCCTCTGCGGCAAGCTCCTCAAACAGGTCGATGACCTCAGTGGTTGCGGTTCTTTGCGACACGGCCACCAACTGGAAGAGTGAGAACAGCATTGCCGCGATCGTTATCAGGTTGAACAGTACGGGTTGGGAAAGTCTGCCCTTCACTTCAGGACCTCCTTGACTGCAGTTCGTGCAGCTCCTCTTCCAGCCGGCGAATCCTGGCAACGTTCATCCTCTGCCTCCCGCGGCCGAGATGGTTGGCGATGAGATTGGCCAGAATTGCGACGGCCATGGTGACGATCATGCTGTTGCTGAACCACCGGCGCCGCTCCTGATCGGTCGCGAGACGCACGCCCAAGGTTTGGTCCACGGCGTCACTCTCCTGGGCGAGCTCTGCAAGCAGCTGAACGGCCTCAGTCGTTGTTGGCGTCGTGCGCCCCGGGGCGACGATCAGCATCTGGACCAGGGCAAACAGCAGGGCGGCGATTGTGATTATGTTGAAGATTACGGGTCGGACAAGCTTTCCCATCGCTTCATCTCCTCCTTACGGTTATGCGCGCGGCAGGCGGGACGGACATCGATGTCCGTCCCGCCCTACTTCTACCGTTCCTGGCCGTTCATTGTGCGCAAGGTGGGGGCGGTCATGCCGACGGACCGACGCGACTCGTTTCCCGGTGTTTACCAGTGAATGAATTCGACTGCATTGCCGCGCAAGATGAAGACATACGGCTTGCCATCGGCATAGGATGACACAACCTTAATCCCCCCGTCCGCCAGCGGAATCATCTCATAGGACGGCGCGCCGAACAGATAGACCGCACCATCCGGACAGACTGCCAAAGGGCGACCTGCGTGGGCAGGCAAACATTCCGGTGCAGGCGGGACGGGCGCATCCAACAGTTCTGCCTGCCCATTTCTGACGAAGAAGATGTATGGCTTGCCATCGGCATAGGATGATTCCACCAAGGTTCCGTGTGGGAAGATGGTCAACTTGTATGATGGGGCGCCAAACAGATAGACGTCGCCATTAGGACAGATTGCCAGGGGCCGGCCGGCATGGTTCGGCAAGCACTCCAGAACTTCATACTTTTTTCCACTTGAAGAGGCCGGCGGCGGCGCTGGCGACGGCGTAGCCTTGGGCGTATTCCCCTGACCCGGCGCTGGTGTCGGTCTGGCCGCGGGCGGCGCCGGCGTTGCTGCGGGCGGCGCGGGCGGTGCCGGCGTTGCGGTGGGTGTAGCGGAGGGTGGTGTCGGCGTTGCCGTCGACAGGTTGCTTATGAACCGGGTACGGGCACTGTTGCAACTGCCATGATCAGCGTATGGCCCGTGATGTGTTGTTTGGCCTGCACCGTCTGTAACGCTAAAGAACCAGGCGCTGGTGCCCGGCCAGCATGTTCCGATAGAGTAACTTGTCCCCGGGGGTACAGGCGCAGCCGTGGGCTCAGCCGGGGATGGCGTCCTGGGCGCAGCCGTGGGTGGAGTCGTGGACGTGGGCGTCGGTGTTGACGTCCTGGTTGGTGCTGACGTCGGTCTTGACGTCCCGCTTGGCGTGGGCGTCGGTGTTGGCGTTTCGGTTGGCGTGGGCGTGGGTGTCGGTGTGGGCGTCGGTGTTGATGTTGCCGTATCTGTCGCCGTCGCAGTTTCTGTTGGCGTGGTCGTCGGAGTCCGCGTATGCGTCGCTGCGTCATGGCCCAGTGCAAGTATTGCACCGTCTCGCTGATTATTGCACGTCGCTTCGTTTATAAATGGGCCTTGTCGTTGCCTATTCCCAGCAGCAATATCAATCCAAATATCAAAGAACCATTCTGCATGTAAATTGAAACAGGCAGTTACTCTTTCGTGATGCGCTGTAGCGACTTTCGTATCACTCCGCAAGTACCCTATAAGAATCACGCAACACAAAAAAACTGCCCCCCAGGACAACCTTTTCATCTCTTTTCCCCTTTTTATAAGTTGAGGATATTTCCCGCGCCGGGAAAAGAAATTTTTGACGCTATGCCAAGATTTTGAATCGCCATCTGTGCTGCCCATTTGAACAGTTCATACATCCAAGGGAAACACGCCTGCTTCATGGCGTTCAAACGTTTGTCCAATTGCCTGGCGCTCGGCTTCATCCCCGCCTGGTACTGACGCTTCCTCTCGGCCTTCTGCGTCCCGGTATTTCAGAGGACAGAAAAGGCGCTTTACCAAAGCGGATGCCGCCAGTTCGAGGCCGCTAAGCCTGTCGTTACGGCTCTTGTCTGCTTCATGACGGCTACCTCCAATGCCCGGGCCTGTACGGACCACATGGAGACCTCAATCCAGGATTTACCAATCTCTAAGTATACCGCTTCTGCATGACACCAGCGTGTCATTACGCTCTCGACTTGTGCCAGTAATATGCCAATATTGGCGCAGTCAGTCTCCGTCCGGGCGTGCGGACGGTGTTGCGACACGTAACTGCAGACAACAGCAGTCGCAACAGTTCTTGGCGGATAGGGTGGAGACGGGGGGATTGCTACCGGAGTTGGGTAGGGCTTCGTTCCCGGCCGCTGGGTGTATGGCAGCAGGCATTCAGGACGGCGAGAGAACCCTAGATTTGCAACTACGCGAGAGAGCGCATAAGGCGCCAGCCCAAGACGGGGACATTGCCTTTGTCTCAGGGTTGTTCAATCGGCGTGTTATCTGACGTGTCGGGGTTATCAGCAAAGTCGTTCAGAATTGAACAAGAAGGGAAGACCTGCCTGCCTGTTCGGGATATTTGCGGTTTGATTCCTGTGCTGGACAAGACCGGTCGATCCGCGGAGGGACGCGGAGAACATCTAACTGCTTTTTTGTCCACGGAGGGCACGGAGGAGCACGGAGAACTGCTTTTTGTCCGCGGAGGGGCGCGGAGAACACGGTCTCGTTAGCTGTTTGATTCGTTCTGTTACATTGGGGACATACGGATTGACCCTGCGCCAAAGGTGGACAGATTGCGCCAGGTTTGCAACAGGGCCGGAGGGGCGCGTCCAGATTCGCCTGCTTTCCGTTACATCCCGATATATTGTGCGTAAGGTGGGGGCGGTCATGTCGACAGACCGGCGCGACTCGTTTCCCGATGTTTACCAGTGAATGAATTCGACTGCATTGCCGCGCAGAATGAAGACATACGGCTTGCCATCGGCATAAGATGACACAACCTTAATCCCCCCGTCCGCCAGCGGAATCATCTCATAGGACGGCGCGCCGAACAGATAGACCGCACCATCCGGACAGACTGCCAAAGGGCGACCTGCGTGGGCAGGCAAACATTCCGGTGCAGGCGGGACGGGCGCATCCAACAGTTCTGCCTGCCCATTTCTGACGAAGAAGATGTATGGCTTGCCATCGGCATAGGATGATTCCACCAAGGTTCCGTGTGGGAAGATGGTCAACTTGTATGATGGGGCGCCAAACAGATAGACGTCGCCATTAGGACAGATTGCCAGGGGCCGGCCGGCATGGTTCGGCAAGCACTCCAGAACTTCATACTTTTTTCCACTTGAAGAGGCCGGCGGCGGCGCTGGCGACGGCGTAGCCTTGGGCGTATTCCCCTGACCCGGCGCTGGTGTCGGTCTGGCCGCGGGCGGCGCCGGCGTTGCTGCGGGCGGCGCGGGCGGTGCCGGCGTTGCGGTGGGTGTAGCGGAGGGTGGTGTCGGCGTTGCCGTCGACAGGTTGCTTATGAACCGGGTACGGGCACTGTTGCAACTGCCATGATCAGCGTATGGCCCGTGATGTGTTGTTTGGCCTGCACCGTCTGTAACGCTAAAGAACCAGGCGCTGGTGCCCGGCCAGCATGTTCCGATAGAGTAACTTGTCCCCGGGGGTACAGGCGCAGCCGTGGGCTCAGCCGGGGATGGCGTCCTGGGCGCAGCCGTGGGTGGAGTCGTGGACGTGGGCGTCGGTGTTGACGTCCTGGTTGGTGCTGACGTCGGTCTTGACGTCCCGCTTGGCGTGGGTGTGGGCGTCGGCGTTGACGTCTCGGTTGGTGTCTCGGTTGGCGTCGGTGTTGACGTTTGGGTTGGCGTCTCGGTTGGCGTGGGCGTAACCGTCGCCGTCGCAGTTTCGGTTGGCGTCTGAGTTGGCAAGGGCGTCGCGGTATGCTCTAAAGACCGAATCTTGTTTCCGCGGATAAAATTGCATGCTGATTGAGAATAAGGCCCACTCTTTTCCCGACTGCCATTCTCAAACACGACATCAAAATACCATTGCGAAGCCTCAGCGTAACAAGCGGTTACATTTGAATGATGAGCCATTACCGCTTTTGATCCACTTGTCAAAGTTACCAGAAAAATTATGGCGCAGACAACAACTATAAGGGATATGGCCTGCCTCATTTGGCACCTCCCTTCCTCTTCTTACCCGGCCCTCGTGACAGTGACCGTGTAGGTGACGTTGTACTTAATGCTCGCCGCACTATGGTGCGATTCCGTCTTCTCCTCCCTCTGCGTCCCGGTATTTCAGAGGACAGAAAGCGCTTTACCAAAGCGGATGCCGCCTGTTCGAGGCCGTTAAGCCTGTCGTTACGGCTTTTGTCTGCTTCATGACGGCTACTCCAATGTCCGAGCGTGTACGGACCACATGGAGACCCCAATCCAGGATTTGCCAATCTTTAAGTATACCGCTGTTGTATGACGCCAGCGTGTTATTTCGCTCTTGATTTGTGCCAGTATTATGCCAATATTGGCGCAGTCCGTTTCCGTCCGGGCGTGCGGACGGCGTTGCGACACGTAACCGCAGACAACAGCAGTCGCAACAGTTCTTGGCGGAGTGGGTGGAGACGGGGTACTGCTACCGGAGTCGGGTAGGGAGCTGTTGCCAGCCGCTGGCCGTATTGGTCCGGCGGAAGGGCGCTAAGAACACCTTTTTGTCCGCGGAGGGCGCGGAGGGACGCGGAGAACACCAAAGACTTATCGGATTTGCTATCGCGAGAATAAACAGCGCGGGGGGTGGATTCGCGCGGCGCGGATGGGATGACCGCTCAGGTTATGGGTTGGCGGCAGCTGATGGCGGGGATTTGGGATGACCCGCCTTTTGGCGGGCGCGCATGTTTTGTGTGCGTTTGTGCCAGAATTCGAGTTCTTCTTCCCGTGACATACCCTCGACGAGGCGCCGGACGCGTTTTGCGCCGCGACGTTTCCATGTCATGAATTCAGGTTCACGGTTCGTCATGTTGAACCACCTCCAGGGGAGAAAAGATTCCTATCCGGTCATGGCCTCTGAGGATATTGACTGCGTTATATCTGCGGATCTTGTCGAAATGCACAATGTCCCTGAAATTCCAGATCACGATGAGTTCACATCCAGCAACCGTTGCAATTGCGACATGCAGCGCATCTGCCAGCGCACTTCTTGAAACGACACCAAGTTCGACATACGATGTCCGAAGCTCCAGGGTCTCATTGGTGATTTGCTCAACGCGGGCTGTTTGGTTGTACGCTGCGAAAAGTTCCTGGACGACGTCGGGGGCAGATCTGATCTCTTCCTCAACGACGGGGGAGATCACCAAGACAAATTTGCCGGCATCTACTTCTTCAAAGAATCTCCTGCTGGGCGCGGAGAACAGCAAGGGCGTATCGGGTTTTCTGTGCGCAGCTGTGCAACGGGCCCTAGTCGGCCGCTGCGGCGAGAGCGGCCGGCGTGCCTCGAGCTGGGAAGTTCTCTCCTATCCATAGTTTGTCAGTTCTGCTGGCTTTGTCCAGGTGCGCCCATTTTTCGCGGAAGAATTCGCGGTGCCCTTCTTCGTGTTTGCGCCTGTTTTCTTCCTCCTCTTTCTTCCACGCTGCGTGCGCGGCTCTTTGCTCTTTCTCCCAGCATTCCTTGCACAGTTCGCGGCCGGCCGCCCATTTTTCGGCCGGGATGGCGTTGCCGCAGGGGCAGAGGATCTCGGAGCGGCCGTCAGGAACGTCAGCGGCGGACTGGCCGTTGGTGTTGAAGTCGGTTTTTCCGTTATCCCCATTTGCTGATGGATGCACCCCCTTTCCATTTCTATTCTCTATTTCAGGAAGTAGATCTATTTTTGTGTCGCGCCCGGTTGACAACCTCCCGGTAAGGGTGTCGCGCTCGCTTGACAACAGGGTGTCGCGCGCGGTTGACACCTTCTCGGATGGAGGTTGTAAAACGGGGGTTGACACCTTCCGGGAGTTATCCACAATGCGGGCGACGTCTGCGGGGGTCTTTTTGCGGGTAAAGTCGTCCCTGGTTTTGGTGGCGGCGAGGCGGCAGAGGTCCTCGAATTCGGGGACGGCGTAGAAGATGACGGGCTGGGCGCCCTTGTGCCTGTTTTTGGGATGACCTTTGCCGAGTTTGATGAGGAGGCCGTGCTCAACGACGGCGCCGAGATAGCTGGAGAGGGCCTGGCGCGAGATGCCCAGCTTCTGCGCGGTCCAGCCCTGGCGGAAGTAGAAGGACCTGTAGCGGCCGTCGCGGTTGTCGCTGTTGGCGAGGCCGGCGCCGAGGAGGAGGACGGCTTTCAGATGGGAAGGCAGAACGGAGAGGATGTCGGACTCGAAGAGGTCGAGGACGATGTTTTCGTAGCGATAGTGCTGATGCCGGTTGTGGTCGGGGTTGTAGAGGCCGTTCGGGTGAATATCAGATGTTGACTTGTGGGCGTGGGCAATGGTATGCTGTGAGGTAGACACGGGACGGACCCTCCTGTTGTCTCTGGTGACGGGAGCGCTAACTCGCCGTCATCGCCCGACGTCCTGCTGCTGCTCACCTCGCCCAGGTGGGCAGTTGCATTTTGACGAGCATATTCGGTTGTGGATCCGGAGGATAACACGGCGGTTGAGGATCGCGCAACCGCTTGTTAAGATGGGGTCGATGGATGGGCAGGGTGACATCCATCAACCCCTTGGAAAGACCCGCGAGGCCTTGGCCAGCGGGTCTTTTTCTATTTTCAGTGAACTGCCGAGTACGCGGAGAACGGCAACACCTTATTGATCCACGGAGGGCCACGGAGAACGGCGAAGATATTATCGATCCTCGCAGGGGCCCGCGTACCGGGGAGGGCGCCCACAAGGGACGCCCCTACGGATTGTCTGCGGAGGGGCGCGGAGATAGGAAGGGAGGAGTGCAGGGTACCCTCATGCCTGAAAAGGCGCTTAGAACGGCCTCTGGTGCGGCCGGTTGTACTGGCCTACCTGGGGCGCTTCGCGGCGGGCTTTCTTTTCGTTAGCGCCGCCGAAAGGCTGGCCAATGCGACAGTTTGTTGTTTTTGCGGGAAGGTTTGGCGCTACCGAATGGGCAGATGGGGGAAAGTGTCGAGATCGTGCAGCGTCTTGAAGGGTTCACAGTTGCATGTTCTGCGTAACGAAAGCGGAGACAGTTTCTGCCGACTTTATCGCCTCGTTTGCCGCCTCTACGTCGGGTTCCTCGAAGCCCTGCACCGGGTAACGCACGCCAGCTCCGTATCTTCCAAGGATCACGACAATCGGCGCCAGTTCCTCAAATGCAGGTTGCAATGCCGAGCACTGCTGTAAGAGATAGAGGAGATCATGCACGGGGCGGAACGCGATAGACCGAGAGACAAGAAAGCCCTTCAGGTACTTCTCGGCGCATTGCTGGCAGTGATAGCAGGCCATCGCGGGCAAAGGGTTGCCGGCGCTCATGGCTCGCCGGGCCATTTCCAAGTCCTGTTCCGCTTTCGCGAACCAGTCGCGTTCAGGGGGCTGTGCGCTCATACAGGATTTCTTGCGATTCAAGGGCCGTGTGAACGAAGGAATATGGATTCTTGCGCTGCTCGGAAAGGTGTTCAGGCGTGGTTACGATCACGTCAACGGGCAAGACGAATTTCTCGCCAATCGCCAGGCGAATGGGATTGCCGCGCTTTGGCCAGTCGTCCAGGGATTTGAGGACGACAAGCAGGTCTATGTCGCTGTGCGAGCCGGCGTTGCCGCGGGCATGGCTGCCGAAGAGGATGATTTGTTCGGGATCGAATTTTTGGGCGATCAGTTGGGCTACGGCGCGGATGGTGGCCTTGTCGATTGTGGCAATGCTCATTTGCGCAGTCCTTTCGCAGCGGTTCTGCCAAGCTGCTTTCATAGACAGCCTTGCCGAGGCCAAGGCTATTGTAACGGATTTCGCGGCCAGAGTGAATTTGACCTTAGACCGCCGCATCCGTATCGCCGGTGGCGAGGGCAGTTGTCTGAACAGCAGTTTTGGGGGATTCAGGAGAGGGGTTCCAGTTCGGGGCGCCGGCGGCGGGGTCAGGAGGTGAAGCTGCTGGCCGACGAGGGCTGTTGCCTCGCTGCGCTTTCCATCCCACAAGTCATCAGCTGACAGCGGGGAGGTCGAGGCGCGTTATCGTCAACGCTTTTTTTGCGTATTCACGCCGGCAACAATGCGGTTCCAGTGTTCAGCGGAGCTTACGCGTATCCTTCGAAGCGGCCTTGCGCCAGCACCGGTCCGGCTGGCACGACGGCAGTCAGCGCCAGGACCGGCACGACAAGAGGCAGTGCTCTAACGCCGCAGCAACAATCGTTCGGCGGCCAGGCGGTTCATGCTGACGCCAGCTTCAGCGGCGTCGATTGCCAGGGCACGGTGGGTCTCAGGCATGATGCGATGGGTTATGGCGCCTCGGTAGCGGCGTGTAGACAGAGCGGCTCAGGGACCGGGGCGCCATCCTCGTCCAGCGCCTTCACGGCGAAAGCGACCGCGTCCCGAATGCCTGAGAACACCTTCTCCGGGGTGTCGTCCAGGCGGCTAAGCAGCCCGAACTCCGCACACAGGCCCAGGAACATCTCATCCTCACCGGACCAGGTAACGCGATAGGTATAGCGGTCATGGCAGTTCCTTGCAGTTTCGTCCCCTTGGAAAGACCCGCGAGGCCTAGGCCAGCGGGTCTTTTTCTGTTTTCAGTGAACTGCCGAGTACGCGGAGAACGGCAACACCTTGTTGATCCACGGAGGGCCATGGAGAACGGCGAAGATATTATCGATCCTCGCAGGGGGCCGCGTACTGGGGAGGGCGTCCACAAGGGGCGCCCCTACGGGGGCGGCGGCGGGGCCGGGATATTGGCGCGATACTGGCACGGGGATTCGCGGGTTTGGCATAAAAAATACATATCGTTGGTGTAAACTTAGGGAATTACCAGGGTCTTATGCCAGTTGGTGAAGGCCAGATTCTTTATTTATGTAGATGCAGAGCGTATGAACAGTCAGCTTTGTTCAGAATAAACAGAGGTTGTTAAAGGGGGCGGGCAACCGGTTGTTCCGGCCCACATCTCCGAAAAGGATGCCTATGAAGAGCGAACGTACCGGCGGCGAAGCACTCGTGCAAGGCCTTCTCTCCCATGGGATCGACACGATCTTCGGGCTGCCCGGTGTGCAGAACGACTATTTCTACAACGCGGTTTACGATGCCGGCGACCAGATACGCCACATCCATTCGCGGCATGAGCAGGGGGCGGCCTACATGGCCCTCGGCTACGCGCTCGCTTCGGGAAAGACCGGCGTCTATGTTGTCGTGCCCGGGCCCGGTTTCCTCAACACCACGGCGGCACTGGCAACCGCCTACGCCACAAATGCGCCCGTACTCTGCCTGGCCGGCCAGATCCATTCGGACCAGATCGGCCGCGGTTACGGTATGTTGCACGAGATCCCGGACCAGCTGGTCGTTATGCGTTCGCTGACCAAGTGGGCGCGCCGCGTCGAAACACCCGGCGAAATCCCGCGGCTCCTGGCTGAAGCGCTCAGCGAAATGCGTTCAGGCCGCCCGCGGCCGGTCGGGCTGGAGGCGCCTCTGGACGTCCTGGCCGGCAAGGCGGAGATAAGCGACAGTCCGCTGCCCCTCACCGTGCGCCGGCCGGCAGTGGATGCCGGTGCTATCGAAGAGGCAGCCCGGCTGATGGGAAAGGCGCGCAACCCGGTGATATTCGTCGGTGGCGGCGCAATGGACGCGGGGGAAGAGGTCCGTGCGCTGGCCGAAGCGCTGCAGGCGCCTGTGGTCGCCAGCGCGCGCGGGCGCGGCATTCTCTCCAGCCGTCATCCTTTCAGTCACACGTACGGCGTGGGTGAGCGGCTGTGGGAAGAGGCCGATCTGGTCATCGCCATCGGCACGCGAATGACCAAGCCGTTGATCCAGTGGAAGAGTCCGGACGATATGGCCCTGATTCGCATCGACATCGCGGCCGAGGAGTCGGCCCTGATCGTCCTGGCGGATGTGACGGTGGCGGCCGACAGCAAGGAAGCCCTCTGTGCGCTGCTGCCGGTCCTGGCACGCTACAACCGGCCGCGGCCATCGCGCGCGGCCGAAATGGTTGCGCTGCGCAAGGAGATGGAAGCGCTCTTTGACTCGTTCCAACCGCAGACGGACTTCGTGCGCGCTATCCGCGACACGCTGCCGGATGACGGCATCTTTGTGGATGAGATCACGCAGGTCGGCTATGCCAGCATTCTGGCGATGCCGGTTTACGAGCCGCGTACATTCATTACGCCCAATTATCAGGCGACGCTGGGCTGGGGACTCCCGACTGCGCTGGGCGCAAAGGTAGCGGCACCCGATCGAGCGGTCCTCTCGATCAGCGGCGACGGTGGCTTCCTTTTTTGCGTGGGGGAACTGGCGACGGCCGTGCAGCATGGCATAAACACGGTTTCGGTCGTTTTCAACGACGGCGCATACGGCAACGTGCGCCGCATGCAGAAGGAGCTCTACGCGGGGCGCACAATATCCTCGGACCTGGTGAATCCGGACTTTGCTGCTTTGGCAGAGTCCTTTGGGGCCTCAGGGGTCCGGGTACGGTCTGCCGACAGTCTGCGTGACGCGCTGACCGATGCTTATGCTGCGGACGCGCCTGTTGTGATCGAAGTGCCGGTGGGGGAGATGCCCGGGCCCTGGCGGGGCTTGTATCCCGCCGAGGTCGTGATCTGATGTAGGGGATGGTTACCGGCGCCCCAACCCCGGTAACAGGCATTTGTTCACCTGGTAGACGAAACGGGCACCGTCTCATTTCCGGCTTGTATTACCCGGGCAGTCCACACGAGAGCTGCATTTTAATCCGCATCAGGGCGTCATTCGCGAGTCAAGCCTTTTCGAATTTCTGTCCGCGGAGAGACACAGAGAACAGCTTTTTGTCCGCGGAGGACGCGGAGGGGCGCGGAGAACGGCGAAACTATTTCAGATCCCCGAAGGGGCGGCGCGTACTGGGGAGGCGGCGCGGAAGGCGGCGCAGAGGTGGGCGGACCGGGGTTGCGACGTGCGAATCAAACAGCTGGCAGCCGGCCATGATCCGGGGTCGGCACCTTTGAGGGAGAAAGCAGAGGATGGACAGACAGGCTGAAAACGGAACGCAGAACGGTCAGGGGATCGCCGGCGAGACTGTACCTATACGGCCGCGGGCGGGCGCAATGGAGCTGGCAAGAATTGTGGACGCGATGCGCGCCGGACAGAGACCTGACCCGGCGGACGTGGCCGCGGTCAAGGCGTTGCAACCAAGCGACGAGCCGGGGAGTATAATCGACGGCGTGCTGAAAGGGCGCGCTCCCTCTGATTTGATCGCTGACCTGCACAGCGGCGATCTTGAAACGCAGCGGGCGGCGTGGGATTTGGTCGCGACACTGTTGCCGGCGGAAGAACTGCGCACGGGCGTCGAGATTGTAGACAGTTGGGCCGATCTGGAGGCGCCGACGCGAGCGTGGCTGATCCCCGCCTGGCTGCCGGCCGGGCGAATCGGAATGGTAAGCGGCAAGGGCGGCAAGGGCAAGACGTGGATGCTGCTGCAGCTGGCCGCGGCGATGGCGACCGGGGAAAGGGAATGGCTGGGGCGGGCCTCCGACCCTGCTAAGGCAGTCCTTCCTGTTGAGCCGGGCGCCGTTGTCTTTGCCAGCTGGGAGGACGAGGCGGCAGAGATCAAGCGGCGGCTATCCATGTGGGACGCCGCGCTGCGCAGGAAAGAAGGAGGCGGGAGGGAGGCTGAGGGCCTGCCCTTGGTCCTGCGATTGCAGTACAACGCCAAGACGGGGCGCGGGCTGCGCTTTCTGGACATGGCGCGGCGGGGCCCGGTGTGGGGGGTGGACGAAGGCGACTTGTACAATCAGCGGCCTCATTTACTGGAGGCAGGCAAGATCGTACGGGAGAAGTGCGAAGAGATCGGGGCCAGCCTGCTGATACTCGACAGCCTGGGCTATGCCTACGGGCGCAATGATTCCGACAATGCGGGGGTAGCGGACTTTATGGCGGCCTGGGACAGCTGGGGACGGGATCACAGTTGCGCGGTTCTTCTCGTCCATCATCCGCCCAAGCCACAGGGCGACGGCGCGACGAGTTCCGAATATCGAGGCGCGGGCAGCTGGGAGATGCACGCCCGCTTCCGCTGGGAATTAGGCGACGGCGCGGGGGACAGCGACACGGCCAGGCTGTCATGCAAGAAGGCCAGCTATGCGATGCAGCCTGATCCGGTGTACCTGAAGCGGAGCAAGAGGACCGGCTGGGCATGGCAAGCGAGCGGGGAACAGACGCCACCCGAAGCGGCGGACAGGGCAGGCCAACGCCAGGGTAGAATGCGCCAGGTCAGGCAGCGCCAGAAGCAGGCCGCAGGAAGCAGCAAAGGGATGACAGGAGCGGAATATGGCGGACTTTCTGGAAAGAACACTCTTTGATGATGGCTCGCTGCCGTGCTTAAGGTGCCAGGACCCCGACCTGGCGCCGGAAGAAGCGGCAGGTGTTGTTGATTTCGATCTCCCCACAAGTCCTTCAAACGGAGACCAATTCACAATGCTACCGCGCGTCACTCTTTGCTCGAGCTGTTACCGCGAGGTCGCCGATGGGTTGATGACAACCCTGGTGCGTGATTGCGTCATAGCCGAGCAGCGCGATCCAGGGAAAGTTTCGCTGGAGGTTTCGACGCTGGCCGCGGCCTGGCTGGACGAAGATCTGGAGGATGCACGGACGGAGGCGTTCAAACGGGTACTGGCCGGCCGCCATCCTGAAGTCGCCGGCGTCAAGGACGTGTCTGAAGATGTATTTGAAGATGGATGGAATACTGAGAACGTTTTCCGATACATTGCCATTCAAAATGCCTTCAAGGCCATTACGCCGGAGGGGTCAGGACAGGAGGTTTGTGAAGGAATCATCTGTTCCCGGCTCGTGGAATGGGCGGTCAAGCCGGACTCGCCGCACCCGCTGGCGCCGATTATCCGGGCCTATTTGAGGAGGACGCCGCGAGCGATCCGAAACAACAGGCCAATGGCTATGGTCATAAATGAGCACTTCCAAATCCGGGAACACTCACCGCCGACGGACGTCCTGAGTGAAGTCGATGTCGGACAAGTCATGCTGCCTGGCTTAGAAGCGCTGTTGCCAGACTATGATGAAATGGAGCGTTTCCCCATTTTGGCCATGTTTGACGCTATGCAGGGTTCGGACAAAGAGGCCGGATTAGGGTTGCGCTTGCTTGTGACCGTACTTTCAGAAATCGACGTACTCGAGTCGAAGCCAATTGGAGATAACGGCGTCCTTGTTCCCATGCTTCTGCGGACAATACTCAGGCACCTATGGCCGCGAGAGACACCGCGCGGCAAGCACAGACAACGGGCAATTCAAAGACTGCGGGCGGCTATGTTCGGCTGGAACTTAGCCGGCATTCCGGATCGCGGGGGCTTACGGCGCGTGATCGGAACAGTCGGCGAGTGGATCGCGTTGCCGGATGACTACCCGCTTGACGGCGAGATTTTTTTCCAAGTGTATCTACCGCTGGGGGCGACGCGGGGCGCGCTCATTCACCGCGAGACGATGGATTATCTGGGCGTGTCAAGCGGGCTAATGTACCGTGCGATGCTGACGTTAACGCATCAATGGTGGAGGGGAGCTCACACGAAAGGCAAGAACGAGGACGGCGTGACACGCGGCACCACCTGGCCTTACGCCACGCGACCGATACGGCGGAAAGACGGGGCGGGCAATCCGATAATCAGAAAGGGTCGGACGGTTCCGGACGATCCGAACGGTGAACGTGAACCGAACCCGATGATCCGGTATCTACCTTCCTACACGGACGAACGCATACTTCAACTGTGCTACTCTCCGACCCAGATCGAAGGGGCAAAGCGCACGGGGAACCTACACAAGTATCAAGAACGGGCCTGGGCAGCGGCAAGGAAAATGGAGAGGATCGGGCTGCTGGAAATGGGCTACTATGGCGACCTGAAACTTTGTCCCCCGCGGGGTTGGGGGGCGAACTTCAAGATGCCGGAAGAGGTGAAGACGTTGGGAAGACGCAGAAAGACCGTGTAACAGTGTCCGCGGAAAGCGTGTAACAGTGTCCGAAAGACCGTGTAACAGTGTCCGAAAAGGCGTGTAACAGTGTCCGGATTTCTCTCTGGTAGAAGGCTTTACCCCAATTACCCCATATACCCCATAAGGGTATGGGGTGGTTGCCCATGCCCCTTGGGGGGGCGGGCAACCCGGGAATCAAGTACCGATTGGCCGGTCAGGAGGACAACGGGAGCTGCTAACCGTTTCCTCCAGGGAGGAGGTTGAAGAAACGGACGATGGATTGCGCATTATGCCGTCAGGCGGTTGGGGCGCGGGCTATCGCGATTCGCGATGACGCGTCAAACAGGTGAACTCTTGCTGTTTTCTCTCCGGTAAGGAAGAAGACCCCATATATCACATACCGTACTGGTGGTGTGGGCGGTCAGCGCAGCCGGAGCCCTAATCGAGCCTGATTTCGCAAAGGCAAAGCCTGACCGCCTCATTCCTTAAGACACTGTCTTTTCGATTTTCTGCCCTCAAGTGCTGCCGGCATTTTCGGGGTGAGGACAAAGCCGGCCAGGAGCGTGGTCCAGCTTTTGGGGCCAAGGATACTCGACCGACTTCCGGCACGTCCAACTAGCCAGTCCGTTGACGCACTACTCAGCATCTTTCAGTCCCGCACCCTCGCCACTTAAGCACCACCCGCCTCCGCAATCCGATCATACGTGGCCCTGAACGAACTCTCCAGCAGCCAGCGCCGGAACGACCCGTTGTCGCTGAACTGCTTGAACAGCTCCGTATGGTCGGCGAGCAGCCCCGTCATCGCCCGCTCCAGCGCCCTGTCATGCTCGATGCGCGCGTTCTGCCTGTCGGAGTTGGCTTTCGCGTTCTGATACGCCCGGTCCTCGGCAACCATTGCCGGCAGCTCCTCGGTGATGATCTTCTCGATCTTGTCCTTGTCCTGCCACTCGATGTTGCCGAAACGGTCGTTGAACTCCCGCAGAATGTTGGACAACCGCTCCATCTCCGCTTCCGGCCTGTATCCGCCGCCGTCGGTCGGCACAGGCCCGATCTCCGCGTCCTCGTCCGCCAGCCGGATCGCTCGCACCGCCTGCTTCTCCACGCGGTAGCTGTCCATGTCGATCGCTGACAGAATCCCCTTGGCCAGGTCGTCCTCAACCGGCGCCGGCAGCTTGGGAACCAGAAATTCGAGGAAGATGGACAGCTTCTCCCACCCCTCGTCCGTATAGGACAGGATCGCCGCCAGGAAGGCGTAGGTGCGCAGAAACGCCTTGCCCTTCCCTTTGAAATCGACCTGCCCGTCCTCGTCCAGCTCCTCCCGGTAGACCGCCACACACGCGTCCAGGATCGGATCGAGCCGGTCGCGGTCCGCGCCTGCCAGGTAGCGCTCGACCAGTTCCTCCACCTGCTCCGGGCCGTAGACCTGGTAGCCGTCCAGCGCCGCCTTGAGATCATGCAGCTTGTCCGGGTCGGTCTCCTCCGCCAGCACCGTGGTCCGGTAGTAGTCGCTGAACGCGGCCTCGATCGTATCGGCCTCGTTGGCGAAATCCAGCACGAAGGCGTCGTGCTTCTTGGGGTGCGACCGGTTGAGCCGCGACAGCGTCTGCACCGCCTTCACGCCCGCCAGCGGCTTGTCCACGTACATCGTGTGGAGCAGCGGTTCGTCATACCCGGTCTGAAACTTGTCCGCGCACACCAGGAAACGGTAGGGCTCCTCCTGGATCCGCGCCGCGATCCAGTTGGCAGAAAAGCCGTTGAGTGAAGCCTCCGTGACCTTCGCACCCATATGCTCATGCTCGCCCGAAAATGCGACGATGGCCCGGTACGGGCTCTTGCGCGCCTCGAGGTACGTCTGGATCGCGAAAAAGTAGCTGATCGCGCGCTGTACGCTGCTCGTGACCACCATCGCCCGGGCCCGGCCGCCGATCTTCTGCAGACCCGCCACCTGCTCATGGAAATGGTCGACCATGATCTCCGCCTTCAGGCGGATGGCGTGCTCGTTGTCCTCGACGTAGCGGCGCAGCTTCTTGCCCGCCCGCTGGACGTCGAACTCCGGGTCCCCCGCCACCGTCTTGACCAGCCGGTAGTAGCTGCTCACAGGCGTATAATGCGCCAGCACGTCGATGATGAAACCCTCCTGGATCGCCTGCTTCATCGTATACGCATGGAACGGCAGATGCCTGGTCGCGCCCCCTTCGGGTACGGGCCTGCCGAAGATCTCCAGCGTCTTGTTCTTCGGTGTGGCCGTGAACGCGAAGTAGCTGGCGTTGCGCAGCATCTTCTTCGATTCCATCAGCCGGTTGATCCTGTCCTCGGTCGTCTCTTCCTCCTCCTCCGCTTCCGTCTGCATCTCGCCCAGCGCCATCGCCATCGACGCCGCATTGCGGCCGCCCTGGCTCGAGTGCGCCTCGTCGATGATGATCGCGAACCTGCTGCCGCGGTGCTCGTTGCCGATCGCGTCCAGGATGAAGGGGAACTTCTGCACCGTAGAGATGACGATGCGCTTGCCCTCCTGCAGCAGCGTGCGCAGATGGCCGGAGCTCTGCGCGTGGCCGACGACCGCGCCCACCTGCGCGAACTGTTTGATCGTGTCCTTGATCTGCTTGTCGAGAACTGTGCGGTCGGTGACGACGACCACCGAATCGAAGAGGACCGCGCCCTCCCGTTCGAGGCCGATCAGCTGGTGCGCCAGCCACGCGATCGAGTTCGACTTGCCGCTGCCCGCCGAATGCTGGATCAGATACCTGGCGCCAATCCCGTTCTCAGACGCGTCCGCCAGCAGCTTGCGCACCACGTCCAGCTGGTGGTAACGCGGCCATAGCTGCTCGCGCCGCGTGCGCCCCGTCTTCTCCTCCTTCGAGGTGACGACCTGGGCATAGTTCTCCAAAATGTTCGTGAGGCTCTCGCGCGTGAGGACCTGCTTCCACAGGTAGTCGGTCTTCAGCCCGTTGGGGTTGGGTGGATTGCCCGCGCCGTCGTTCCACCCCTGGTTGAAAGGCAGGAACCACGACGCCTTGCCCGCCAGCCTGGTGCAGAACCGCACTTCGTGGTCGTCCACCGCAAAATGCGCCAGGCAGCGCCCCAGCTCGAACAGCCGCTCCCTCGGGTTGCGGTCGCGTTTGTACTGCTCGACGGCGTCATCCACCGTCTGCTTCGTCAGGCTGTTCTTCAGCTCAAAGGTAGCGACCGGCAGGCCGTTGACAAACAGGCAGAGGTCCAGCGCCAGCTGGCTGTTGTCGTTGCTGTAGCGCAGCTGGCGGGTAACCGAGAAGCGGTTCTGACTGTAAAGGCGCGCCGCCGTCCTGTTGCCCGGCGACGGCGTGCCGTAGAACAGGTCGATGCGGTGCGGCCCGTGCCGGAGCCCCTTGCGCAGCAGCTCCACCGTCCCCCGCCTCGTGACCTCCCCCTGCAGCCGTGCCAGGAACTTGCGCCGCGTCGGGCCGTCCTCCTCCAGGCCCAGCAGACCGGCCGTATCGGGCTGCGTAGCGTAGAGAAAGGCGGACAGCTGCGCCAGGTCGACACAGTGCTCCCGGTCGTACTCCTGCGCATCCCCGCAAAGCCAGCCCGCGCCGTAAGCGGCCGGCCGCTCGCCCACCCTGCCCGCGCCCGCCGCGTCGCACGGCTGACCCGTCAACGCCGCACAGATGAGGCTTTCAAGCCCGCCTTCGGAAGTGTCAGTAGGGGTCACGTCCAGCTCTCCACTCTTTCAAACTATACTCCGACATCACCTGCGGCGCTCGATCCAGCGCCGCGGCCAGGAACTCTCCCGGCCGCCCCGAGATTGCAATGGCATCTTATCTGCCAGACACCGTCTGGCGAATCTTGTCGGGCGGATAAGTCAGGTAGCCCTATATGAGCGAACACCCGGACACAGCCCGCTCCCCTCGCCGCACTCATCCACTGAAACCTCATATGCATATATGTTCATACTTACTTCAGTGACATTCTTAGCATCTCTGGAGAATCAGTGAGTGGCGCTGGCAGTCATCCCATTGATCGTCAATACCGGACGGACAGCCCGCACCGTGTGTGACCGGCCGTCGCCCACTGAACCAGACCGCCCGGATATTTTTGCTCGTCAAATACCCTGTTAATGCTGACTTAAACACATCGGCGTCCAGTACGAACAACGGCTGCACCTGTCGACTCAAAGGGCAATCCCCATCTCTTCCGGCATCCATTCAACGGCATTCCCCCTCAGGTCAGCCAGCCTGTCCGCCTGGGCGATGCTGATCTTGCCCGTGATCTCCCACTCTGACACGCGTTCCGGCTTCACCTTCATCTTCTTTGCAAGCTGCTGCGGGGAAAGACCGGCCCGCTCGCGCGCCCAGCGCAGCACTTCCGGCTGTAATGTAATCTGCTGGCCTCGTCTGGTCATGGCTGGCGTTGAGCTCGTTTTGAAGGATAGAAATGAGGTTCCCGAATTCAGGCTGCAAAGCCTGAACAAAACGCTAGATGGGAACTTCCCTATAGGCCCCGGGCTGCATCCCATCGACAACGGCCTGAACATCCCCAATTCGCAGTTGGATACGCGGCCACGAAGTCGAAAGCAGAACGAGAATCCCCAAACGGCTTCCGGAAAGATTCTGCTGGTACCGCATGTTTTGATCTGTAGTGATCAGTAGTTCGTACCCATCCATCTCGGCTCTTGCCAGCAGATCGCCGTTGCGCAAGTCAGACCATCCTCGTTCATAGGCGGTATCCACCGAATGCCCGACCAGATACCGGCGCAGGGGGGCCGGCGTCCCCTGATCAAATAGAATCTTCATGGACGAGCTGACGCTGTCAAGGCTTTCACTTCGTGCTCCAGTGCAGCTTCGACCATCCATTTCTCAACACCGGGAAACCACGCCAGAAACTGCTCAACGGTGGCGCCGTCACGAAGATTCTCAAACAGGGCGGACACAGGCACACGCGTGCCTTGAAACACCCAGGCCCCCCCGAGTTTACCCGGGTTCCGTTCGACAGCCTTGCACGATTCCCAGTCAGTCATCTGGTCATCTCCCTTTCGCAGCGCTCAACGTGCCGGCGCAGAGCGCGGTTGATGTCGGTCTGGTAGCCGCGGCTGCCCTCGGCGCGAGCCTTGAACCATGCGATGATGTCCGCGTCGATACGCAACGTGATCTGCTGCTTCACGGGACGGTAGAAGACACCGCGCCGCGCGTTCGACCAGTCAAGCACTTCGGGAATG
Source organism: Caldilineaceae bacterium SB0662_bin_25 (assembly GCA_009840225.1). Lineage (GTDB taxonomy): Bacteria > Chloroflexota > Anaerolineae > Caldilineales > Caldilineaceae > Bin5. Next base: position 26,659 of record VXOE01000034.1, on the reverse strand, counting down.
TCGCTCGTGTCGATCCGGTCGTCAGGCATCTCTTCCAGCGCCTTGAGCATAGCGCGCTGCTTCTCTGTCAATTCAAAATTCCTCTTCTTCATACGCCCTTGCCTTGCTTCTTGAGTATATCCTTACTGTCAAGACAGTTCCGTGCCGGTCCCGCTCGGCCGTCGCCCGCACATCCAGCTCACCGGTAACCACGCGCGCGATCAGGCTGCCTGATCTGTAGGGGCGCCCCTTGCGGGTGCCCTCCCCTGTTCAGCCCCCGGCCGGCAGCGGGCCAGTCGCCTCGCCCCTACTGAACAGACCGCGTTGCGGCCGGCCCCTGTCCCGCCCCTCCAGGAAGCCGAGCCGTCTCTGCTCATCCTTTTCCGCCCTGCGTTCCTTCTCTTCGCGCCGCACCCGCGCAGTGTAGCAATCGCGGCACTCGTCACGCGTATCCGCCTTCTCCGGCGGTATCTCCCCGCCGCATGCGCAGCGCTTCCCTTCCGGAACCGGCTCCCCCTTTTGCGCTGGCACCGCTCCTCCATTCCCTGACCCAACAGCATCCATAGACAATCTCTCCACAGCGGCGCCAGCCGCCGCGGATCGCGAATCTCTCTTCCCATTCTTACTTGCTACTTCTACTTCTAACTTCTCAAGTGCCGTTTCTGCACCTGCCCGGGTGCCATTCCTGCACCTGCCTACAGGTGCCGCTTTTGCACCAATATGGGTGCCGTTCTTGCACCTATCGGGCACGGCAGCGATAACTTCACTTTCCCGATTGGTGCCGTTTCTGCATCTATCAGGCGCGGCAGGGACCGATTCATCTGCCCGATTGGTGTCGTTTCTGCACCGATCAAGCTCGGTTTCAATCTCCTCGATCATGGCTTCGGTAAGCGCTTCCTCACGTTCGCCTTTGAACCGCTCCCACGCCAGAATGCATGCATAGGAAACATCGTCGGCAAAGCGGTAGTGGTGTATCTTCCCCGGTCGCTTCCGGCCTCTGGAGTCCGTGTAAGGCAGCTTTTCCCTCTCGATCAGGCCTTTGCCCGCCAGCCTTTTCAGCGCCGCTTTGACGGTGCGCAGAGGTAGACCGGTCTCGTGCGCGATCGTCTCCTGCTTGGGGAAACAACCATGCCGGGGGTGGTCGTGCTTGATCAGGTTGTCCAGTACAAACAGTTCCGACGGGGACAGGCCAAACTCGTGGCGAAGATAGGTCAGGCCGCCGCCCTCTTCAATTACCTGGCGGTAACGGTAGGTCATCTCTGCCTCCACAGCTGGTCGGCCGCGGCAGGCAGGTAAGGTCCGAAGATGTAGGGATGCGAAGATATAGCACGGGGCTTTCCTAGTCTATCGTCGCCTGCCAGGGCGATGTCTTAATCTCACCGCCCATGGTAACAGATCGCAAAAAGAGATCAAACCCCAAAAAACCGCAAAGCCCGCCGGTTGGCGGGCCTTGGGCACCGGCTGGCGGCCGGCAGGCGAGATTAAGACATAAGGGTTAACTAGGGGTAACCCCTACGGAAACAAATCCTAGCATAACGGGCAAAATCTGTAAAGGAACTGGCGCATCTGCGAGCCGGCGGACCGCCGCCCGGCGGCTGATACCCAGCGCAGCCGCCTGTGGGGCGCCCCTTGTGGGCGCCCTTCACCATCCTGCAGACGAGACCTTCCACTCCGCGCCCGGAACTGTACCATCGGAAACTGGACGGTGATGGCCTCAGTGATCTTCAGCTCAGTCATGGCTGTGGACCCTGTTTCGCCCCCATCTGCGCTCCAATAGGCCTCCCATCGCGCCCCTATCGGCCCCCTGTCTGACTCCCATCGCGCCCCTATCGCGCCCGCTGCTTCCAGCGCGTCAACGGCCCGCGATTTGTGGAGATGATCAACCCTCTGTCCCTCAACTCCTCAAGCGCCCTCCGCACCTGCCGTTCAGTCACGCCAGAACCCAAACGCGCATGAAGCTCACGGCGCGTCAAACCATCCCTCGTTCTGTCCAGCAGCGCGAGTATCATCTCCCGCCGCGCTTCAGCCTCGCTTATGCCGCCAGGGGTCGGCAGCGGAACGAACTGACCGCGCCGGAACCGCACAGTGACAGCCCCGCCGTCATCGTCGATCTCCGGGACCGGGAGCCCGGCCCTGCTCGCCAAGTCTGCCATCTTAAGTGTTCCGCTACCCCACTCCTCGATAATCCCGCGCCGGTAGAAGGTGCGGGCGATCAACGGGTTCCACGGCCTTGACTCATGCGGCTCGAACAGCTTCTCTGGCGTCAGGCCGAAGTGCAGGGAGCCGGAGGAACTGATTTCCAGCCGGTCGTCGTAGATCGCTATGCCAACCGAGCCGCCGCCGATGGAGTAGTCGCGGTGGCACAGGGCGTTCGCCAGCGCCTCGCGCGTGGCCAGGGGCGGATACAGCGGCTCGTCGATCCGCTCGAAGCGGTCCTGCTCGAACCGCCCGGCGATGGGCAGTGTGTCGCGCAGGAACCGCTCTGCGCTCGCGAGGAGCGTGAACGCGTTGCCGTTGAATTGGCGATTGTCCAGGAACTCCATCCGGTCGGTCCCGCGGAAGCGGGCGACGCGCAGCAGGCACTGCGGCATCTCGACCTCCAGCCGCTCCGAACTGCCGAACAGCACCGCCGCCGCCCGAAGGAGCACCCCGTCACGCAGCAGACCGAGTCCCCGCAGCAGGTCGGACGGGTCTCCACCTGCAGGCTCCTCAAGTCGCCCGCGCCGGACCGCCTCCGCGACCGTCCGTCGAATCTCGGCCGCGTCGAGATCGTCGACTGACCACCCGGCGGGCTGGTTCTCCCAGCGCTGTTCGCTATGCATCCGCTCGAAGAGCATCCGGTTGTACTCGTCGGCGGACATTGCCAGAGTGGTGTTCCCGACCCGCCGGTAGGCGCTGCCTCGATAGGTATACGGTCTCGACGCGCCCTGGGCAGCGGTCACTATGATGACCTCCCGGCCGCCGTCCACGGGGACCCTTTCCACTGTCGGGAACGCCGGAGGCTCGATGCGCTGCAGCTCGGCGCTCAACTCCTCGATGGTGTGCTCGCCGACCTGCTGCCCCACCACGGCCCCGACCGGTGTTACGCCGAACAACACCTGCCCGCCGTCCTGGTTCAGGAAGGCGCACACCGTCATGGCCGCCTCCCGGCGCGCGCCTGTAGTGCTCTTGAACTCCAGCGTCTCGGACTCGCCGGAGGCAGTGAGAGGTATTGCTTGTTCGGGTGTCAACATCTGCGACCCCACCGATCCATGTCTTCTGGATAGAAAGGCTTACCTCGCCGGACTAGCAACAAGCTTCGCGTTTCCCTATGCGTCTAAGAGGCTGTTTGAAAAGTAAAGGCTGTCGGCCAAATTATGGGATACGTAGTTTTTGTGAAAACAAAACGATACCCAACAGATTTGACTGACAGCCAGTGGTCTATTATCCAGCATCTGATTCCCGCAGCCAAACCGGGTGGGCGACCACGCAGCCTGGATATGCGCCTGGTGGTTGATGCCATGCTCTACCTGACTGTGGGTGGCATCCAGTGGCGGATGCTGCCGAGTGACTTTCCGCCGTGGCAGAGCGTTTACACCTACTTCAGGCAGTGGCGGGACGATGGCGCCTGGCGCAGGTTGCACGACACGCTCAGAGTGCGGGTTCGTCATCGAGTCGGACGACACAAGCATCCAACGGCTGGCAGTATCGACAGTCAGACAGTCAAGACTGGCCATACACCGGCAGGTGTGCGAGGCTGCGATGGCGGCAGACGCATCACAGGACGGAAACGGCATCTTCTCGTCGATACGCTGGGACTCACATTGGCCGTCCTGGTCACTGCTGCCGACCTGCCTGACCGCGATGGGGCACGGCAACTGCTCAGACGAGACTGCGGTTTCGGCCGGAAACTGCGTCTCATCTGGGTTGACGGCGCCCATCGCGGCTCTTTGCAGAGATGGGTTGCGCAGCCTTTTCGCTTTCGCCTCCAACCTGTCCTGCGCCCGCAAGAGCAAAAGGGTTTCTCCGTATTGCCCCGTCGTTGGGTGGTGGAACGCACCTTCGCTTGGCTTGGCCTCAATCGTCGCCTCTGCAAAGACTATGAACGACTGTCCGAAAGCAGTGTCGCCTTGATCCATATCGCTATGAGTCGTCTCATGGTACGCCGCCTGGCACCAATTGACTCTTTTCAAACAGCTTCTTAGGCCGCCTTCCGGTACCTGAGCCCCAGCGGCTCGCCGGACGCCTGCATGAAATACAGGAGCTTGTGCACCTCCAGCAGGGTCACGAACGGGTCCAGCAGCGCGCGTGTATAGCGGTCCATCAGGCCGGCCGGCGCGGCCCGGCCCGCAGTCATCTTGGGCACACCCTCTGTTTGATTGATTCGCTCGTCTGACGGTCCGCCGCCCGGCTCGAACATAACAACCTTGAGGTCGATAAAGTGGTGGAATCGGACTGTGCGCAAGTGTACGGGTTTGCGGGCTTCGTCGTCAACTGACCGCCAGCTCGCGAGCTTCTTGCGGCAGGTGCTCGGCCGCGGCGCGCACATCCAGCTTGCCGGTGACCACGTGCGCGATCAGGCTGGCACGGTATTCGATCATAAACCCGACTTGGCGTCGGGCGTTGTCGATGGCCGCGTCAATGCCGGCGGTGGTTTTGTCGACGTGGGCGGCTATCTCCTTCTGTTCCGCGAGAGGGGGCCACGGAATCTTGAAGTTGTTGAGGATGCCCAGGGTAAGTTGGTTGATAGTGGAAGTGAGGAATGCACCGGACTGATATTCAAACAGTTTGGAATTGAAGATACAGTGTAGGTAGTCATTGTGCTTGCTTCTAAAGATGGTCATGAATGCACCGAATGTTGCCCCGGACAAAGCTGAATCAATCCTGGCATTCTTTCCTATCAATGCTCGGCTACCGCTTCTGGAACAGATGAGAATGTCACCAACTTGAGCAACAAGCCGGTCAGGTACTGAACATCTGACATAAACATTATCCCCGTACACAATCCTCCCCTCAGAAATGTTAGAAGCCCGCAGAACGAGAGTCCCTTCTTCTTCGTCCACGACATCTTGCGGGGAATAGGTAAGGCCGATTATCGCTTCGCCAAGAGTCCGGAGCCGCCGCACCTCCCAATGCGCGGGCACATCCCCCAGCCAGTCGACGCCGGAAGGCTTGAGAGGAACGCCGGGGTCAAGACCACGCGTGACGGCCCGCTGGATAGTGGCTTGGCGGGCCTCCTGCAGTAGCGCGATCAGCTTCTCCTTGGCCTCAATGTAGCGCTGGATACGCCGGTCCACGTGGTCTAGGTAGCGGGCGATGGCGCGCTGTTCGGCGAGGGGAGGGATACAAACGCGAGATGAACTGAACCTGCCTTCAGAAATGGCGGGATAGGCAATTCCAACTGATTCAGCTGTCATTTGATCGATAAATGAACAACTCTGAACCAAATAGCCTACGTATTGGGGAATAGTCCCCTGACGTGGCGTAAGAACTGCAAATCCTGTTGAACAAATCAGAACACTATCCGTTTCATTTGCGAACCATACCGCTTTCAGGTAAGAGCGCACTGTTGAAACGATTGTGTCTCCTCTACTTACTACGCGTCTGGCTCGAGACGGTGCGTCTCCGAAGCGGATTCGACGAGGTTCATCAGTCAGCACACCGGCGCTGACTGCGCCGATTTCCAAATAATCAAAACCAAAGTCAGAATCGGTTGCTTCGGATAAGACCGTCTCATTTATTCCCACCCAGTGTTTGAGTGGACGCACCTCCCATTGCGCTGGCACATCGTCAAGCCATTCGACGCCAGAGGGCTTGTAGGCAGAGTAGGGTGGGAGATTTGCAATCAAGAAGTGACCCCCGCTCCTTCCTTCGAGGGACGCTTCTCGGCTGGAAGTTTCTCGACCTTCGTTAGTGTGGTGCTGATCAACAAGAGAGCAGCTTCTGCCTCAGCCGGGTTGGGACGAATGTCATTGTGCGATAGCGGGTTGCGGCTGAGTGCGTATAGCCCCTTGAAAAGGTTCAGATACCCTTCGCGTTTTTCGTCCGGCAACCGTCCTGCCGTGGCGCCGTTGGGACCAAATATCGCAACAACGAGCTTGTGACCGTCGACCGCCTCGGAAATACCAAACCGATCGACCATCCTCGTCTTGAAAATGGGCCATGCCGCTCTGACCGCGGCATCCAGTTGCCCCGATTCTATGAATGGCTTGAGCCGGGCGCTGAGGTCTTGATCAAGGCCCGATTGACTGGCATACCATTTGTCAAATTGTTTGAGGACTCCTGGTATGTCGCTGCGCACAATGTCAATTGGATCCTGCACGCATAACGAAGGGGCATTCTCTTCCAGCCGGCGATCAATCCAATTGAGGTGCCTTCTCAAAGAGTGTAAATTGATGCCCGCATCAGGAGGGAGAGCCGACAGTAGTTTGTCAACGGCCTGTCTCAAAGTCGCGGCCCGATTATGTAAACTCCCCAATTCCTGCCTTGAATCGTCTCTGTCGCTTGAAGTGGGATGGTCGGCCACATACCGTGACAGTTCCAGCCCGAGAGCCATTGCCTCGCCAGATGCTCTCATGGCCAAGTCATATATGTGAGAGTGGTAGGTGATACTCGGGCGGTTAATTCGTTTAGGACCTCTTGTCAATTGTACGTTTTTCTCCAGTGGTGACGAGTTCCAAGAGTGCGAAGTGGTCAAATAAAGTGAAGCTGTGCTTGCTTACATGTAGTATGAGTATTTCGGATTTGGCTCTCTATCTGGAGGAATCTCTCGAAGGATTTCACCGACTAATCGGGCGAACCGCAGTGTGATAGGAAAAACTCCATCAACATTCGCCGTATTCCAATTCATCTTTGTTAGACTAAGAATTTCAGTCAGCAACTGCGCTTTTGTAGTGTCGCCGTAATGATCTACGATTCGAAGAGGGGCTGGGACATGTCCGTGCGGATATTTCTTCAGTCCAGGTATGTATCCCGTGGCATACAAGAGATAGTTGTCTCCGATATGCATCAAGGTGCCTCGAAGAGGAGGATATTCTCCTTCTCGAAACAGTCGAAAATCTCCCGAAGAACTGACAGTCACCAGATCTACTTCAGGAATGTCCGTGAGAGCTTCTTTGAAACCTTCTCTCTCATCGGGTGTGTATCGAGATGACTTGTGAATAACGACCCGCCGAGGGAGTTGCTTGCACTCCATCTTGTATCTCACCAACACTTCCCGGACCAATTGCTCGGCCAAATGAGAAGGCATATTGGGGGATTTCCCTAACTCATCGTCCCATCTAAACTTCTGCCCTCGAAGGACAAGCCCATCACCATGCTCATTAAATGCTTGCGCAATGCTTGCCCGCATGTATCTTGGTTCCCCGAGTGGACGAAAAAAACTAATCCCTACAAAACATGTAGCTGGTTCTAACCCAACAGGCCCCCAAGGAAGACCTCCAACTTTGAAGTACATTCCTGTTACAATGTTCCAAGAACGTGTTGCCAAATCCTGCAAATTACGATCAGTAGTTATATATCCCGTTGTAGACTCTCTGATGATTTGTGTTGGCTTCTGATATATCATCAAGCGAGCTTTAAGCGCACGGCGAAAATCCCTCTGCACACCACCCTTACCCGATATGGGATCAATTGCGTCGACGACTCGCAGCTTCTTGTAAATGTCCTCAGTCAAGACAATAAAAATATAGTCGACAGGATGATCCTTTTCGCACAGAATCCTAACCTTATCTTCAACCAGAGTGAGCATCCCTGAGAATTGGTCTCCAGGATTCGAGCTACTTAATATTTCTTCTCGTTCAGCATTTGTAATTTTTTCGATGGTTTCATCTGAAGATACTATTTCAAATCTGTACCCGACTTCTGGCGATATACCAGGAAAAGGCATCGATCCGTTGTCGATCTCTTCAGCCTTCGCACCAGCAGCACAATCGTCAATGAATTTCAAGACATTCTCTATTGCCCCAGCTTCTCCAACAAATCCAACATGAATTTCGTTCTTGTGACGAGAAGTATTTAAGGACTTCGGTCCATATAGCGGAATCCCGACTTTAGGATTGGTATGAGTAGTACCATCGGCAAATGATAGCTCTGGCTCAGACAAGCAACTTAGTTCCATATGAGGCGCATCTAACTTGAAGCTTTCGCGGAATCTCCCTTGAGTGAATCTCATTCCTCATCCTCCTCCAGAAACAACTCACCATAAAATGCGTCCTCATCCTCATCTAAAATGTCTATCTCAGATGAGGTAAACAAATCTTCCGGATGCTCCTGAAACACGAAGTCTTTCTGGTCATCCGGTATCCCCAGCCACTGAATTCCTGCTTTCAGCAGATTGTTCTCTATAACGATCGACTGCTTTCCAAAATTTAGAATTTGTCTCGGTTTTGCACCTGTCATGAACTCCCGCCACAACTGGATTTCTTGAAGATATTGCCAGTTGTACATTGTCGATTTGATTCTTGTTACAGTTCTTCCAATGGAGGAATGGAAGTAGGGTCTAGACCCATCTCTGGTCAGATACCTTTCCGGACGAATAGTTAAGACCCATTGTCTTGATGCGATTTGATGAAAAGACAAGTTTGCCGCGAGGTGAACCCAGTAAGATTTAGGTTGACCGGTCGCTCGTGTTACAGGATTATTCACGACTGACTTAGTTGTTCGCCTACCCGAAAGACTCCTATATGTGAATTTCCGCTTTAGCTCTTTTTCTCCTGGCAAAAAGAAGTATCTATAGTGGCGGTCGTCATACGCTACACCCTTAATGCTGAGAAAGCCTCTCAACGTGCGATTGAGTAATGCTACATACAACCTGTGTTCATCAGGTGAATCCCATAATTCCGTAGATCTTAACATTTCAACGGTAGGCTGATCGTAAGTTCCCCGGAACGGATTACCAGCTTGGCGCAAATCATGAAATGTATATAGTTTCTTGTCCCTCAATTCAAAAGCATAGAGCGTCCTTCTTCCGGTCTGATTGTTCAGCACGTCAAAAAGGGATCGGATATTGGCCTTGGTGTAATCCGTTTCAGCGGCAAAAACAGCAAAAGGCAAGTGTGATAGAGGAAGAATTGACGCATGTAGGGATTCCGTAACTAGCTTGGGGGGCTTGCTACTGTGCGGAGATTGGCTAAATTTTCGTTCGTGCTGCAGCTTCATTTCTCGGAGAACATGGATATTGTATTGACACTCAAATTTGTCCACGAGGGAGTGATGGGTTGGACACAACAAAATCAAGTTTGACGCTTTATTCTTCTCCTCTTTCGGCAGAGCAGGATCTGCTCTCGGCCCATCGTCGGCATACGCAATCATGTGTGCCATTTCAGCTAGAGGTTTGCTTTCGTCGCCTTCATCCGCAATCACTGGCATCTCACAATTATGAAACGCACAACGATTGCCTGACTTTGCGAATAAGATATTTTTCTCTCTCTGCGGGATACTCATCCTATATTCTGCCATCGGTCACTCCTAGCCATACAAGAACCTAGTTCTCAGTCTCTTGAATGAAAGTGGTGGGAGTCAGATATTTGCTTGCCCCAATCTCCTCGCACCTCCGACCCTCTGCCGCACACCACAGATCAATATAGCACATTCGTGCAAATTTTCAAAATATGTTACTATCATTTTATGTGCTGAATACGCACCATGTTAAAGACTACCGCTAATGTAGCCGCTCCCGTACTGCCCTTCTTTCGCGCGCGATTCGCAGCCGCTGGGTTAACCGTGCGGCATGGGTGTCAACCTTTATGAAACCTACTCGAAAAGCGGAGTGCCCTACTGAAGTCTAAGCCGTGAAACCTCAACATCGCGGGGACTTTGTCACTAAGGAACGGCTACCGCTCGCCTTCAAGCCAGTTCAGGCTCCGAATCCAGCAGTCGCAGGACGACCCCGATCAACTCCGTCACCTTTTCGTCGCTGAACCCGTTGACATCAAAACCGTGGGCAATCGCGTTTCGATACTTCATCATGTCGGTCAGATAGTCGTAGTCTTCGCGCGCAATGATGCCGTGCATGACCGCCATATCGAGGACGTATGCCGCCGTCGTGACGCGCGCGATGGCAATCCCCTCGCTCCCGATCAGATTGCGAATCACGGCCTCGCAAGCCGACCAGACCAGCAGATAAGCGGCCGCACCCGAACCCTTCGCAAGAACGGCCTCCGCCTCGGTAAGACGTTGCCGGATCTCCTTTTCGGCAAAAGGCTGCGCGCCCTCGGGCGACTCCAGCTTCTCCGGTTCGCCCACCAGCAGCAGGTCATAGCTCCAGCCGGGCTTGCTATACAGAATCTCGGCCAGTTCATTCAACTTCGGCGTCAACGCCAGGGACGTTCTGGTCTTTACTTCGATCACCCGCACTTCGCCATCTTTGCGCGCAACCAGGTCCACGTGGAACCCGGGCAGAAAGTCCACTTCACAGTTTTCCTCAACTTCATAGCCCCGGCTGCGGTACTCTGCCGCCTTCTTGTCGATAAACTTCCTTTCAAGAATCGCGATGTCTTCGATCAAAATATCAACCCCCTGGTCAGGCGCACTTGTACAGATCGCCCGATCCGGTGGAGATTATGCGATAAGTTCGGAAACTATGCTTATCCATCCAACGATTGTTTTGCCTACAGGACCCAGACAAGGCGGCGGTCATGCCCGACAGTACAGCTGTGAGGGTCCACAAGTGCGCAGCAGGCGGGTCAAAAAAGGGGATGCCAGCGAACTTCCGCTGCCGCTACACCAGTTCAGGCTCCGAATCCAGCAGCCGCACAACGACCCCAATCAGCTCCGTCACCTTCTCGTCGCTGAACCCGTTGACATCAAAACCGTGGGCAATGGCGTTTCGATATTTTCTCATGTCAGCCAGGTAGTCATAGTCCGCGCGTGAGATAACGCCATGATAGACCGCCTGGTCGAGGACGTAACCTGACTGGGTGACACGCTCAATTGAGACCCCCTCTGCCGCGATCAGTTCCCTGACGACAGCTTCAAAAGCCGACCAGACCAGCAGAAAAGCAGCTTCACCCAAGCCGTGCCCAAGAGCCTTCTCCGCTTCGGCAAGACGTTGGCGTATCTCCTCTGCCGCAAAAGAACGCGCGCCCTCTGGCGAATCCAGTCTCTCCGGTTCACCCACCAGAAGAAGCTCAAAACTCCAGCCGGGCTTGTCATGAAGAATCTGCGCCAGTTCACTTATTCTTGGTGATTCAGCCAGCGAAGCCCTGTACTTCACCTCAACTACCTTCGTTTCCCCATCTTTGCGCACGACAAGGTCGGCCACAAAGCCTGGCAGGAACTCCAGCGGACAGTCTTGCTCTACCTCATAGCCTTTGCTGCGGTACTCTGCCGCCTTCTTTTCAATGAAGTTCCTTTGAACGATTTCTACATCCTTCATCAGGTTATCACCCCCTGGTCAGGCGCATGGTCCACAGAAATATGCACAAAAGGCGTAGACCTTGCAAGCGCTTCACTTAAGACAGGCGAAAAGGTCTGAATTTGCAGGTTGTCCTTCAGATCTCTCCTGCGGCAGAGCATATCGGTTATCCGTCTATCATCAGGGAAGACGACCTGCTCCAACCCGTCCAGAATCGGTTTCGGAATGTTGTCTACGTCGAGACGAACTGCATCGTAAACATAAGTGATCGTCACCATGAGCGGCCCGGAATCGAACGGAGCTTCGGTCCATTCCCTCTTTGCGGCGTTATTTACTTCCTGCCTCCACTCTCTCAATCGTTCCCTGTTACGTGTTTGCTGGGACACGGGAACGCCGTAAATGGTTAGTTCAAAAGGTATCGCCACGTCGATTCACAACCACCCATAACGGTGAGCACTGTTGGCTATCGAGACCTGCGGCACAAGGCTTAAACCAGCACCTGCAGCACGGAGTATAGCGCAGATTGCCCGCTGTAAACGTAATTCAGTCAGCCCCGCCCCGGATCTCCGCCAGCAACCCCTCCGCCTCCTGCTCCAACGCCCGAATATCAGCCCAGATCGCCTCCGGCGCCCGCAGCGGCTGCGGCCTGTAGAAATAGCGCGTGAAGCTGATCTCATATCCCACTTTCACGCTGCCCGGGTCATACCACGCGTCCGCCGCATACGGCAGCACCTCCCGCCGCAGAAAGCCCTCGATGCCGCCCTCCTCCAGCAACGGCGCCTGCTCACTGTCCTTCAGATCCGGATCAGGCGCATACTCGACCACCACCGCCTCTCCCTCGATCTGCAAGGGAAAAAGGCCCCGCAGCGGGTCGGCCGCAACGCCCGAACGATGGATCTTGCGAATCACGGGCGGCGCCTCAGGGCTCGGTTCGGCGCGCGCCCGCAGTTGCTTGATCTCGCTCGCCTTGTACGCACGGTCGGGGTCGATGCCCGGCAACCGCAGGGGACGCGCCACGTTCAACTTGTAGTAGCCGAAGGCCTCGTTGGGGAAAATCTTCGATTGCGCCGTCTCCTCGAAGGCCAGAAAGGCGTCGCAGATGCGCCCAATATCCTCTGCCGCCAGCTCGCAGTTCTTGTTGCCCAGGTTCTTGCGCAGCGGCCGGTACCACTCGCTCGCGTCGATCAGCTGCACATAACCCCGCCGCGCGGCCGCCTTCCGGTTGCTCAACACCCAGATGTAGGTCGCGATGCCCGTATTGTAGAAGATGTTGAGCGGCAGCGCGATGATCGCCTCCAGCCAGTCGTTTTCGATGATCCAGCGCCGGATATTGCTCTCGCCCTGGCCCGCGTCGCCGGTGAAAAGCGAGCTGCCGTTGTGCACCTCCGCAATCCGGCTGCCCAGCGCCGAGTCCCGCTTCATCTTGCTCACCATGTTGGCCAGAAACATCATCTGCCCGTCGCTCGAGCGCGTGACCAGCGAAAAATCCGGGTCGCCGCCATGCGCCGCCACAAAGCGCGTGTCCTGCATGCCCGCCTTGCCCCCCATCCGCTCCAGGTCGCTCTTCCAGCTCTTGCCGTAAGGCGGGTTCGAAAGCATGAAATCAAACTCGTGCGCAGGGAAGGCGTCCCCCGACAGCGTCGAGCCGTACTGGATGTTGTCCGCCTCGACCCCCTCCCCCTTCAAAATCAGGTCGGCCTTGCAGATGGCGTAGGTCTCCGGGTTGACCTCCTGGCCGTAAAGATGGATCTCGGCCTTCTTGCCCTGGCCGCGCGCCAGCTCGCCCAGCGTATCCTCCGCCACCGTCAACATGCCGCCCGTGCCGCAGGCCCCGTCGTAGACAAGATAGGTGGTTGACTGCACCTGTTCGGCGACCGGCTTGAAAATCAGGTGCGCCATCATCTCCACCACGTCGCGCGGCGTGAAGTGCTCGCCCGCCTCCTCGTTGTTCTCCTCGCTGAAACGCCGGATCAGCTCCTCGAAGACGGTGCCCATGCTGTGGTTGTCCAGCCCGGGCAGCCGCTCGCTGCCGTCCCCGTTCAGCACCGGCCGCGGGCTGAGGTTGACCGAGCTGTCCAGGAACTTTTCGATCAGAAAGCCCAGAATATCATCCTCCACCAGCCGCGGCACCTCGTTGCGGAACCTGAACTTTTCCAGGATCTCCTGCACATTGGGCGAGAACCCGTCCAGGTAGGCCTCGAAGTTGGCGCGCAGCTGCTGTTGCCTGCCGATGGCGCGCAAATCGCGCAGCCGGAACGGGGAGGTGTTGTAGAAGGCCTCGCCCGCAGCCTGCCGCAGGGCCTGGTCCTGGTTGGTGATGCCGGCCCCGTCCAGCCGCGCCTTCATGCCGAGCACGTCCTCCTTGGTCGGCTCCAGGACCGCGTCGAGGCGGCGGATAACGGTCATGGGCAGAATGACGTCGCGGTACTTGCCGCGCACGTAATGGTCGCGCAGCACATCGTCGGCGATACCCCAGATGAAGTTGCTGATATTGAGACTGCTCACGCTTTGCCCTTCCTGTACGAATGGCGACCGGCGGCCAGGACTGGCTGGCGGTCGCGGGGTGGCTTCGTCTGGCGTCAGGCTATCATAGCACCTCGGAGGCCAGGAGGCCCCGGCGCCTGTTCGGGCGATTGTCCATCGTTGTCAATCTTATAGATAGAGCATTTATACGCATATTGACATATGCGTATAAGAGTATATGACCAAGAGTAGCCAGAGGCGACGCGTTGCGGGCCGTCTATCGGAGGGAAAGCCTTCCCGCGATTCAAACAGTATCGACATCGACAAAGGGATGATGACCTGCAGAATGGCCGGCCATCAGCGGCGAGGTCGGCGGGTTGTCCGCGGAGAACATCTAACTGCTTTTGATCCACGGAGGGACACGGAGGAACACGGAGAACGGCTTAAACTGCTTTTGATCCGCGGAGGGCGTAGAAGGGCGCGGAGAATACCTTTTTTGGGTTCGCGGCGTCCATAGGAGGGCGCCCACAGGGGATGCCCCTACGGAATTACGGCGGCTTTGAAGTCTTCAACCTCGATTTCCCGGGCCCGCTCTCTGGCCTGCCACAGGTCATAGGCGGTCTGCATACCGAGCCATGTCTCCGGCGTGGAGCCGAATGCCCGGGAGAGGCGAATCGACATCTCCACCGATACGCCAGCCTTCCCGTTGACCAGGTCCGACAGTGCCTGGCGGGTTACGCCCAGCCCTTGCGCGGCGCGCGTGACCGTCAAACCCAGTGGTTCCAGGCACTCGTACCTTATAATCTCGCCCGGATGGGGCGGGTTGCGCATACCCATTGGTCCCACCTCCTCAGTGGTAGTCTGTGTAGTCGACTTCGACCGCGTGTCCGTCCTCGAACCTGAAAGTCACCCGCCAATTCCCCGACACGGAGACGGTTTAACTGCTTTTGATCCACGGAGGGACACGGAGGAACACGGAGGACGGCAAGGGCATCTTTTGTGTCCTGGTAGGGCCGCTCAGCGCCTGTAATTGTCACATTTTGAGTGGCTTTCGCCAATTGGCAACGAAACCTGATCAGGGTCGCTTTTTTGGGGCAGCAGAATGGCCCGCGATGGGCACCCATAAGGGGCGCCCCTACGGGTTGTTCTGGAGAACATCTTTTTGTCCGCGGAGGCCGCGGAGGGACGCGGAGAACATCTTTTTGGGTTCGCGGCGTCCATAGGAGGGCACCCACAAGGGGTGCCCCTACGGGTTGGCGGTGGGAGCGTGCGCGCTCTGTTGCAGCGGTATTGATGCATTGATGAAGAGGCCCGGCGCTACGCATTGCAAGGCAGTTAGAAGTACCCTGAGGCGATTCAGGAGGCTCTACGGGCTTCCTGTGCGGGAAAGTTCGTTCTGATCGGGATGAGAGCAGGCAGAAGCGCCGGATTCGGGCATTGCGGCCCGGTCCGGCGTTTGTCGATCAGGGGGGAACGGATGCGAGTGGGGACGGGCGGTTCCGTACCTATGGGGAGGCTTTTGCGCGTGTGAGGCTGAGTAAGGCGTCGATGACCAGGTCCTGCTGTTCGTCACGGCTGATCCGGGCGGGAAGATCGCCTTGCTGCTCGCCGTACCAGCCGAACTGTGCGTGGTTGCCGCCTTTGATCAGAACCTTGCGCGCGCCGGCGGGCAGCTGCGGGAAGGAGGCTTCGATTTCGGCAACTGTTGCAAGCCCGTCACGATCGCCGTAGACGGCCGCTACGGACAGGTCCAGGAGGCTGAAATCCAGGTGCGATTCCGGGTAGGCGGCCAGCATGGCGAGTCCATCGACTTTGCCCGGGTTCTGGTGGGCATAGCGGGCCGCCATGGAACCGCCCAACGAATGTCCGGCGATAGTCCAGGCGGAGATTTGCGGGAATGCTTCGATGACTGCGGTGGCGGCATCGGTGTTCAGGATGGCGAGGTTGAGCGGCATGGGAACGATGACAGCCAGGTTTCCGGCTTGGGCAAGTCCTTTTGCCAGGGGCGCGTAGGCCTCGGGCGGGACGCGGCCGCCGGGGTAGAGGATATAGCCGCTGGCGACGTTGCCGGCGGCAGGGGTAAAGAGGATCCAGCGCTCCTGGGTGACAGTGACGGCGGCGTCCGACAGCAATGCCGCTTTGGCCTCGGGCATGGTTTCGCCGCTTGGCGTACCGAAGTAAACAGCGACGCCGGCGAGGAGAAGCGAAGACAATAGCAGAGGAAGCAGCAGGAGGCGTGCAAGCCGGCGGCGGGGTAGAGGAGTTTTCATCATTTCAGCGGGTCCGACATGGAGGTGGGTCATTTGGCGTTGCGCTATCATAGCATCTCGGAAGCCAGGAGGCCCCGGCGCCTGTTCGGGCGATTGCCCATCGTTGTCAATCTTATAGATAAAGCATTTACGCGCATATTGACATATGCGCATAAGAATATATGACCAAGAACAGCCAACTGCTTTTTGTCCACGGAGGGACACGGAGAACATCTTTTGTCCGCGGAGGGACGCGGAGGGACGCGGAGGGACGCGGAGAACATCTTTTTGTCCACGGAGGGCACGGAGGGGCGCGGAGAACATCTTTTTTGGTTCGTGGAGTCCGGGAGTCCGTAAGGGGGCGCCCACAAGGGGCGCCCCTACGGGCTGGCTACGGGGCGTACCTGAATACGACCGGCAGCTGCGTGATGTCGTTTACGGTGGGGTCGGTGAAGTGCGATATGAGGATCAGGCCGGTGCCGCAGTCTCCGAAGGTGTCGCAGGAGATGGGGCCGACGATACCGTTGAAGCCGGTTGTAGCGGTCAGCGCCTCCCGGAGCCGGGCGCGGTCGATGTAGAGTGTATCGCCGTCCGCCACGGCGACTTCCTCGATGGCGCGCAGCAGGATGGTGGCGGCGTCGTAGGCGAGCGCGATGTAGGCGTTGTTGGCGCCCTCGTTGTACTGCCGGCGGTAGGCGGCGAATAGCTCATCGCCGCTTCTGCCGGTCGCGTCGTTGACATTGGCGCCGAAGTTGAACTCCGGCGCCGTCAGATAGGCGTCCACCGATTCGAGATCGGTGAAGAGCAGCGATTCGCTGTTGATGAGCGCCAGCCCTTCAAGCCCCTCCACCTCTGCGAGCTGCCGCACGACATGGCCGGCCTCGTCGGGGAAGAGGGGGAAGAAGATGCCCTCCGGGTTGTCGGCGGCGATGCGGGTCAGCACGGGGATCATGTCGGTGTCGCCCCGGCTCACTTCCTCGACCGCGGTCACGGCGCCGCCCAGGGCCTCGAAGGCGGCAGCGAAGGCGGCGGTAAGCCCGGTCGTGTAGGGGTCGCCGTCATGGATGGCGGCCATTGTGTGCAGGCCGAGCTGGTTGTGCACGAATTCCGCGACCGCCTGTGCCGCGTAGAGGTCGTTGCTCGATACGCGGTAGTAGCCGGGATGGTAGTTGGCCCCGGCGTTGCCGCGCAGGTCGGACGTGAGGGAGGGCGAGGTATTTGAGGAGGAGAGCATGACCAGGCCGGCCTGGCTGAGGATGGGAGAGGCCGCGGCCGCGGCCACCGAGCAGGAGGTCCCGATCACGGCGACGACGCGGTGGTCGCCGATAGCGGTTTCGGCCGCGGCCTTGCCGCCTGCGGCGGTGCAGAGCGAATCCAGGCCTGCGCCCATGGTGACGTTGTGTCCTTTGATGGGGCCGTAATCGGCGAGCGCCATTGCCACGGCGCGCTGTCGTGGAACCCCCATTTCGCCGATGCTGCCGGTAATCACTTCCAGGGAACGGATCTGGATTTCCTCACCGGGTCCCACTACGACGGTTCCCAGCGGGCTGACGATCATGTTCTGGGGCACACATGCACCGGTCAGGAGCAGGGTTAGCGTCAGCGCCAGAGAGCCCAGCAGCGCCGGGCGCGGGGTGTCAGATGTTTTCATGGGTCTTTTCTCCTTGGCGTGGTTGTTGCGCGGGTATGGCGCGCGGCTTGCGGGGGCGTCCCTACGGGTTGTCCGTGGAAAACATCCTTTTGTCCGCGGAGAACGCGGAGGGACGCGGAGAACACCTTTTTTAGTTCGCGGCGTCCGTGAGAGGGCACCCACAAGGGGCGCCCCTACGATATGGCGGATGGCCGTTGCCTCTGTCGTTTTCCTCTCTGCACTGATTGTAACCCGGGAGTATTCACATTTGGATGTCATTATCGTATCAGTTCGGGTTTTTTCACGTCAATGGTGTGTCAAGGGGAAACATGGGGGGCGCGGGCGGCGTCACCTATTTAACCCTGCAAACCCTTTCATTTGTGCAGGCGGGGAAGAAAAGGAGACATTACCATGACAAGGTTACGTTTATTCGCTTCTCTCGCAGTACTCATCGCTGCGTTCGCGATTCCGGCTTCAGTGTTTGCTCATCCGGCGAGCGAGGGTGAAGGCTATTGCCAGTTCCCGGACGGCACGCTCTCGGCTGGCCATTGCAGTGCTGCGGACCACGCCAATGGGGGCCATGATACCCACATTCCTCCTTTGCCAAGTGTTCCGCCGCCTTCCGGGCCCGGCGGCAATGCTCCGACATCCGGCCCTGGCGGCGATCCTCCTCCGCCTCCGAGCAGCAACCCTCCTCCGCCTCCGGGTGGTTCAGGCGGCGGCGGCTCCGGTTCGACGCCGGTTTACACGGGGATCGACTGCCACATAACACATGCGGCCAGGCCCGCCCAGATCTGCTCTGTCGAAGGCGGTCTGCAGTACTGGTTCATTGGCGCGGACGGCAGCGCGCAGCCCGGCCCGTTCCTGCCCGATGAGCCCAGGATTGAGCGATGGGAGGGCACGAATTCTTTGACCGGCAAGCCGGTTGTGATCGACTATGTTGTCGAGGGGGAGAAGACGCTGCTGCGGGTGAGCACGTACTATCCCGACAACGAGTATGACACGAACAAGCCTTATATTTTCACGCTTGATCCGGGTTACACGGTGAGATATATCAGCTGGTAGGGCGTTCATTGCCGGCGACGTGAGAGGGCGGTCTGTCTGCGGGTGTGGGCAGGCCGCTCTTTCTTTTGTCGCCGTGCCTGGCTCTGTCCGGCAGGTTGCTGTGAAGAGGGGAGGACACCCACAAGGGGACGTCACTGCAGTCTTATTCGTGTAGTCATCACAAATTCAAAACATTCCTTAAGGATCGCGCGCCATGACTACCAAGACTCGAAATATCGTAATCATCATCGCTCTTCTGCTCATCACATTTTCTTTCATCCTCAGCACAACTCTCTATGCAGAGGCTAATGGAGACCGCCTCATCAACCGGCTCGCCGAGCGCGTCGATGATCTGTTGGGGCGCGTGGAGCGGCGGGGGGCTATCCGGGAAGGGCCAGGCCCAAGACCTGGGCCTGAAGAGAAGCTATGCATCGCTGTCCAGGTGGACAGATAGAGCATGGCCTGGCCTGGGATCTTCCTGCAGTACGAAATGACACAGGTGTGACGGTCGAGGGGCTTGCAACCACGCGTCAGCGCGGGGATATCATGGTCCCGGAGATTACCGTCCTGACTCCTGTCATCGGAACGGAGTGACCTTCCCCCGGCCAGCGGTTCCGAGCAGGTTGGCTGCCAGGCTTTGTCCAGATCGGGTGGCGGCGAGCGGGGGCACCCACGAGGGATGCCCCTGCGGATTATGTCCCGCTATGTGGGTGGAATCAGGTGGAGGGTGGCTTTGCCATGCGGTAGCCTACGCGCGGTTCGGTGAAGATGTAGGTGGGGTCGTGTGCGTCGTCATCCAGTTTTTGGCGCAGTCTCTTGACGACGGTGCGGACCAGCCCTGCTTCGCCGGAGTGTCCCTGGTCCCACACCCGCTGCAGGAGCTGGCCGTGGGTCAATACCAGACCGGCGTTGGTCGAGAGCTCGAAGAGCAGAGCATACTCGGTCGCGGTCAGCACGATGGGGCGTCCGGCCACAGCCACGCGACGTTCCGCATAGTTGATGACCAGGTCTTCCAGGACATAGTCTTCGGGCTGCCCGAGATAGCCGGTTCCGGCGCGCTGGCGCAGGACCGACCTGATGCGCGCGGCCAGCTCCGTGGGCGAGAAGGGTTTGACCACGTAGTCGGCGACCCCCATGTCGAAGGCCTTGGCGATGACGTTCTCCTGGCCGTAGGCAGACAGGAAGATGACGGGCAGAGCAGTTTTCTCCAGGATATTCTTCATCAGATCGATGCCGTCGACGCCCGGCAGCATCATGTCCAGCAGGACGAGATGGGGTCTCTTCTCCGCAATCAGACGATCGACTTCCTCCGGTTCTCCGGTCACTATCGGGTCATAGCCCGACTTGGAGAGGACGTCGCGGATGTATCTGAGCGCGTTCGGCTCGTCGTCCACGACGAGGATACGCGTGCGCTCCTGTGTCTCATGGCCGGGGTCGGCGGCGA
Source organism: Caldilineaceae bacterium SB0662_bin_25 (assembly GCA_009840225.1). Lineage (GTDB taxonomy): Bacteria > Chloroflexota > Anaerolineae > Caldilineales > Caldilineaceae > Bin5. The sequence goes on along the minus strand of VXOE01000034.1, from coordinate 6,515 downwards.
ACGGTGCGGGTTCGCCGACGCCTGCGGTTTCTTTTTTCTCGACGATTGGCACTGTAAAGATAAAGCGTGCGCCCTGGCCGGGTCCGTCACTTTCGGCCCAGATGCGGCCGCCGTGCGCTTCCACGATGCCTTTGCAGATGGCGAGGCCGAGCCCCGACCCGTCAAGGTCGCCCTGCCGGTCCTCCCCGTCGACGCGGGAGAATTTTCTGAACAGGAGCGGCAGCCGTTCGGCGGGTATGCCTCTGCCCTCGTCGGAGATTGAGACGATCACCTGAAACTGTTTCTGCACAGCGCGCACGGTGATGGTGGACAGCTCGTTGGAATGCCTGGCCGCATTGGCGAGCAGGTTGCTGAGCACCTGGACGATACGGCGCCGGTCGGTCATGACCTGGGGCAGGTCTGGAGCGACGTCGATGTGGATACTGTGCTTGCGGCCTGCGCTCATGAACATGACGCGGGCCTCGTCGACGAGGATGGCGGTATCGGACGGCTCCGGGGCGACGGAGAGTGTGCCGGTCTCGATGTGAGCTACATCGAGCAGGTCGCGTATGAGGCTGCGCATGCGGCCGGCCTGTTCGGAGATGATGCGGTGGAACTGGCGCATTTCGGCGGGGTTCAGTGAGGCTGCATCGTCCAGAAGGTTGTTGGCGGAGCCTTGGATTGAGGTCAGCGGGGTCTGCAGTTCGTGGCTCACCATCCCCATGAATTCGGCGCGCAGCCGCTCCAGCTCCTCGAGCGGCGTCATGTCCTGCATGGTCACGACGACCGATTCGACGACGCCCTCCTGTGAGTGGATGGGCGTGGCGTTGATCAGCGTTTTGACGCTGCGGCCGTCGGGGACCTGCAATACGATCTCTTCAAGGCGTATGGTCTCGCCGGTGCTGAGCACCTGGGCCAGGGAGAACTCTTCGAGGGCGAACTCGCGTCCGTCGGCGCGGCGGCAGGTGATCACGTCGAGGAGCTCCTCCAGAGGGCGGCCGGGCATCTGCAGGCTGCTGACGATTCTTTTGGCCTCCTGATTGAAGGAGACCGGTATCCCTGCTTCTGCGTCGCATACGACGACACCGACCGGGGAGGTGTTGATCAGGGTTTCGAGGTCGTTCCTGGCGCGCTGCTCGTCGCGGTAGCGGCGGGCGTTGGCGATGACGAGCGCGGCCTGGCATGCAAACATGACCAGGGTCTCTTCATCTTCGGCGGTGAACTCCTGACCGGTCCCTATTTCGGCGAGAAAGATATTGCCGACGCGTTCGCCTCCGTGGAGGATGGGCGCCGCCAGGAAGGGAACTGGACCAGTCGCATCGCCGGGCAAGGGCGGTTCGGGAAGGTTGAAGGCCCTGATGTGGCTGATGAGGTCGGGAAGGTGAATCGGTTCCGGGATATTGCCGACGTGTTCGAAGAGTTTCATATGGCCGGGCAGGTCCCACAGGCCCTGGGCTTCCTGGGCAGTAAAGCCGGAGGAGAGAAAGTCATCGGCCTGACCCGTTTCGTCGAGGAGGGTGAGCACGCCATATCCGGCGCCGGTGAGCGAGCAGGCGGAGTCGAGGACGCTTTGGAGGACGGCGTCGAAGTCGAGGCTTTCGTTGATACGCAGACTGGCACTGCTCAACCGGGAGAGGCGATCGCTCGACCGGGCAAGGCGGTCCCGCAGCGCTTCATTCTCCTGTATCAGCTCGTCGGTGGGCTTCATCTTTGTCTCCTTACCTGGTATGACGGTGCGCCCCTGGTTCGGGGGCTGGATCCGGGTCCTGATTTGGGCCGCGTATGATCGACGGTCCCTATTCTATCATTTGGTGAACAACTGACATAATACTGGCACAAAAAATCGAACGATTCACATACAAATGACATTTTGACGCTGTATACTACATAATTTGTGGTCTATGAATGGAGACGGACGCGTTTGTGGATCATGTTTACGGCAGCGTCATCGACAACGTTCGCGCCGTCAGGGCAGGGCGGCCCGGAACGGGGAAAGGGCTGCGTCGCGGTCGAAGGGGCAGATGCAGCTTGCTACTGATGCAGTGGGGAAGACCATGAGTGAACGCAGATTGAAGTTTCCGCCCAAGTTGAGGCGGCGCATGTACAGCGACAGACAGAAGGCGGAGGCCTTACGGCTTTTGAGCGAGATCAACGATAACCGGCGGGTGTCGGAGAGGACGGGCGTGCCACGCAGCACCCTGAGTCAGTGGCGGATCCGGTACCAGACGGATGAGGCGTTTGCGCAACGGATCGATCTGTTTCTGGCTGCGGGTTAGGGTCTGCCATCTCCATTTTTTAGTTGCAGTCCATTTGAGGAAGTGCAGTCCGTTGTGGTTGCCGGCTATCGGACTGCGAGTGGTTATCCGGCAGGCTGTGTGACCGGCTATGCCATTGGTGTTCTTCGGGACACCATTCACCAGCCAAAACCTCGCGAAACAAGGACACACCGGTCGTGAAGCGCATCAACCGTTACGCTCTGATCCTCATCACAATTGTATTGATCATATTCTGTCTCGCCGTCGCCAACGTCAACGCCCAGGAAGCCGACAACGACGGGCGTCTCGTCACTCACCTGGGCGAATTCATCGATGTGTCATTTTCCCGTGTCAATGATCTTGACGAACGCATAACCGGCATTGAAGACGCGGATCAGCAGGACGAATTGTGGGATACGACAGATGACATTGATTTCCTCGTCGGAGACCTTGAGCGGGATCTGTTCTCTGCCGGGGATATGTCGGACCGTGATGAAAGGCCGCTCTACGTGATCAAACGCTGGCACGGCTGTGAATTTCGCGGCAGCAGCGACTGGATGGCGGCCGAGGGATAAAGCATATGCCAAAAAGCGGTGCCAGGCCCGCCGCGGCCAGCACCGAGTAGATATATATATTCGCCACGAAGCCGCAGCCCTGCTCGTTTTCCAGCTGTAGGCAGTTGACAACAGACTGACTTAAATACCTTTACAAGGAGTACCCAGGGATATCAGAAAGATGAAAGTACGAGACCTCAGTCGCAGACACAGCTGGGAGGTTTTACGAACGGACCGTCACGAATCGGGCGGCTACAGCGAGGTTGAATACTGCAGCAAGTGCAACGCCAGGCGGGAGGTGCTTTATCCGCCCGGAATCATCACCAGTTCGGACCCGATACCCGTACCCGAGTATTGTCCCGTGCATATGGGGAGAGAGGGAATGTCTTACGATAGAACGCGCTCTGATTCTTATCGCGTTGCCGGCTCACATCGCACCGACCCTGTTATTCGCTCAGGGGGAGGTTACGATTGAAGGTTTGAACGACAAGGTGCAAGCCCTGTCCACCGACCTGATTATTCTCGCCAAGGCGTTTCGGCGCCTGGATGGCCGGGTGACGGCCTTGGCGGCAGGTCAGATCACACCTGCCGGCGAGTTCTGCGTTGTGGCGGCGAACACGGGGATGGACGGTCCGACCGGTTTCTAGTTGCGTCCGGAGACGATCGACAGCTATCTGAACAGTTTCGGGGAGCTACCCGAAGGCATAAGCCTGCAGGACTCGAGAATCTTTCCTGAAAGCGGGCTGCTGGAGATGCGCTACGTTGTGCTGGACTCGATATATGACATTGAGATCGTCGCTGGTGAGTCGTTGTTGTCGGACTCCTATTCTACCAGCTTGTTCAGGCTCACATTTACTCCGAATTCAGGTTACTCAGGCTATGAATCCGCTCGTTCAGCGCAGACAGTACTGTCTGCGCCGCGGGCAGCCTACGGCGAAGGCTTGACTCCAATGCTTCTTTCCAACAGGAGAAACGCACCATGAAAAGTGTAATCCGGAAGGCCGTCATTTGTCTCTCTCTTTCGCTTGGCATGCTCGTTTCCGCCGCCTGTACCTTCGTTCTGCTCGAACCGGAGCAGGTGCAACCCGAATCGAGGCAGGCGCAGCCCGAATGTCCCCTGCCTGCCGGCGTTGCTCCGCCCGCCGATGCGCGGGTGACGGCGCAACAGGTGGAAGACGGCAACGCCAGCCTGACCGACTTCGCGCTGGCCGCGAGAGACAATCACGTAAGCGTGCTGCAAGGAGAAAGGGCCGTAGAGCAGACGTTATACCTTAGATGTCTCTTCAGGCAGGAGGGGAGTCCGTGGCGTTCAGGTTCCACCTACCTTGTGCAGCTGACGCCCGACGGCAGGGTGTACGTTCACGCGCAGCAAATGTCGTTGTCCGGCAGACAACTCAACCCCGTGATCTATGCAGCGATCCTTCACGCTTTGGGGATCGACCCGGCCGCCCTGACCGACCCGGCCGCGGCCATGGCCGCCTTCGCTGCCGCCGTACAGGGAGATGGCGGTGCATTCAACGTACCCGATATCGCGGACGCCTCCGGCTACGCCACCATTTTTTTCACGGGCTCCGTACAGCGCCCCACCGTTCTGCTCGCCGGATTCGAGCTCGACGCGTCTCACCTGATTCCCATCAGCGACGAGGCCCTCGATTACGGCGACCCCGCGACTACGGCCGGCGAAGTGGTGGACCGGGCAACCTTGAAGGCCTTCGTCACGGCCGCGGGCGAGTACATCGTCGAACTTCTCGAGTCCGACGATCCGGTCGCCCGCTCGAACGTCCTCGCGAAAGCCCGGGTCACCCTGCGGGATCCGAACGGACCTTGGAGAGATGGTTCCGTCTACCTCTCCGTCATGGATCGCGCCAGCAAGCTGATCCAGTTTCACGGCGGGTTTCCAGACCGGTTCGAGCTGCGACGGGGAGGGATTTCCCGCGACATCGCGACCGGCGAACTGATCGTCGATCAGCTCATCGCCGCGGCGGAAAGCGGCCCGGAAGACGGCTTCTGGGAGTACTACTTCGACAACCCTGCCGACGATTCCGACAGCGCCGAAGTCCCCAAGGTGGGTTACGCCCGCGTGTTCACCGGCCACATTCCGTTGCCGGACGGAGGCGCCTTCCCCTACGAGTTCATCGTCAATTCGGGCTACTATCCGACTCCGGAATCCGAATAGGACAGACACCTGTGTAGTTCCGCCGCAACGGCATCCGGCTGATCTCTTCGCAGTTAAGCGGCTATCGGCCCTGGGTTGTCGCGCCGGTGGACGGCCGCGCGGCGCATGGGGAGGCTGCTTTCACTGATGCCGAATCTGCAGGGGCTGACTGCCGGCGTGATCGATCAAGAAGATGCGGCCGCGACCTACGGGCAGATCGATGGGCGTCTACAGGACATCCTGCAGATCGTGCTTGACTACGGCGAGGACTGAGGTCAGATGCTTCCGGCTCCGAGTCTCAGTAGACCTCCTTGACGCACGCCAAGTCGACTCGGTCCCGTTGAGATTCAGGGTAAGCCGTTCAAAATCCGGCAGGTGCGGAGCGCATGCAGGCCTTTTCGGAATGTTTCCGGCTGGAGACAGTAGGAGTCGCGGGCTGTGGGACCGGCTACTGCCGATGGATTGGGAGAACGCGGAATACTTCGTGTAGTCATTCCAAGAGTCATATAACCACCCAGATGCAACTTTTTCACCCCAAACATCCAAATGGAAACACCACAGGAAGCCCGTAGAGCGCCTGAAATCGCATTAGGGTACCTGGGATACCTCTCGATAGGCGGTGTCTGGCCTGATTTGCCGACGGCGCCCCGGATTCGGACTGCGGCGGCCGGCCGCAGTTGCAGGAGACGGTCGTTGCGGCCGCTTACCAGCGGGTGAAGCGCAGGCCCTTCTTTTGTCGCGATTTGGCATGTTCGCAACCCTTACATGGGTGGTGTATACTGGCCTATATAAATCGACGTTAAACGAAATTATCGCGCTTTTATGAAGATAGGCTTTTTTGTAGACCTTCCTGCGGGGATTTACAGGCAGAGGATTGAGCGATGAGCGAGGCGCCGACGAGCATGGGTGAGGCTGTCCTGGTCGCCATCCAGGAGGCCGCGCTCGGGCTCTATAGACCGTACGACTCCGAACAGGCGACGCGCTTCGAAGCCGCGCTGGAAGCGTTGGCGCCCAACACGCGCCGCGCCTACGGCAGCGCGCTGGCAACCTGGGGAAGATGGGCCGCGTTGCTGGGCGTGCATGCGCTGATGCCGTCGCCGTTCGCGCTGCGCGCCTACCTGCAGGAACGGGCAGAAAACGGCGCCGGCATCTCCTCGCTGCGCATGACGGTGGCTGCGCTGCGCAAGGTGCAGGCGCTGGTCGGTGTCGAGCCGACCGCCAACGACCAGGTCGTGACCGATACGATCTCGGGGCTGGCGCGGCAGGCTTCAGCGCCGCGGCAGGCGTACGCGCTGACCGCGGAGGCGCTGGCGGTTGTTACTGCGACCGCGTGCCAGCCGCGCGTGGGGCGGGGCGGCAAGATGGAGCGGCCCGAACAGGCGCGGCGCCGGGGGCTGGTCGACATCGCGCTGTGCCGGGTGCTGTCGGACGCAGGCCTGCGCCGCTCGGAGGCGGCTGCGCTGACGTGGGATGACTTTGTGCGCTGGGACGACGGCTCGGGCCGGCTGACCGTGGGCCGCTCGAAGACGGATGCGGAGGCGCGCACGGTCTACCTGACGCCGGCGTCGGTCG
>VXOE01000345.1 GCA_009840225.1 Caldilineaceae bacterium SB0662_bin_25 | reverse complement strand
ACCCCCCCCCCCCCAACCCCCATCCCTCTCCGTCGGGGGGCCTCGGATTTGTTTATACCACCCCGCCGCCCCCCCGCCCCCCCCCATGGGGGCCCCCTACGGGGGGAGGCGAGGTCAGGTGATTGAGGCGCGTATGAGGGCACCCACAAGGCGTGCCCCTGCGGGGGAGGCGGGGTCTGGTGATCGTGGCGCGTACGTGGGCACCCACAAGGGGTGCCCCTACGGGGGGAGGCGGGGTCTGGTGGTCGTGGCGCGTACGTGGGCACTCACGAGGGGTGCCCGTGCGGGGGGAGGCGGGATGGAAGGAAGTGTCAACGGGCACTAAGGATTTATCGGATGGGACACAGTTGGGCTGGGCAGATTTGATAATTTGTGCTTTTTGGACCAGTTCATCATTACTCACGTAACAAGAAGAGCAAAGGACAATGACAGACGAGAAGACTCGAATCGGGATTATCGGCGTGGGCCAGATCGGGAAGGGCCACGTACGCAAGTATAAGATGATGCCGCACGTGGAGATCGCGGCGATTGCCGACATCGACGAGGCCGAGGCCAAGAGGGTGGCTGCAGAGAACGGAATCGCCAGCGTGTACACGGATTTTCGCCAGTTGCTGGCGCGCGATGACATCAAGGCGGTCGATGTCTGTCTGCATAACAATTTCCATATGCCGGCGACGGTGGCAGCGCTGGAGGCGGGCAAGCACGTTTTCTGCGAAAAGCCGATGGCCGGCGCCTACGTCGACGCGGAAAGGATGTTGGAAGCGTCGAGAGAGCACGGCAAGATGCTCAGCATCCAGAACCGTGTTTACTTTACGAACGAAACCAAGGCGGCCAAAGCGCTGATCGACGGCGGGCATCTGGGGAAGGTGTATCACGCGCGTTCGACGGGGTATCGACGGCGGGGGCGGCCGTTTGTGGACGGATACGGTTCGCCCTTTTTCGTGAACAAGGAGACCGCCAGCGGGGGCGCGCTGTATGATATGGGCGTCTATCACATTTCGACGATGCTCTACCTGCTGGGCAACCCGGATGTGCTGCGAATCTCAGGCAAGACGTACCAGGAGATTGCAATGAACGCGGCGCGGCGGGAAAGCAGCGGTTACAATGTGGAGGAGCTGGGTCTGGGATTCGTGCGGCTGGCCGACAACATTACGCTGGATATAATCGAGGCGTGGGCCATCAATCTGGACGCATTTGAGGGTTCGTACGTGGTCGGCAGCGAAGGGGGGGTGCGGCTTGAGCCGTTCGGCTATTTCCACAGCGCCGGAGACCTGGACCTGGACTCTACGGCCAATCTGCAGATGTTCAATTTCCGATTGCACAATGTTCACGGGCAGGGAGACGTTTACGACAGTGAGCAGGAGCATTGGATTGCCGCTGTGGAGGGGAGGGTGGAGCTGCTGCCGACAGCTGAGATCGCGTTGAATTGCATGCTGATTTCAGAGGGCATCTATTTGTCGAATCAGCTGGGTCGGGAGGTGAGCGCGGAGGAGGTGCGTGAGGCTTCGGTGTCGACGGCGGTTGCTATCTGATTTTGTCCACGAAGGGGGGCGAAGAATACACTTCTTTGATCAGCGAAGGCACGCGAAGGGGCGCGAAGAACACCCTTCTCTATACCGACGAAGCAGCGTGGTACAGGGGAATAGGCCGCGATCATGTTGCTATCAAACACAGTGTTAGCAAGTTTGTTAAGGAGCAGGCGCATACAAACGGCATGGAGTCATTCCGGGCCAAGACGAAACGAGGGTTTTACGGGGTATACCATCACATGAGTCATAAGCATTTGGACCGCTACGTTTGTGAGTTTGAAGGTCGGCATAACGACGGCCTTCCGACACAATCGACCAGATGGCTCACATGGTGCAGGGGATGGTCAACAAGGGCCTCCCCTACTCAGAACTGAGTGCTGGAGGGCCTGCGTATCCGCCGCTGCCTAAGTCTAAGTAGTCGAACCTTTCATCAAAAAGGCCACCCTCAAATGAGGGTGGCCTTTTTGATCACCACTCTTGTTGTCCGAAGTCATAGGTCGGATACAGCAGCAAGACCCCTCCTTTCATGCAGTACATCTTCAAAATGTATTACATTTCCTGCGTCAAAAAGCCCCAATCCGATTGAAAACTGTTATGAAAGGTAGTACATTTTTCAAGTCAAAGTTGAAAGGAATCTCCACATGGCATCAACAACTGTATGTCTTGATCTAGACCTGTGCAGGAAGATTCTGCTTCGCACTGAGGAAGTACTGGCGAGCAACAAGCCTAAGGGCCCAGACAACTACCAATTCGAGGGATACGGCCCCGAAAAGGTCGAATTCAATCTCCGTAAACTACACTACTACGGGGCGATCTGATTAAGGGAACGGAGAGAAAAGCGACGGGGCGTAATAAATTGCTGGCCTGCATAATTGCACGACAAAGGCTTGACATTTCTCGATGCCGCCAGAGAAGAGGCTCACTGGACAGAAGTATTAGAGCAGATCGAATTGAGAGGCGGTAGTCCGACTCTCAGAAAAGTGAGGAGGCTTCTGATGGAAATCAGGAGTGAGGCCATTTAGTGGTGTCTAAAGGCCAGACTTCGTTATGCAACGGAAACCGATTTCGTCGCACCATTCCATTGGAGACAAAAAACCCATTGACAATGCGTAAAGGAAGTGCTAGACTCAATATTGTGAATCAATTCACAATAAATTCGTATTTCTGTTATTTTCGCTCATTCAGCCGTTGTGAAGTGAAGGGGCACTTAGCTAAGGAGTTCGTTGGAACCGCGTAACAGGGAGCGAATTGCATGACCAGCGTAGCCGACTCGATAGAGCAGCGTTCTTCTCCCCCCTCTCCCAAGGCTAATCCTCTGTTCGGTACTTTCAGCCGACTCAGGCGCGATCCGCTTGGATGTTTGCAGGAATTCGTAGACGAAGCTGGGCCAGCAACAAAGTACCGATTCATCGCCGGTTTTTGGGGCTACCTCTTCGTTCACCCCGACCACAACCAGTACATCCTGCAAGACAACTACAAGAATTTCACCAAACTACCCCATCCCTCCTTTCTTCTGCTGTATCCTCTGGCCGGAAAAGGTCTCATCAGCAATGATGGCGAGTCCTGGCTACGACAACGCCGGTTAGCCCAGCCGGCCTTCCACCGGGGACAGATTCAGGAGATGGCCCAGATAATGACGGCGGCGGCGGAGCGACGATTCTCTCGATGGGACCAGGCCGCTCGCGCCAGGAAAATTGTCGCCTTCGACCGCGAAATGATGGAAATGACTCTGGAAATCGTGGGCAGGACGCTGTTCAGCGTAGACCTTACCGGAGAGGCCCGCGAGGTGGGTGACACATTCGGCAGGCTGAATGAGGTCTTTCTCAAGCTGGCGGTCTCACCGATTTCATTGTATACGATGCGTGTACCCTTCTGGCCCAGCACGCGCAGATTCACACGAGATATAGGTGAATTTGATCGGTTGATATACTCAATGATCAGCCAGAGGCGCGCATCCGGCACGCCGGGAAACGATCTCATGGGAATGTTATTGTCCGCGCGCGACGAGGATACGGGCGAAGGCATGGACGAGAAGCAACTGCGCGATGAGGTTATCACTCTACTGCTTGCTGGACATGAGACTACGACGCTTCTGCTCACTTGGTTCTTCTACTGCCTAGGAAGATACCCTGAGATCGAGGCTCAGGTGCAGGATGAAGTGGACCGGGCCTTGAACGGTCGGCTGCCGACGTTTGAAGACCTCCCCAAATTAGTCTATACGCGCCAAGTAATTGATGAAACAATGCGATTGTATCCACCCGCTTATGCCCTGGCGCGATGGGGAAACAAGGCCGACATCATCGGCGGCTATACCACTTCTGCGAACGCGGTCATCGCTCTATGCCCCTTCATAACCCACAGATTGCCGGAACACTGGAGCAACCCATTGGAGTTCGATCCGGAAAGGTTCAATGCGGCGAACAAATCAAATCGTCACCGATTTGCCTACATTCCCTTTGGTGCTGGACCACGACAGTGTATTGGCGAAGGCTTTGCGCTTACGGAAAGCACTCTAGTGGCAGCGGCGATTGCCCAACGCTTCCGCCTTCGAATACCGGATGGCTATGTCGCGCAGTTGGACCCGCAGATTACTCTGCATCCGAAGGGCGGGATGCCGTTACAGTTCGAGCTTCGATGATCATACGCTTTCAACGGCTGGTTGAGTCAACCATGGCATTGGGGAGGGATGGAGAAAAAAAGTATACGCTGGCTTGGCTGAGCAAGTTTCCTTTGTGAGTTTAATGCTAGGCTTATAAGAGAGTACTGCTGAGTATGGTGGGGTTTTGCGGGTGTTAGTGGGCGGATCAGCCAGACTTTTGCAGGTCCCAGTCAGTCTATGAGAGACAAACAAGGGCACGAAGGACTCACTTTCTGATCCTTGGTGCCCTTTACATTTGTAGCTGAGTTCCAAGTAGAGTCCAGGACCCTCTAGATGGCCTCGCAGCGGATGAGGCGGGCCGTTTCATTGCGGTCGTTGCGGAGGGTCTGGGCCTCGCCTGCAGGGATGAATGCGCCTTCGTGACGTGATGCGCGTAGGGTATCTCCGCCGGCTGTGATCGATACCTCGCCACCCCAGACAAACCAGACGGCTTCCTTGTTAGCGGACGCAGCCTCCAAGAGTCCTCCCTGGCCCAGCTCGTAATAGTCCAGCCGCATCTCCGGCGTCCCCGTGGCGGGCGAGGCCGGGGCCCACGATGCCGTCGTTCCTTCTTCCGAAGCGTTTCCTGAGGCCAGTTTGTCGATGCGTACGGTTGTACGGTGGTTTTCAGGCGGGCGCGGGGTGGTGCCTGTTTTGGAGGGGTCGCGTTCTCCGCGGTAGAGGGCCTGGTCGGGGGGCGCCTGGAAGCTGATCAGGGTGGCCTCAGCGCCGCTGGTGTTGACGGTGCCGTGTACTTCGGGGGAAGGTACGTAGGCGAACTGGCCAGCCGTGATTGGCGTGTAGACATCGCCTTGCCGTACTGAGACGCCTCCTTCAAGCACTATGAATATGTCGGCAGACTCTTCGTGAAAGTGCTGAGGGAATTCCTCGTCAGCCTGGAAAACGGAGTAGTTGAGGGTAATGTCCTGCGCACCTGTGGAGGGCCCGACCAGGTTGCGGGAATCGCCTTTGCCCATTTGGAAGGCAGCGGCCTTGCCGGCAGAGAGAAGGGTTGCCATGGACTGGGCTCCTGCTGTAGCTGTGTATGTTCAGGACCGACAGCGAAAACCTACGATTTAATGAGATGTTGTGACCGGCGAGCACGAGACCGATAAGGAATCAAGCCGCCCCGGGAATTGTTCCTTCCAAAGTCGACAGTTTTCTTCACGCCTTGCCTAGACGCTGTAATGGGAGCCGTCGCTCAGATTATTGGCGGCGCGCACAGGGCGGAAAAGGGTCCGGCGCAGGGGCGGCATCGAGGCCACTAGGTCGGGATTTGGATCCCAGTCGTGCCACTTGCTGTCGGGGGTATTGTAGCAACTGAAAATGGCCACGCGCGGGATCTCGCGGTTGGTCCAGGGGCGGGCGCTATGGGTCAGCGATTCGGTGAAGAAGAGAACGGAGCCGGGAGGACAGGTGTAATCGTCCCAGATCGGTGAGTACTGGTCGTGGATGGATTCGGGTGCAGGATAGGCTGTTTTGTGGCTACCGGTCACAAGGAGTGTGCCGTCACCTTCGCGGACGGGATTCAGTTCCCAGACGACGCGAGTGAGGCCGGCGTGCGACTTGCCAGGGACACTGTGGTAGAAGTGGGTGTCGCCCGGGAAGCGGAAGAAACCGCTGCCGTTGTGGGGTCCGAACTTACCTTCTCCGGCTTCGCGGTAGAACAGACTGCAGGACTCCATGCGGAAGCCGTAACAGTTGTGACGTGAGAGAGGCGGGAAGGCGACGAATTCGTTCATGAAGCCGACGACAACGGGGTGGTCGGAGAGCTTTGTCAGCGGCCCACCAAGAGGCGAGCGCTCGTGCTCGGGGATCGATTCGGGGTCGTGCTGAAGCTGAAGGCCAAAGTCACGCATCTCCCTGGCTTCCTCGGCGGACAAGACGCCGGGGATGAGGAGCCAGCCATTCTTGTCAAAGCAGTACTTCTGTTCCTGGGTGAGGTCTACGACGGGCAGGCCGTCTGCGTTGACCGTGGGGAATTCCTGGGCGCTCAAGTCGAGCTGCTGCCCGAGGCTGTGTGCAAAGATGTAGGGTGTGTTGTCGCCAAGCTGTTGATCGGGCATTGGAACTCAAGTCCTTTCGGTGGTCCAGGCGGCCAGTGCCTTCGTCGTAGGGTTGACCATGTTTTGAGATTGCATACAGTTGGAATCATACACCAGGAGCAGAGTAATCTAAAGCGCGGGAATCCGATTGGGTGCATCACAGAATTCTTGTGTGGTCGTTATCTGAATCAGGATTTTCGGGATTGATAAGGATTTTCTGGATGGCAGGCGACCGGTTGTTGGCTGTCGGATGGAAGAGTCTGCGCGGGATGAGAGGGCGGGCTGCAGGGGGACAAGGGTACGGGATGAATATATCCGATGGGTGCATTCCAGAATTCTTGTGTGGTCGTTGTCTGAATCAGGATTTTCAGGATTGAAGAGGATTTTCTGGATGGCAGGCGACCGGTTGTTGGCTGTCGGATGAGAGATTCTGCCCGTGATGAGAGGGCGGGCTGCAGGGGACAAGGGTACGAGATGAATATATCCGATGGATGCATCACAGAATTCTTGTGTGGTCGTTGTCTGAATCAGGATTTTCGGGATTGATAAGGATTTTCTGGATGGCAGGCGACCGGTTGTTGGCTGTCGGATGGAAGAGTCTGCGCGGGATGAGAGGGCGGGCTGCAGGGGGACAAGGGTACGGGATGGACAGATCGGATGGGTGCATTCCAGAATTGGGGTGCGAGTGGGCAGGTACAAGGCCGGCACCGGCGGGGATTTGATGGGGCTGGCGGGACGTGGTCGGGCTGGGCACCTTCGAATAGGCACCTGGTACGAATATCGAAACCCGGTCGGCCAGGCAGTAGGGGGGGCGTGGGGGGGGGGGGGGGGGCGCCCCCCCCACCCGGCGCGCGGGGGGGGGCGGGGGGTTTAAAAAAAAAAACGGCCCCCGCAACAGATGGTGGGAAGGGG
>VXOE01000011.1 GCA_009840225.1 Caldilineaceae bacterium SB0662_bin_25 | reverse complement strand
CACCCCCATCCCGAAAATCCTATAAATCCAGCAAATCCTGATTCAGACAATCTCTCGTCCAACACCCGCATCTATCCTCCCCCGCCTGCCAGACACCCGCCATCCTGAAAATCCAATAAATCCAGCAAATCCTGATTCGGACATTTGCACCCCTTCAACACTTCAAGCTATACTTACGAAACCGCTTTAGTAGGCTGGCGCCACTTCCGTCGCCGCCAGCCCCTCTGAAACTCCTGAAACCTTCTGCCTATGAGTGGATTAGCCAGAGTAATTCGCTACCTGCGCCCCTATGCATGGATGACCGTGCTGGGCATCGTCACCACCATCCTGCCCGTGCTCATGGAGCTCGTGACCCCGCGCATGGTCCAGTTCATCATCGACCAGGGCATTCGCGCCGGAGACATGACCGCCGTCTGGCAAGGCAGCGGCATCATGCTGCTCGCCGCCATTCTCGGCGCCGGCACCACCATCGGCCAGGGCATCGCCCGCGCCCAGATCTCGCAGGGCATCGCCTTCGACCTGCGTAACGACCTGTTCCGTCACATCCAGCGCTTCTCCTTCGCCAACCTCGACCGCATGCAGACCGGCCAGCTCATGACCCGCGTCTCCAGCGACGTCGACGTTGCCCGCATGTTCCTCAGCGCCGGTATGGCGTTGCTGCTGCGTACGCTCCTTATGGTCATCGGCAGTCTCGCCATGATGCTCGTCATTGACTGGCGGCTCGGCCTCATCATGGTTGCGATGCTCATCATCTCGGGTTCCGTTATCTTCTGGTTCCTCCGCGTCGTCGGCCCTCTGTTTTCTATCGTGCAGCAGAAGCTGGGCAAGCTGAATACCCTTGTCCAGGAGAACCTTGCCGGCGTGCACGTAGTCAAGGCCTTTGTGCGCGAGCAATACGAGATTGAAAACTTTGACCGCGACAACGTCGACTATATGGAGCAGAACATCAAGGTGGGCAGGTACCTCGCCCTGGTGATGCCGGTGCTCCTTGTCCTCACAAATCTGGGCGCGACGATCGCCATCTGGCGGGGCGGTATCGACGTCATCGGCGGGCGTCTTACCATCGGCGAGCTCGTCGCCTTTAGCAACTACATGCTGATCGGTATGTCGCCCCTGCTGCTTCTGAGCAACATCCTTTCCATGATCTCCCGCGCCGAAGCCTCGTCAAAACGCGTCGTCGAAGTCCTGGATACGGAGCCCGCCATCCAACCGCCTCCAACGCCGGCCGTCATCACCGAACCTGCCGGGGAAATCTCCTTCGAAAACGTCTCTTTTCACTATTCCGGTTCTCGAATCAGAAGAGGCCTGGAATCCGATGGCTCCGGCAATGGCCGGGCTCCTGCCCAGGGCGGCATGCCCGACGCCGCGCCTGCGAACGGGCAGATGCTGACTCGCACAAGAAACGGCAACGTCCGTCCCATCGGCGAAGAAGTGCTGGATGGAATCTCGCTGCACGCCGCCGCAGGACAGAAAGTCGCCCTGATGGGTGCAACCGGTTCCGGCAAGAGCACACTCGTCAACCTCATCCCTCGCTTCTACGACACCGAAGGCGGTGTTGTTAAGATCGATGGCGTGGACGTACGCGATTGGGAGCCGGTCCAGCTGCGCCAGGAAATAGGCGTCGTCCTGCAACAGACGACCCTATTCGCGGGAACAGTGCGCGAAAACATTGCCTATGGCCGCCCCGATGCCTCAATAGAAGAGGTCGTCAACGCGGCGCAAGCCGCCCAGGCCCACGACTTCATCATGCAGATGCCGGACCAGTACGAGAGCATGGTCGAGGCCCGCGGCGCCAACCTCTCTGGCGGTCAGAAGCAACGCATCGCCATCGCCCGCGCCCTGCTGACAAGACCATCCGTCCTCATTCTCGACGACTCGACCAGCTCGGTCGACCTCGATACCGAGTTGAGACTGCAGGAGGCCCTCGCCGAAAAAATGGAAGGCACCACGACCTTCATCGTCGCACAGCGGATTAGCAGCGTCGTCGACGCTGATCTCATCCTCGTCCTCGACGACGGCAAGATCGCTGCCCAGGGCACGCACGAAGAGCTTCTGGCCGGCAGCGAAATCTACCAGGAGATCTACTACTCCCAGTTTGAAGAGGCCTGAGACCGGTAATACCTGACCGCCTCGCCAATAGAACTGCGCCAATCTAATTACTATGACTGCTTCCCGACCTCCCCAACGACAGCCAATGCGCCTCGGCTTTGGCGGCGGTGGCATGCTCACCGGAGAAGCCGCCGGCAACACGCGCCACACGCTCTTGCGCATGGCCGCCTACCTGCGGCCCTACCGCCTTCAACTTCTGATTGTTGCCTTCTTTGTCACCATCAGTACGGTCCTCAGGCTTATCGGTCCGATGCTGCTTGGCCGCGCAATCGATCTTTATATCGTAACCGGTGACATTGTAGGACTCCGTACCCTGGTGAATCAGATCGTCGCTGTCTATGTCGGCGCCGCCGGCGCCTCCGCCGTCCAGGGCCTCATCATGGTCGTCCTCGGCCAGCGATTCGTGTCCGATATTCGCGCCGGCCTCTTCACCCATCTGCAGGAAATGTCGATGGCATTCCACGACCGCAACCAGGTCGGCGATCTGATGAGTCGTATCACCAATGACTCAGAAGCGATAAACCGCACCCTTTCCAACGGCCTGATCGAATTCACCTCCAACATACTCCTCTTGGGCGGCACCTTCGTCGCCATGTTCCTTCTCAACTGGCAGCTTGCCCTGGCCATGACCGTCATCATGCCCCTTATGCTGATTATCACCGGCGAGGTAACCCGCCGCAGCCGCGCCGCCTTCCGCACCGTCCAGCACAACCTCGGTGCCCTCAACGCAGTCATGGAGGAGAACATTACCGGCGCTCGCGTCGTACAGGCCTTCGCCCGCGAAAAAGAGGTTTACGCAACCTTCCACGACGTCAACTCCAGGTACCGCAAAGCCGGTATGACCGCAGACATCATCACCGCCGCTTTGGGCCCCATGTTCACAACCATGATGACCATCACCGTCGCCGTCGCCGCCCTCCTTGGCGGCTGGCTGGCCATCAACGGCACACTCGAAGTCGGCGTGTTGGCGGCCTTCATTATCTACATAATGAACTTCTTCCGCCCCATGCGCGGCATTGCCATGCTCTACAACCAGCTCCAGTCCGCACTGGCTGGCGCAGAGCGTATCTTCCAAACCCTGGACGTGAAGCCCACAGTGACCGATCGGCCGGGTGCGCCCCCCCTCGAAGAGATAGAGGGCGAAGTCGAATTCGATAATGTGAGCTTCAGCTATGATGCGGAGCCGCCTGCAGTCCCCGTCTCCAACGGACGCGGAAACGGCCGCCTCCCGGGAGCGGCCGCGCCCCCGGATCTCAAGGATGAGCCGGAACCCGAACGAGTCCTGGAAAACATCAGTCTCCATGCCAGGCCCGGCGCCACCATCGCTCTGGTCGGCCCCACCGGCGCCGGCAAGACGACGATCATCAGTCTGCTGAGCCGCTTCTACGACGTTGACGAGGGCAGCATTCGCGTCGACGGTCACGACATTCGTGACATCCAGCAGGGGTCCCTGCGCAAGCAGCTCGGCATCGTCCTGCAGGACACCTTCCTCTTCTCCGGAACCGTGCGCGAAAATATCCGCTACGGCCGTCTCGACGCCACCGACGAAGAGGTCGTCGCCGCGGCGGAACTGGCTAACGCCGACAGTTTTATTCGACTGCTTCCTGGGGGTTACAACTCACAGGTCTCAGAGCAGGGGAACAACTTCAGTGAGGGACAGCGCCAGCTAATTGCCATCGCCCGCGCCATCCTCGCCGATCCTCGCATTCTCATCCTCGACGAAGCGACCAGCAGCGTGGACACCCGTACCGAAGTCCAGCTCCAGCAGGCGCTGCTCCGGTTGTTGGAAGGCCGCACAGCCTTCGTTATCGCCCACCGCCTCAGCACAATCCGCAATGCCGATGAAGTCCTGGTCGTAAACGATCACCGCATTATCGAGCGCGGCTCCCACGAGGAGCTCTTGGCCATGAAGGGCTTCTACCACGACCTCTATACGAGCCAGTACATGCGCGTCAAAGGTGCGCAGCCGGTTCCCGAAGGTCAGGAAGCGGGCTGAGCCGGATCTCAGGCGATGCGCTCCCCGCTCTCATCGTCAAAGAAGTAGAGTCCCGAATCCTCAAACTGCGTCACAATTTGCTCGCCGAGGGCAATCCGTTCCCGCACATCTGCTTGGCCCAGAAGGCGATGCGCCCCAGACCGGAAACTGATGAACTGCACCTGCCTGCCATAGTCCGGTTCCACAGACTCCACCGTTCCCTGCCAGGAGTTGGCTGGTATCCCCGTCCCGCCTTCTACCTCCAACGTGGGTCCCTCTTCATTGACCTTTACCTTCGCCGACTCGGCCGGGATCCCGATCGTCACCTTCTGTCCGGACTTGAGCGCCTGCAGCTGCGAACTCTGCGGAACGAGCCTCATTCCCTGGCCTGCGACGATCCCGCCATCTTCCACTGCCGCGCCGTGTAGCAAACTCATCGGCGGGATGCCCAGAAAACCCGCAACAAACGTGTTGGCCGGCTGCCTCCGCACCTCTTCAAACGGGCCGACCTGTTCGATCCGCCCTGCCCGCATCACCGCCACAAGATCGCCTAGTGCCATAGCCTCCGTCTGATCGTGTGTAACGTACAGGGCGGTGATGGAGAACCTGCGCAGGAGCCGCTTGATTTCAACCCGTGTCTGCGAACGCAGCTTTGCATCCAGATTGGACAGCGGCTCGTCGAAGAGAAAAACACGCGGCCTGCGCACGATAGCCCGCGCAATCGCGACCCGCTGTTGCTGCCCTCCTGACAACGTGCCCGGCTTGCGTTGCAGCAGCGAGTTGAAGCCAATCCCCATGATCTCCGAAGTGACCCGTATCCGCTCCTCCGTCTCCTCGTCCGGCGCTTTGCGCATTCGGAAGAAGAATGAAAGGTTGCCGTGGCCCTCAAAGTGTGGATAAAGTGCATAGTTCTGAAAGACCATGCCGATATAGCGGTCTCTCGGCGGCACGTCCATCATATTCTGGTCGTCGTAGTACAGCTCGCCGCTGTAGTCCGGCTCCAGCCCCGAAACTACCCGCAGCAGCGTACTCTTGCCGCAACCCGACGGCCCCAACACCGCCATCGTCCGTCCGTCGGGTACCGTCAGGTCCACCTGGTCCAACGCTTGCACGCGGTCAGCTGCCTCGTCTTCCCCTTCCCGCACTTCCGGTCCGGAACTGCGCATCCAGGGAATGGCCGACCCGCGCGAAGAACCGAACTGAACGCCGAATTCCTTGGAAACTTTGCTCAATCGAATGGTAGCCAAGACTTTTCCTGCTTCTGTTGCTCGGGCGTCGAGATTGCAGAGGGCTGCCCCCGCCGTCAGCACGACCAGCCGGAATCTACTCGCGGTACCTGTTCTGCGGCCATTCTACAAGCGAAAGCAGGAATGTGCGAACGAGGCTGCAAACGTGAATCTTCGCCATCACACATTCTGTGTTCGCCTTTGCACAATATGAGATGAGAAACACCCAACAAGTAGGTTGCAATGTTGAACGCGCTTCAGTTCCGACTGTCTGCACGTCGCCAGAGTCACGCTGACCTTTCTGCAGTACTATGAGTTTAGAGCGGCTGCACCTGAATTGGACTGGAATGTGGTCAAGGGCCGACAGATGAAGAAGCTGAGATGGGAGTGTGTTCACCACGTGAATATCGAGGAAACTCGTGACAAGACCGTTTACGCCTCCCCTGGCAATGCAATGAATACAATCGAATTTCTCCCAATTCACCCGCAAAACCCGCCAATTCCGTGATATACTGCCTCTTGCAGATCGCCTGCCTCAAGGGGCGGCTCGACGGCCCCCCAGCAAATCAATGTGCAATCGTCTGCCGGCCCAGGCAGGCAAACGAAGAAAAGGGTAAATCCCTCGACCAGTATCGACATGGATCGGCCTGACACAACTTTGCCCAAGGCAAAATGCAACCAAATGAAGCAGATCATCGGGTGGCTACTTGAATCGCGGCGAACTACCGTCTGCGTAGTTAAGCACATGAGTCCCGGGAAAAAGGGAAATCACCCTCCCAAACACTCCCAGACCCTCTAGAACACTCTCATGCACCAGGACCATCGCGTCCAGATTGGGTCAAGATGTCGGGGTGCCGCCGGATTCCGCTCCGGGACGGGGTAAGACATAGAGATGTACACGAATGATGGCACGTTGGCAGAATTTCAGATTGATATCCACGCCTGTGGGCCTTGCTGCCGCGTCTTCTATAGGTGAATACGCATGCGGAAGACGGTTTTCACCTGCTCGCGCTCTGCACTCAACATGATTTCAACGGAATCGGAAATCAGATTGAGACGCGTTTGCCCTGAATTATATACTTCATTTGCGTTGATCCAGATGATCAGTGTAACCTGAAAGTTGCGACGAAATTTTGACTCCGGACGACTCCGTTTAGAGGGCTGAACCAGTGGCAGAAGCAACAAAGCGACCCCGCATGAGCAACAAGCAGGTAGCCGGAGTGTTCAAGGCGACCGGTGACCTGCTGCAGATTTTGGGAGAAAGCCGATTCGTCGTAATGGCCTATACAAACGCAGCCCGGACCATCGACGGCCTCGAGCAGGATATCAATGAAATCGCATCGGCCGGCGCACTGCGGGATCTTCCCAGAGTCGGCGAAGCGATCGCTGAGAAGATTCAGACACTGCTCGATACGGGCACCCTGCCATACTATGACGCGCTCGCCGAACAGGTTCCCGCTGGCGTTGTCGCCATGCTGCAGGTGCCCGACGTAGGACCCAAAACCGTGCAGCGCCTTTGGCGAGAACTCGATATCACCAGTGTCGATGCCCTGAAAAAGTCGGCTGAGGAAGGCAGGCTACGCCGTCTCAAGGGTTTTGGAGCCAAGACCGAAAAGCGGATTCTGAAAAGCATAGAGCTGCTTAGCCGCCGGTCCGACGACCGCACGCCAATCGGCAGTTCTCTGCCGCTTGCAGAAAGTCTCTTGACTGGGTTGAGAGCAGAGAACGGAGGGGGAGCCGTTGAGCGTATCTCAATAGTCGGAAGTCTCCGTCGCTGGCGAGAGACGACCGGCGAAGTCAAACTTCTGGCCGTCAGTAGCTCCCCGGAACAAACCTTGAATCTGTTCAAGGGTTTACCGCAGGTAGCGGAGGTTGTACAAAGTGAGCCCGACGCGGTGACCGTGTCGCTCGTTGATGGACCTCACGCGGCTCTCCGGCTGGTTGAAGGAGAAAGTTGGGGAACCGCCCTCCTCCTTGCGACAGGCAGCCAGGGCCACCTCACAGCTGTTGAAGAGATTGCTCAGGCAATTGGTTGGCAAATTGACGAGAGCGGGCTAACTGCCATTGATGCGAATGCCGGAACGGCCAATGGCTCCCTCGGTAGAGCCGATGGACACGACGGGATAAGGGTTTTCGACTGTGAAGAAGCACTCTACGATTTCATCGGACTGCAGTGCATACCGCCGGAGCTGCGGGAAGGCGATGGAGAGATAGAGGCTGCTTCAGGTCGCCAGCTTCCGAATTTGATAGCCGGCAAGGAGATACTCGGCGAAGTCCACGGCCACACCACCTGGAGCGACGGAAAGTCATCCGTCGCCGAGATGGCCGAAGCCGCCCGCAGCCGCGGCTATCGCTACTGGGCGGTTACCGATCACAGTGTCGGCCTGGGAGTGACCCGCGGCGTTGACGCGGAAGCGCTCCTTGAGCAGCGCCGCGAGATCGATGCAGTCAACCAAAACTACTCCGCCCTGGGCATCGACTTCCGGCTGATTCAGGGCACCGAGGTTGAGGTGTTGGGCGACGGCGAACTGGGTCTGTCTGACGAGGTCCTTGCCTCGCTTGACGTGGTCGTGGCCAGCATACACAGCGGCCTGCGTCAGGATCGCCAGCGCATCACCGAACGCTGCCTCAAGGCAGTCCACAACCCCTACGTCGACATTCTGGGGCACCCGACTGGCAGACTCTTGGGTAGGCGTGCGCCTTCAGACCTGGATCTGGATCAGGTACTAATGGCCTGCGCTGAAACCGGTACGGCCGTCGAAATTAACGCCAATCCCGAACGCCTGGACCTTTCCGCCGATCATGCTCGCCTCGCCGTTGGCCAGGGTTGTACTCTTGTCATCAACAGCGACGCGCACAGCATCGAACAGCTCGAGCTGATGCGATATGGCGTTCATACCGCCCGCCGCGCCTGGCTGCGCACCGAAGATATCCTCAATGCCAGGCCTCTGGATGAGCTGCTGGCATTGCTGAAGCGAAATAAAACCGGGAGGGGCCCAAAGTGAATGATGACACCCGGCGAACAGACAGCGAAGTCGAAGAGCCTGTTTTTTCCTCAGATGACCAGGACTCCGCTGAAAGCGATTCCGAATCAGATTCGGACATAGACTCCGGTACGGACAAAGCTTCCGATCCAGAGTCTCTGCCTGAAACCGATCTGCCGGGTGAAGTGGCATCGACTGCACCAGCCGTGGAGGAGCCGGTCTTTTCGTCGGCCGGCGAGTCCGCAGTTTGGCACGAGTCCGAGCAACTTCAGGATGTCCAGGCAGCTTCTGACCAGTCGGCGGATTGGGAGTTCCCTGCAAACGAGTCCGATCGCGCCGGCGATTTCTCAGGGCCTTCTTTTGGGAATGAACTTGAAGAGCCCGACTTTAACGCGCAGGCAGCGGCTGCTTCGGAAGGAAGCTGGGCAAATATCGCGCCAGATTCTGAAACAACGGATGAGGCCCGTCCTGCAACTGAATACAGCTACTTTGAAGAGACACCCGCCGCAGAGGTGGCAGCCGCGCCCCCACCGACCCGCAAATTGGGAAGAACGGGCCCTGTCTGGGTTCTCGGCGGATTAACCCTTGTCTTGATTGCCGGCTTGGTCTGGCTGGGTATCTCACGTCTGACCGCTGCGCCGGAAAGCAGCACACCCGCGCCGAGTGAGCCAACAGTGCAGCAAGTTGCGGCAGACGCGCCGACACCGGAGCCGCCAACCAGCACTCCGGGGCCGACCCCAACGGCCACACCGGTCTTGCTTCCTATCAACGCAAATGTGATCGTCGCCAATACAGGCGGCCAGGGCGTCCTGTTGCGGGCTGAGCCGGGCCGGGCAGGTAATTTCATTCAAACCGTCGAAGAAGGTGTGACTATGGTGGTCCTGGACGCCGACCCTGAATCGGACCACGCAGAATATCCCGTTCCCCTCGATGGATATCTGTGGTACAGAATGCGCGTGCCCGGCTCTTTGGATGAAGAGGGGAATCCCCTCGTGGGGTGGAGCGCTTCCAGTTTCTTCGTCGTGGACGTCCCATGACCATATCTTCACAAGGTGATTCACCGGCAACTGAACTGCTCGTCAAGAAAATTGCAGACCTGAGAGAACAGATCGCACATCATCAGCACCGCTATTACGTTCTCGACGACCCTGAGATCACTGATACCGAATTTGACTCTCTCTTCCGCGAACTCCAGACACTTGAAGATCAGAACCCGGAACTGAAAGACCCCAACAGTCCAACCGTTCGCGTCGGCGGAGCCGTTGCTGACCGCTTCGAAAAGGTGCAACACCTGGTCCCCGTACTGAGCCTGGCAAACGCCTTTGGCAAGGAGGACCTGCACCGCTGGCGCGATCGTCTGCTGCGTCTGCTGCCGGAGGAAGAACACGCCCGCCTCGCCTATGTGGTAGAGCCGAAGTTTGACGGACTCACTGTCGTTCTACAGTTCGACGATGGCCGCTTTACCCTTGGCGCCACGCGCGGAGACGGAGAAACCGGCGAAAACATCACCCCCAATCTTCGGACCGTTCATCACCTTCCCCTCCGAATTCCTGTTCCAAATGCCGGCGGTGACAGCAAGATGCAACCCCCCCGGCGCCTGATAGTCCGCGGCGAAGTCTATGTTGAAGAAAGTGATTTTCAACTGTTCAATCAGCAACAGGCTCGCAAGGGCGAGCGCACCTACGCCAACCCTCGAAACTTCGCCGCCGGCTCACTCCGCTTGCTGGACAGCGGTGTTACCGCTGAGCGGCCGCTGAAGCTCTGGACCTACCAGATTTTCCTTGAAGAAGGGCTCGAGAATCCTCCCGGTTCGCACTGGGACTCGCTGGAGCACCTGAGGGCCTACGGGTTGCCGGTCTGCGATGAATCGAGGCGCTTCGGCGACGCAGAATGGGAGGACCTGATCGAGTTTGTAGGCAGTTGGGATGAACTGAGAACAAGGTTGCCGTACGACCTGGACGGCATGGTCGTAAAGGTCGATCTGCTCTCGCAGCGGGAGCTTTTGGGCTTTACCGGCAAAGACCCGCGTTGGGCTGTCGCCTTCAAGACAGGAGGTGAGGAGGCAACGACCAGGCTGCTGGACATTGGCGTCAAAGTAGGAAGAACTGGCGCGGTGACCCCCAACGCAGTCCTGGAGCCTGTCCCCATCGGAGGGGTGACCGTTCAGGCCGCCACGCTCCATAACGCCGACTACATTGAGGAACTGGACATACGCATCGGTGACACCGTCCTGGTCAAGCGTGCCGGCGACGTGATTCCCAAGGTTCTGCGGCCGATCAAAGAGCTTCGCGACGGCTCCGAGAAGCCCTGGAGGATGCCTGCCGAGTGCCCGTCATGCTCGCAACGCCTGGAGCGCCCTCCCGAAGAAGCCGCAACCTACTGTGTAAATAATGCTTGCCCCGACCAGCTCGTGCGCAAACTTGAGTATTTCGTGTCCAGAGGGGCGATGGACATTGTCGGCATGGGTTCCAGACAGGCAGACCTGTTTGTCTCTGAAGGCTACGTAAAGACCCTTGCCGATATCTACAAGCTCCCCTGGGAAGAGATTGAAAAAATCGAAGGTTACGGAGAGAAGCGCATCCAGAACCTTCGTCACGCCGTCGAGGAGAGCAAGTCCCGCGGAGCGACCCGCTTGCTGACGGCGCTGGGAATCCGATTCGTCGGAAACGTGGTCGCTGAACTGGTGATGGCCCAATATGACACACTTCAGGAACTGATGGATGCGGACTTGGAGGCCCTTAGTGACATTGAAGGCGTGGGCCCCAAAATCGCAGAAGCTGTGGTCTCCTATTTCAATTTGGAACCCAACCGGGCCCTTGTGCAGTCGTTTGCAGACTTGGGAGTCAGCCTTGCAAACCCTCACCAGGAACGGGAGGTAAAGGAAGCGTCGCTTCTGTTTTCGGGCAAGACATTCGTGATCACAGGCACGCTACCAACCTTGAGCAGGGCCGAAGCAAAAGCGCGCATCGAGGCCGCCGGCGGAAAAGTGACCGGCAGCGTCAGCACAAAGACCGATTTTCTGCTTGCAGGAGAAAAGGCCGGAAGCAAGCTGAACAAGGCCCAGCAGTTGGGCATTCCGATCCTTGGGGAACAGGACCTTCTGCAAGACGCTGAATTGGTGGAGTGAAATCAGCGAATTCAGAGTCCTGGACTCGTCTGCGCGCGCGAAGAATCAGAATAGGCCAATTTGACCTCATTCGATAGAATTCAAAGGGCTGGCAATCGAATCTCGGAATATCATACAAAACACGTCGCTGACTGAGGGCGAACGTCTGACTTTGCAGCCCTCAGATACGGTGTCCCGCATGCTGGAGGAGGGTGCTGCTTGCCTCAAGAGGAGCGAGTTGGGCAAGGCCGCCTCTATCATTGCCAACGCTGCTGAAACCGCGGCAAAGGGCAAGGACGACGCGGGACGCGGACGGGCCCTGGCGCAACTGGCTGCGTTGGAAGAGTCTCGCGGCGAGGTGGCGAAGGCATCCGAATACAATAGATCAGCCCAGGATATATTCCTCGCCATTGGGGACGGCCCTGGGCTGGTTCAATCTTTTCGTGTTGACGCGTTCCTGCACGTCCGTCAAAGAAATCACACGGCTGCGGCCCATAGTTTCGCCAAGGCGCTGAGCTTGTCGATACAGCTGGACGGCAGGCTGGTGCTGACGACGCTCGACCAGGTCATACCGGCAGTCAGACACCTGGTCGAAGCTGACCAACTTTCCGCCCTGCTTCCGTTGGGCGCGGCGCTTGCCCGGGCAGTGGAGAATCCCGCCGCCGAACAGATGCCTGATCTGCGTGAATTCGCCGATTTGGCCGCCTCAGTGGCTGGCGTATTGGCGCCGCTTGGCGTGATGGCCGAGGAGCAGAATCTGTCCGACCCGAAACGACGCCAGCTGGCGGCGCGGTCTACGCACCAGGCATGGGCTGTTGACGCACTGACGAAACAGCGCTGGGGATTGGCTGCCCTGGTTAAGGAAGCATTACAGACAAAACTGAGCTTTCATGAGGAACTGGACTGAATACCATGAGTGAAATCTGGACACCGGGCAGCCCACCTCCATCCCAATCGTCAGGCGGAATCGAACTTCCCAAAGGGTTTGCCACTTCCAGACGGGATGAGCAGAGTCCGTCTGACTCGGGCGCTGAAGAGTCAACAGCCGACGAGCAAGTCGCTAGCCCGGAAGGCGAAACACAGGCGGCCCAGGAGGTAGGCGCGTCAGAAGCCGCCGAGGGTCAACGACCGGAAATTGACCTGCTGTTTCCACCGACCGGCGCACAAGTCACCTGTCCAAGTTGCGGTGCAGCCTACACGGCCGCCGTCTTTTCGATTGTGGACCTGGGTGCAAATCCGGAGCTGAAAGGACTGCTTCTGGCCGGGCAAATCAATACGGCTGTCTGCAATGCCTGTGGTGCAGGCGGTCCTCTCAGTGTTCCGCTGATGGTCCATGAGCCCGAACATGAGTTCCTGGGGGTCGTCGTTCCCGGCCAAGCCAGACTGGACGACATGCAAACGCAGAAAATGATCGGCGAAATGAGCCAGGCGTTGATGGCCCGGCTCCCATCCGACCAGCGCAAGGGCTACATGTTTCAGGCGCAGCAATTCTTCGAGTGGGACTCTCTCATCGAAAAGCTGTGGGGGTTCGAAGGTGTCACACCGGAAATGCTGCGCCGGCGGCGCGAGCAAACAGACCTTATCAGCAATCTCGTCCGCTTGGGCAGCGACGAAGGCGCTATGAAGATGGTCGTCGACAGAAACAAGGCTCTGATTGATTCAAGTTTCTTTGTACTCCTGGGCCAGGTCATCAATGCCGTTGCCGCTGAAGGCGAGTCTGAGCAGCATGAAGCGCTGATTAACTTGCGAAGCTCTCTTCTTGATTCCACTGAAGCCGGTCAGGAACTCAAGGCACTGGAGGAACGCGTCCAGGACGCACTGTCCAGGATCGGGCCCAGTACGACCCGCGAAGAACTGCTTTCTCAGCTGCTGGACTATTGGAAAGAGGGAGAGAATGGCGAGGCAGTTGCCACCGCAGTTCTGAACGCCGCGGCTGGTCTCACCGATTACCATTTCCTTCTCGGACTTGCCGACCGCTTGGAAAACTCCACCGACCCGGAGGAGCGGGCGGCATTGATCGCGATGCGAGAGCGGATAGTCGAAATCGGCGAGCAACGCAGCCAGAGCCAGCAGATGGCGGCACAGCAGGTGCAGGCTGTACTGCAGGAAGTGTTGCAGGCGCCGGATACCGAAGCCGCCCTCAAGGAAAACGCTGAACACATCAACGAGATGTTTCTTACGGTTCTTGCTTCCAACATCAGACAGGCTGAACAGAACAAGGCTGCCTTCGCCGCGCAGAGGCTGCGAACCATCTACGAGAAGGCGGTGGCAATGCTCGAAGAGCAAATGCCGCCCGAAATGAGGCTCCTCAATCGCCTTCTCTCGGCCCCGGATGAAGGTGCGATGCGCCGCCTGCTTCAGGAAAATCGCTCCGACCTCTCTAGAGAGTTCGTAGACGCGATGAAATCGCTGGAAGAACGCTTCAGTCGCGAAGGAAATAGCGCCCTGGCAAGCCGCGTCAGGAGCATCAGAGGTCAGGCCGCTCTCTTGCTATAGCTGAACAGAAGGTGGATAGTCCTGAGTTTGAACCAAATTGGCAGTTTGGGAAGTACTGAGTCAAGTACGGAATAAAGCCATGACAGACTCCAAGAGCGTTTCGTGCGAACTGGTAACTTCTGGTACTGAGATTCTACTGGGTGACATAGTCGACACAAACGCCGCCTGGATCGCTCAGCAACTCAGGGAGATTGGCGTTAATCTTTACTACAAGACTACAGTAGGCGACAACGAGCCGCGTCTGCGCGGTGTGTTGGAGATGGCCTTGGCCCGCAGCGATGTAGTCATTGTGACTGGCGGCCTTGGCCCGACTGCTGATGACATTACGCGCGACGCAATTTCAAATGCCACGGGATGTCCACTGGAACGCCATCCCGACATTGAAGAGAACCTTAGAGAGCGATTCTCCCGCTGGGGCTACCGGCGCATGAGCGAGAACAACCTCCGTCAGGCACAGATACCCGAAGCAGCAACCGTGTTGGAAAACCCGGTTGGAACGGCGCCAGGATTCATCACCTATGATCGACGGCACGGCCGAAGCGGGAAGGTTATCGCCATGCCGGGCGTTCCCCGTGAAATGAAGCGCATGATGGCCGACCTCGTGCTCCCGTTTCTGCAGGACCTGACTGGTGGAGTTGGAGTCATCCGCCGGCGCATTTTGCGAACTGTCGGTATCGGAGAAAGCAGCCTTGACGCCGAGTTGGGAGATCTCATGGATAGCAATAACCCGACCATGGGTCTCGCCGCGCATCTGGGCCAAGCCGACGTACGCATTGCAGCAAGGGCCCCCAGCGCCGACGAGGCAGAGCAGCTCCTCGACCAGATGGAGGCAAAGGTGCGCGCTGTGATCGGCAGTTACATTTACAGTACGACACCGGACGAAACCGTCGAGTCTGTCCTGGCTCGCCTGTTGCGAGAGGCCGATGCCAGCGTCGCGCTGCTGGAAACGGTTTCAGGAGGGGCGATCGCCAAAAGGATGAAGAACGGATTCAGCGCAGACAGTGCCGTCCGCATCCAGGAAGCCGACCAGGAAAATGCCTCCTTTCGGCAGCTGCTTGACCAGCCGCCGCAGAGCGATGTCGCCCGTGACCTGGCCCTGCAACTGCGCAAAGAGTGCAATGTGTCCCACGGTCTGGCCGTGATCACCAGCGGCCGGCCGGATGAGACTTTCCATTCAAATCAGGGTGGAGAGACCTGGATTGGCTGCGCCGGACCTGAACGTACCGAAGTGGCCCGCTTTCCATTCGGTGGGGCGGACCGCCTGACTAATGCCTGGGTAGGTAATCGCGCCATGGACATACTTCGTCGTATCCTTCTCAATCTGGAAGTATAGTCTTTTGGCTGTTCAACGGTAGTTGAATATGAAAGGGGGAGATAGAACCGGTCTGGCTTCCGATTCCTCACTTTCCGCCGATTCATTACCCCTTACGTTTCTGAAATAGGATTAGGGCGAGACGCCTGCAGTCCAACCTGTTCTTGCGACCAACTTTCCATCTATGAGACTGCGGCGTAATCTCCCAGCTCCCCTGAATCAAACGCGCACTACAATCAGACGAAGTCTGCCCGCATTTGTCCGGCCGTACCTGCTGCTGATTCTTGGCAGCGCCATTCTGCTCAGCTTCTTCATCGTCAACTACGAGAGCGACTCTGTAGACGCTGAACCGATCGAGAACGCCCAATCTCGCGAGGCTCAGTCGGACGGACCCCCTGCTGGCAGCAACTCTCGAGAGCTTGAGGGAAACATACCCACCCCGCAACAACAGGGGCTGCAGTCGGCACAGCAGGATCCCCCTACCGCCACGACCACGGCGACCATAGTGCCAACTTCTACACCCACGGCCACGCCAACTCCGCAACCGATTCCGACAGTCTCCGAATTGGACAGAACCACCAACGTGCTGATCCTCGGCAGCGACCAGAGGCTGGACCAGCCCAACTGGCGAACAGACGTAATCATTCTGCTCATGATGAACCCCGACCTGGGAGAGGCAGCTATCGTCTCTTTCCCCCGGGATATGTACATCGACCCGATTCCCGGGCATCTCCCGAACCGGATAAACGTCATAGACTATTTGGGTGAAATGGACGCGCCTGGCGGAGGCGGTCCCAGGTTGCTTATTAGAATTCTTGAAGACCGCCTTGGTATCACGATTGACAACTTTATCCGGTTTCGCTTCGAAGGCTTCGTAAACCTGATAAATGCCCTGGGCGGACTCAAGATTCATGTAGACTGCTACCTCTACGAGGTATATCCTGAAGAAAACATCTATCTGAACCTGCCGCCAGGCGAGCATCTGTTGAACGGTGAACAGGCCCTTAGCTATGTCCGCAGCCGCCGTTCCGGCGGTGGAGATCTGGAACGTGCACGGCGTCAACAGCGTGTAGTGTGGGCGTTACGAAAACAGCTCGTTGAACAGAATCTGCTGCCCCGTGCGCTGGCACTGTATGATGCTCTCCGCTACTCTGTCGACACGGATGTGAGCAAGTGGGATACGCTGTCTTACGCTCGGTTTGGTCTTTCTCTTGGGGAGGCCGACATAAAGGGACTGGTGCTGAGACCACCTGATGCAATGAGGCCTGGCTGGCGGCAGGAAATGTCCGTGTTCATTGTCGACTGGGACTACGTCGCTGAGGAGCTCAGGCGCATCTTCGACCGGCCGCCTCTGATTGACACAAACACCTCCTTCAGTCCGGAGAACCCACAGCCGAACGATGGAGGGGGGTCTGCTCCAATTGAGAGGACCGAGTGTCCCTGAATGGTTCTGCCCTCAGAATGACTCTGGTTCGAATCCGCTCGCAACTGGCGCTTTATCCTGTCTACGGAATCAGGGGGTCTCTCTGAGAAGAAACCAACGTGAAGGGCGAGAGGCCAGGGTGGAAGAGACACCAATCTCCTCAGTTACAATCTCCAGTTTACTGCAGAAAAGTTCTGCTACCTCGCCCTCACGCATTCCCCTGGCGCCGGGACCGTCCGAACTGCTCCTGTCGAACACGTACAAGTGGAAATGCCCTCCCTCCTTCAGGGACTTGTGTACTCCCTCTGCGTATGCGGGACGAAGTTCGTCGGGCAAGCTGTGAAGGCAACCGATGTCCAGGGCATACACCGCACCCAGCCTGTCTACAGGCAGCATGCTGACGTCCCCCTGCACGAACATGGCCTTTCCCCCCAATCGGAGTTTCTCATCACGGCTGATGGCTTCTCGCCTTTGCAGCGCCAACTGCAGCGCCTGCCCCGAGAGATCGAACCCGATGGCGCAAAGGCCCTGCCTCGCCAGATACAGCGTGTTAAGACCTGTGCCGCACCCAATGTCGAGCGCGAAAGACCCAGGTGCGGGCTTGGGCTGCTCCTTCCAGAACGCCTGAACTTCCGGTGGAGTAATTCCAGTATCCCAGGGTGTCTGCCCACTGCGGTAGCGTCCGTCCCAGTGGGATCGCAACTCCTGCTGACTTTCAGAGTGCATGTGTCTCTCCAGTCACTGCTCCCAACTGCAGAAGGTTCCTCCAAGAAAGGGCCGGATCACTCATGGCTCCTTGAATTGTCGGCAGATGCCGCGTTTTCTTGCGCATAGTCTCTGGCTTCCTCAAAACCTTCAAAGTCCTCGGTGATAAAATCTATTATCCTTTCGGCAAGGACTACCGGTGATTCAATCATGGGGCTGTGGCCGACGCCTCTAAGTATTTCGAGATTGGACGCACCGGGAATTGCGAGAAGGGAACCTGTGGCTTCGTCCCTTTCAACGATGATATCTTCCGACCCCTGTAGCAAGAGTGTCGGCAATGTCAGTCTGTGCGCGTCCTCAAGTCGATTCCACCGTCCCAACGCCTCAGCCACCGCCGTAAACGCAGCGGGCGCCATGGCAGCAGCGTCGTCGACCAACTGCTCGAAAAAGCTTTCAAATTCCGGAAGGGTCATCGTAGGAGGGGGAGCTGTTGGAAGCAGCGCAGAGAGGCCCTGCCGCAAGAGAGAGCGGTCCTCTCGCATCTGAGAAAGTAACTGCAGCCCCTGCAACGGCGTAAATGCGCCTTCGATCGGCGCGCTGTCAACAAGAATCAGGCTGCGCAACGCTTGGGGATGGCCGAGAGCGAACTCGATGGCGATGGCCCCACCGCTTCCGTGCCCCACAAGGTCAAAATCTGACAATGCAAGTGCGCGAACCAGTTCGGCAATATCTTCAGCCTGTTCTTTGATTTCATATCCGTCCTTCGTGCGCGTGCTATGTCCGCAGCCCCGCAGATCAGGGGCGACCGCTCGGATGGAATCCGGTAGGATCGCCAAAAAGGGCTCCCACCAACGACTGGTCGCGTGCGAGCCGTGAAGTAACAAAAGAGGAACGCCGTCCGGACTCCCGGACTCGCGGACATGGAAATGCAATCGCGACGTCTGAACTACAGCCATTTGTGAGCTCGCATAGTCAAACTAAATCCAAAACTCCCATTTCAATCCAAAAATACTCAACCTCGCCTCACCATCTCCCTGCTCCCTTCATCCTCTTCCGGAACAAAAATCAAGAGCAAAGCTGCAGCTGCAATCTGCAGCTGGGGACCGTCAACACGTCCTACGTCCTCTTCGGAGAAGATGAGTCCTCCCTGTATCACCGTGCCGTCCGGTTCAAGCCAGCCCAAACTGCCCCCTTGGAAAAGGCCGTGGCTGTGGATCACGCCGTCCGTCGTAATCCTTCCCAGTTCCTTTTCGTCGAATCGCGTGGAACGGAGAATCCGCCAACCGGCCTCATCTTGTTCACTTCGCCCAATTTTCACGCCCGTTCCCCAGCGTAAGCGGAAGATCTCTTCCCCACATACATATCCAACAGCGTCCTCGCCGCTGCTGCGGTTTCGATAGATCATGGTGCGTTGCTCTTCTGATGCCAGTTGGGAATCCATGGTCAGATTCTATCATTTAGGTTGATCGTTAACAATGAATTGGGCTTGCGCAAGAGGAGAAACAAGTGATTCTGGTAGTAGAGTCGCGTCTCTCACCTCCATGGAAATCGAGGTTATCAGTCCAGGTCGTGGAGGAGTACTGTGGCCGCGTTTCTGCCGGCTGCGCCCATTATTCCCCCACCTGGATGCATACTCGCTCCTGTCAGATAGAGGTTTCTTACCGGTCCTCGATAGTTGCTCATCCGGAGCGAGGGCCTCAACATGAACATCTGGTTGATCGACATTTCAAGATGCATGACGTTCCCCCGCAACAGGCCCAACTCCCTTTCCAGCCAAAGCGGCGTTTGCACCAGCCTGCCTACGACAGAGGAGGCGACATTGGGGGCGTATTCAGCCAGTTTGTCCAGCATCCGATCCGCCACATTGTCGCCAATGTCATCCCAACTTTCGCCAGAAGCCAGTTCATAGGGGAAGTACTGTCCCCACAGAAAGAGGATGTGCTTGCCGGGCGGCGCAAGAGATTGGTCGACAGCCGAAAACGTCATTGCGATCAGGGCTGGATTCGCGGATGGTCGGCCCGCCAGAAAATCGCTGTAGGCCCGCTCCAGATAATCCAGGTCAGGACAGATAAACTGTAGAGCCCGGTGTTCCGGAAGAGCGAGATTCTTCTCCTTTCGTTCACTGCCGTCGTAATCGGGCAGTTCACTCACCGCGCACCGAACCATCATGCCGAACCCATTTCCGATCTTGGATCTCCGCGCCGCTGCCACGCCCGCGGGTGGGACTTGCCCCTCCAATAGCTTGAGTGTTGTATGGATGTGGGCACCCGACACTACAGCGCGCCCGGCGGTGTAAATCTCGCCGCCTACCGCGCGAACGCCGACCGCCCTTCCGTTTTCTACAATAATCCGTTCGACGGCGACTGATGTGACGATCGTCCCTTTGTGCGCTTCAATCATGCCCGCCAGCGCCAGCGTCAGCATGCCAGATCCTCCCCGGGGCCTCTTGACTCCGGAGCGGTGATACATGGGGTGCCAAAGTGCAAAGGGGGCACTGACTCGCTCAGTGGGAGGCGGCCCGGACTGTGCGGCCATCCACCCGATGACCGCCTGAACGCGAGGAGAGACAAAGGTATTGCGAAGTAGATGCCCATAACTGCCTAGAATTGCCGGCAGGCGCCGGCGCAGGTCTTTATGTACACTGCTATGAAAAATGAGGCTTTTGGCAACATTGAAAGGGGTCGGGACCTGCATAAAGGACTCAACCATAGCTTCCGCCATCGGCCGCCACTCGGTAACGAACCTGAAGTAGCTCTCGGCGTCTTCAGAAGATACGCCGGCGATGCTTTCGCAGGTACGTTCAATGTCTTTCCAGACGTATATCCGCTCGCCATCAGGAAACGGCGCAAAAAAGAGGGGATCCAGATCGATATAGCTTAGCCCGAACTCTTCCAGGGAAAGGTCGCGGACTATAGGCGTGTGGTTTATCAGAATGTGGGCGCTGCCGCCAAGATCGAACCGGTAACCGGGAACAATCTCCTGCGTGACCACAGCGCCGCCGACAACAGGACGCCGCTCCAGCACGCCGACTCGGAATCCGGCTTTGGCCAGATACCCTGCGCAGACCAGAGAGTTGTGGCCCGCACCAACAAAGATGACGTCGAAGTCAGCCATCTTCAGAGGACTATCCCGACCGACAGCAGCAGACTGAACTGCAGAGACAGTTGCGCAGTCGCCGCCAAAACAGGGTTTAACTCCCTCCCAGTGGCGGAATAGAGAGTGTAGACCCTGCGAACGGCCAGCGGGAGGCTGATGAAGGGCAATAGGACGGCAAGGCCGAATCCGAAATTCAGCCAGAGGAGGAGAGGGACCATATAGGCCAGAACAAGCAAAGCAAGGAACTGGCGTCTCGTATTCTCTGCGCCGATTAGAACCGCCAGCGTCCGCTTGCCTGCCCGTGCGTCGGTCTCGATGTCACGCAAATTGTTTACGACAAGGATGGCAGTGATTAGAAAGCCAACCGGCACAGCAGTAACGAGAACGTCCATTGAAAACATGCCGACCTGTACATAGTAAGTTCCACAGACGGCGGCAAGTCCGAAAAAGATGAAGACAAACAGGTCCCCCAACCCATGATAGCCAAAGGGAAGAGGACCACCCGTGTAGAGCAGGGCGGCCAATATTGACGCCACACCTACAGCCAGGATGGGCCAACCGCCCACCAGAATCAGGTAGATGCCGTCCAAAACTGCCAGACCCAGCACAGCCGCTATACCGAGTCGCACCTCCCTGGCCGTAAGGAGTCCGGCCGCCATGACGCGCGTTGGTCCCAACCGTTCCCGCGTATCTACGCCCTTTGCGAAATCAAAGTAGTCGTTGGCAAGATTAGAGAGAATCTGTAGGAGAAGGGCACCGGCGGCAGCCGCCAGCGCCGGCGCGAGGGAAAACTGCCCGTCAGCCCAGGCGAGCGAAGTTCCAACAACCACGGGCGAGATGGCAGCAGGCAGAGTTTTCGGGCGGGAGGCCAGCATCCAGATCTGCCATCTTCTTCGTGCTGCCTCCGATTCGGGTGAACTAGTCGGTCCGGGTGAGGAGCCGCTGGCGGTAGACCGACCCGCGTGAAGGTTGCTCATGTTCGGGAATGCGGTTACGCGTTCGAAGGTCGCACTATGCGTGCCTCAGGCTCCTGACCGTCCGCGCAATCTTCAATCCCAGCCAGAACAAACCTGCCAGAACAAACATCGAACCATACTCAATAAGAGGAATCCGTACGATTTCGTTGATCCTATGCCAGCCCACATTGCCGTACACAAAGAGGGCCGAACCGACGAATAAGCCGAGTATGAGAAGACGACTCGGCAGAGACAGACCCAATCCATACATCTGTGTTACAACCAGGATGCCTGCAAATCCAAAAAGGAACATTGGCCAGAGGCCGTTGCCTTGCATGACGGCAACAAGAGTCCCATGAACCAGCACGGTAAACTCCAGTGCGAAGGTCCACCACCGGTTTGTGTGAATGCGTGTAAAGAAGAGGCTGCCCTGTAGCAACAGCAGGAACATGTAGAAGAATCCGATCAAGTGACCGGACGTAGAGACCATGGGGTGATACCAAAAGGTGTAGATTATTGCCCAGGCAAAGAAGTAACCGTGATAGGTGCGGGCAAAGCGAACGACTTCCTGAGAAAAGGGAACCTTTTTGCCGAAGAACTGGCCTCGTCGGTTGTTCTCCATCAGCAGGATCCAAACAAGCATAACGATGACCGCGCCCTGGCTGCTGACAATGGGAGTGTCCTGTGCGAGCCCGTCATACCAGAAGTGCGTCTGGATAAGGTGAACGAAGATGAAAAAGGAGTTGGCAGCTAGTGCCCAAACATTAACCCTATGCAGACCGCTCGTATAGCGATGTTTACGAAGAAACTGTGCATAGTATATTATCACCCAGATTGCAAGCTGGTGGGCAAGGTATAATCCCCATGAAGTCGCGCGCGACCAGAAGGTTGGGACGGGAAGCTTCCAATAGTACCAGGAGAAGCCTGTGTCCGGCAGAAGCTCGATACTTGCCAGGCGATAGTCCAGCGCCCAGATGAGAAGAGTGAATAACCCACTGAATGCTATTCCTCCCCAGAGAACCATAGAGGACGAAAGCCCAGAGGAGTCTCTGGAACTGGACCTCCCCCCTTTGCCTTTCCCCAAGCTCTTTACTTGCCCCGGCTGCTCAGCCACAGGTTTCAGCATGCAGTGTCAACTCCCAATGAACTTGCAATCAAAGTGGACTCGTCGTCCCAAGGAGAGCCTTGAAATCCAGTTTTCCATCAAGAGGGCATCTTACAGCATATCACGCAGTGCAGCAACAGGATCAGGGAAACTGAACTCGAAGCCGGCTTCATGCAGACGGGTTGGAACTGCCCTCTGCCCATCCAGCAGCACGGTTGACATCTCCCCGAACAGAGTACGCAGCGCCAATGATGGAGTGGGCATCAAGGACGGCCTCCCCATCGCCTTCCCGATGTATCGCACGAACTCTTTGTTGGTCGGCGGGTTGGGGGCGGCTAAATTGAATGGGCCTGACGCATCTTCGTTCTCCAAAAGGAAACGAATGGCCGCCACTTCGTCGTCGATGTGGATCCAGGGAAAGTACTGCTTACCACTACCTAGGGGCCCGCCGGCAAACAGTCGGAAAGGCAGCGTCATTCGAGGTAGAGCACCGCCTAGTGCGCTGAGAACAACGCCCGTCCGTATGACAACGCGCCGTACACCCATCGACTCAACTGACTCGGTCGATGACTCCCAATCGACGCACACACCCGCCAGAAAATCTGTCCCTGGCAAGGCCTCCTCTGTCATTATCTGATCATCGCCTGGCCCGTAGTACCCTACGGCGGAAGACTGAATTACCACCTTCGGTACTGCTTCTGCGTTGCGGATTGCCGATACAAGTGCCTGACCGGCTTTCACTCGACTCTCTCTGATCTGTTCCTTGCGAGCCCGGGTCCAGCGCCCGTCGGCAATCCCCGCACCGGCAAGGTTCACGATGGCATCCACCTCGGTGACCAGGTGGCCCCAACCGGTCTCAGTCTCCCCGTCCCACTTTTCAAATCGCACACCTTCCGAGGCAGAGGACTGTTGGCGGTCAGGAGACCTTGTCAGAATCGTAACTTCGCATTTGCTTTCGATCAGACTCTTTGCCAGAGCCGATCCGATCAGACCTGTGCCTCCGGTAATCAGTACGTGCATTTGAGCCTCCTTGCTCTCCATGTCTTCACTGATCACTCACTTGTGCTTCAATCCGCAGGTCGTTGGCTGTAACCTATGCCCAGGCACTCAGTCCCAACTCAAGTGGATGAATCAGGGCAGAGTGGTGGGGACGAACTCTGACGCCGAAACTGTACTTTCCTGTCTCCTCTGGAACAAAAACACCTCGGTACCGCACACTGCCATCATGCGGATCGTGCCAGGGCTCCTGGTACGCGTGCATGACCGCCTCCATGCAAACCGACCTCAGTGCGACCGGCTGCCGTTGCTCAGCGGTCGGCGCGATTGCCTCCCCTCCGTCTGGGGTGGCGAACGTGACCAGCTCGACGGCAATGTCATGCACGGACAGCCTTCCCGGCCAGACCTGTGCCTCGATCTCAATTGGATCCCCCGTCTTCGCCTGCTGCGGAGGAAGTTCCGGTACGGCCACGTAGACGGTCTGCCACTCATTGCGGACATGCTGCTTCCACTGCGAAAGCTGGCGCGCCGGTTCGCCACACTTGTCGCGGTAGGCGTGGCTGCTTTCCATCGCGGGAACGTAAAAGGAGTGCGTGTACTCAGCCAGCATGCGGCGCATGCTGAACTGCGGTCCGCAAGATTCTATCGCCTTCCGCATTCTTCCTGTCCAGACCGAAGGATGGTCGTAAAACTCAGGCACAATCTCTTCTTCCAGTATCGCATAGAGGCTCAGAGCATCGGCCTCGTCCTGCGTTGCTTCGTCCTTGTACTCCCGCTCCTCGCCGATTGCCCAGCCGTTCTCGCCATCGTGGCCTTCCTGCCACCATCCGTCGAGTATGCTGAAGTTGGGTGCCCCGTTGATCGCCGCCTTCTGACCACTTGTACCACTGCCCTCGAAAGGACGGCGAGGCGTATTCAGCCAGACATCGACACCGCCGACCAGGTGACGAGCGACATTTATGTCATAGTTCTCGACAATTGCTATCTTGCCGAAGAAACCACGCTCCTGGCTTAACCGATAGATGCGTTCGATCAGTGCCTTGCCATATTCGTCGGCAGGGTGGGCTTTGCCGGCGAACACAATCTGTACCGGGCGATTGGGATCGTTTAGAATTCGCCTGAGCCGCTCTTTATCATGAAATACGAGCGTTGCACGCTTATAGGTCGCGAAACGGCGAGCAAATCCCAACGTCAGCGCCTTCGCGTCGAACACGCTTTCTGTTCTTGCAAGCTTCCAGTGTCCTTCGCCATGACGTAACTGCTGTCTCTTCAGGCGCATGCGCAGGAATCTGACCAGCTTCTCCTTGCACGCCTGGTGGGCCGACCGGAGCTCCTCGTCGGGAACCAGTCTGATTCCTCTCCAAGCCTCGGGGCTGTCAACATCGTCGAGCCAGCTTCCCCCGAAATGCCGCTCGTACAGCGACCGTTTCTCCGGGGCCAACCATGATTCTGTATGCACGCCGTTTGTTATGTGGCCGATCGGTACCTGCTCTTCTGGCGTTCCCGGCCACAAAATCCCCCACATCCGCCTGGATACCTTGCCGTGAAGCGCGCTTACACCGTTGTGATAGGCGCTCAGGCGAAAAGCCAGTACGGTCATGCTGAACTCTGCTCCCCACTCATGCTCGTGACGGGCCAGCGCCAGGAAGCGTTCCCGATCGATGCCCATTTGACCCCAGTACTGCCAGAAAAACTTATCGACTAACTCCAGAGGAAACGCGTCATGACCGGCGGCCACCGGTGTATGCGTAGTGAAAATGTTGCCCGCACGCACGATCTCCGCCGCTGCATCGAACTCCATTCCCCCTTGCACCAACTCTCGAATACGTTCCAAGCTGAGGAACGCGCTGTGCCCTTCGTTCATGTGCCAGATAGTCGGTTGGTAGCCGAGGGCTCTCAATGTGCGTACACCTGCAATGCCCAGCACGTATTCCTGGCTGATACGCATCTCGCGATCGCCGCCGTAGAGCCTTGCACTGAGTTCTCTGTCCTGGTTAGCGTTCTGCTCCACATCCGTATCCATCAGATATAGAGTCACCCTACCGACCTGTATCTTCCACACTTTGGCATAGACTGTCCGGCCGGGGAGATCGACGTGGACGACAACCGGATTGCCCTCCGTATCCACTGCCTGAGTTGCAGGCACTTCAGAGAAGTCAATTTTCTCGTAAATCGCCTCCTGGCCCCCCTTGGCGTTTATCTGTTGAGTGAAATAGCCTTGCGGGTAGAGGAAGCCTACACCGACTAGAGGCAAGCCCATGTCGCTCGCCTCTTTACAGTGATCGCCGCTGAGGATCCCAAGGCCTCCGCTGTAGATGGGCAGCGCTTCGTGCAATCCAAACTCCGCACTGAAGTAGGCGATCAGCTCGTTCTGTCTGCCAGGATAGTTGCGCTTAAACCAGGTGTCGGCGTCGACCTCCATGTAGGCGTCGTACCGCTGTAGCACGGAACTGTACCTCTGCAGGTAGTCTTGGTCACGTGAAGCCTCCTGCAGACGTTGCAGCGACACCGTACGCAGAAACTTGACAGGATTCTCATTGACCCGCTCCCACAACTCTTTGTCAATCGATTCATATAGTATCTGGGCATCCGGAGTCCAGGTCCACCAAAGATTGTACGCCAACTCCTGCAGCCGGTGGATAGTCTGCGGGAGGGGAGGATGAACCGAAATATTTCCAACGATTTTCACTGCGAAATGCTCCTGAAAGGATGGTGCTCTTCTTTATTGCTTAATACATTGGGCGGCATCAGCATCGACGAGCCATCTCAACCGTCCCGTCGCAGGCTGCACGCCCTGAACAGGAAGTGCGTTTGGCCGGTGAGGGCCCTTCAGAACTGCGTTCAAGGTGATCGCCTTGGAGGCGCCGCTGACCAGAATAAGCAGGTGACGACCAGCATTGAGGAGTGAGTAGGTAAAGGTAAGACGATAGGCCTTAAATTTGCTGACATAGTCTGCCGTCACAAGCCGGTCGGTTACCTTCAGGGCCTCTGAGCCGGGGAAAAGGCTTGCAGTGTGGCCATCGTCTCCCATACCTAGCAGGATCAGATCGAAACGAGGTATGCCTGACTCGTCAGCCGGTACGAATCTTCGTATAGTCTTTTCGTAGGCGCTTGCCGCCTGTTCTGGCGGAAGTTCACCGGGCATTCTCGCCACAATTCCTGGCGACTGCGGCAGCCGGTCCAGCAATGTGTCAAGTGCCATGCGATAGTTGCTGTCGTTATGTTCTGGAGGAACACAACGTTCGTCACTCCAGAAGACTCGTGTTCGCTTCCAGTCGACATCGGGATCTTCAGCCAGGAGTTCGTACACCGGGCCCGGCGTGGAACCACCTGCAAGAGCGAGATTGAAGGCGCCCCTCTCCTGTATGCAAATCAACGAGGCGGCCGCAATCATCCCGGAGGCGGCAAGAGCGAATTCGGAGCGACTGGGTTGGACAATGACACAATCTGACCGACTATGGGCGGCTTCGAAACGGAGACACCGCTCCTTGTCCAAGTCTTTGCCTTTTGCTTTTCCTCGGTCGATTGACTGCGTTTCAAATGCTGTATCAGTCATTCCACTCCTTTTTTGAGGAACCTGCCCTTTACTACAACTTTAGCGACTTTGAGATCCGGTTACTGGTATCTGAATTCCAAACGCACTGGAAGACTGGAATCGCA
This sequence comes from Caldilineaceae bacterium SB0662_bin_25, assembly GCA_009840225.1. GTDB lineage: Bacteria > Chloroflexota > Anaerolineae > Caldilineales > Caldilineaceae > Bin5. The sequence goes on along the minus strand of VXOE01000011.1, from coordinate 22,063 downwards.
GCAATGTATCGTGCCTGTTGGTACGGACCTGCGTGCAGCGCCGGGCAATGGCTGAAGCACTGTCAAGCAACGCTCCTTTCTTGTAACCATATCTGCCGGTGTTCCTTAAGGCAGGATACATCTTTCCCATTGAATGGCATCCACCTTATCTGGCTACAATAATTCCAGACTATAGGGTCTTCATTTGGTTGTGCAAGAGCAGAGTGGTTAGCGGCTTCACCTCTAGCCCGATAGTGGCGGGTTGCTGTACATGAAGGAGTTCAGCTTTCTGTTCCCGATCACAGTTTAGACATCGGACACTTGAAGCCATTGCAAAAGAGAGCTGCGGTGAAGTACGTGGATATTGCGCGGCTTCTGCGGTTGTTACAGTGGATCATCTACTCGGTAACCCAGTGTTGCCCCTCCTTTTCCAGCAGTGTGTCGGCCTCTTTGGGACCCCAGGTCCCCGCCGGGTAGTGCGGCAGGCGAAATGGTGTCCTCCCGTTCGCCCTCAATTCTTCCTGCATCTGCCATCCATCCAACACTTGCGTGATCCGCTGCCATGCCAGCTCCACTTCATCTCGCCTGGTGAAGAGAGTGGAGTCGCCCAGAACGACATCCAGGAGAAGGCGCTGATACGCGTCCGGCGGTTCGCCGAAACTGTGGCCGTAAGTGAACTCAAGATTGACAGGCGTAAGGTTCACTGAAGGGCCCGGTCTCTTGGCCAGTGTCTTGAGCGTGATTCCTTCGTCCGGCTGGATGCGCATGGTCAGGACATTGCGACTCAGACTGTCGCCGTTTAGCCTCACCCCTTGAGGTGCAGCTCGGACACCCTGGCCGGCCTGACTGGTCGAGCCTTCGAATCCTTCCGTGGAGTCAAAAAGCAAATGAGGAGCTCGACGGAAAGTAACAGAAATTTCGGATGCCTTTCGCGGCAGTGCCTTGCCTGTACGCAAATAGAAGGGGACACCTTGCCAGCGCCAGTTATCAATTTCAAGGCGCCAGGCCACGTATGTCTCCGTTGTGGAATCGGAAGCAACACCGTTCTCGTCGAGATAGGCCGGGACCGGACGCGTGGCGGCAGTGCCAGCACCGTACTGGGCGCGGACTACGTAATCCGGAACTTCCTCCGGCCGCAACGGCCGGATTGCTTGTAGCAGATTGACCTTCTGGTCGCGTACCGCCTTGGCGTCAAAAGCAATCGGCGGCTCCATCGCTGTCAGGGAGACCAGCTGCAGGAGATGATTCTGCATCATGTCCCTCAATGCACCGGACTTCTCGTAATAGCCTCCACGGCCCTCAACCCCTATGCTCTCCGCTACCGTGATCTGCACATTGTCAACGTAGTTGCGGTTCCAGATCGGCTCGAAAATCCCGTTGGCGAACCGAAAGACGAGCACATTCTGGACCGTCTCCTTGCCCAGATAGTGATCGATTCGATAGACTTGCTCTTCCTGAAAAACCGACAGAACATGGTCGTTGAGCTTGTGAGCACTTTGCAAATCGCTGCCAAAGGGCTTCTCAATAACGACCCGAGTCCAATTCTGCCTGCCGGCAGGCTCAACGAGGCCGGCGGCGCCTAGACAGGTGATTATGGGTTCATAGACCGATGGCGGTGTGGACAGGTAGAAAAGTCGATTGCCGCCAATGTTCCATGTCTCCTCCAGCTTCGAGATGCGCTCACTCAGTCGTTGAAAGCCTTCGGCGTCGTCGTACTCTCCGGATATGTAGAAGAGACGCGGGGCAAAAGCCTCCCAATCCGCACTCTGGAACTCGACTTCAGGATTCGCCAGCATACTGGTTCGAGCCCGTTGTCTCATTTCGTCATCACTCAAGGGTGAACGCGCGTATCCAAGAATGATGAAATTGGGCGGCAAAAGCCTCTGTTGAGAAAGCCTGTAGATCGCCGGCAACAGCTTACGGTTAGCCAAGTCACCGGAAGCACCAAATATGACCATCAGAGCTGGTGAGGTAACCTGAAACTGCTCATGGATGTCCGGGGCTTCTTCCAGAATGATTCCTTCGCTCATTGTCAGTCGCCTCTCGACTTGGTGCCTGTTGCTCAATCCTTCGGGCCGGCTGATATGCGACGGACCTTCAGTTCTTGCGTGGATATGCGACTACAGGAGAGCGTACTTCAACCTGCAGTGGCAAATCTGATACGTACGCGTCCGATGGGCCCACACGCGCCGACAGAAATGTACCCGTTGGGAGTTGCACCGTAATCAGCTGGTCGTGGCCGAAAAAGAGTGAGTGCCTTACCCGGGCGGCGGGCAGACCGGGCTGCGCGGCAACGAGCTCAATATTCTCCGGCCGAAGTAGAATATCCACGGGCCCGCGTATCTGCTTGCGTGCGGCCAATACCCCCAATTCACACTCAATAGTGTCCCCTTTCCCAACTCCGGGAAGGAAATTCGCGTCCCCGATGAATTCTGCTACCGAACGCGTGGCAGGATTTGTGTACAGTTCTTGAGGAGAGGCCACCTGCTTGACATTTCCGTTCAGCATGACCGCGACCCGATCCACAAGGCTTAGCGCTTCCTCCTGGTCATGCGTAACGAAGATCGCAGTAGTTTTGGCCGCATGTAGGATTTCGCCCACCTCGGCTCGCACACGTGCGCGCAATCCGGCGTCCAGATTACTGAACGGTTCGTCCAGCAAGATTAGAGCAGGGTTGGGTGCCAATGCTCTCGCGAGGGCGACTCGCTGCTGCTGGCCTCCGCTCAGTTCATGCGGCATCCGCCTTTCCAGGCCTGCCAAACCTGTCAGTTCCAGAATCTCACCTGTGCGCGCGCTTTTGTCTCCTGCTTTCATGCCGCGCAACCCAAACTCGATGTTTGCCAAAACACTGACATGGGGGAAAAGCGCGTACTCTTGAAAAACCATACCGACGCGGCGCCTTTCGGGCTGCAAGTGGATCGAACTGCTGGCCACCAACGCACCATCAATTTCAATGGCGCCGGCATCTACTCGTTCAAACCCGGCAATGAGTCGCAACGTTGTCGTTTTTCCACACCCTGAGGGTCCAAGGAGTGCAATGAACTCTCCTTGGTCAACCGTCAACGAAGCATAGTTTACGGCCTGTACGGAGGCGCCGCCGATGGCAAACTGTTTGGTTACGCCTTTCAAATGAAGACCTGGTGATATCGCTTGCCGTCGACTCATGGTTCGATATGAATGTGTTCAGCGGCGACTAAGCTACTTCAGCTGCTGACAACTTCCCTTTCCTCCTGCATGAGGACAAGAAAAATACTGAACGCTGACATCGCCAAGAGGACGAGCGCGGGAGCGGCCGCACGCGCAAAAAAGGCTTCGTCTGTAGCCGACCAAATCTGAGTAGCCAAAGTCGAGAAGCCCGTCGGGCTCAGGAGCAGAGTGGCCGGCAACTCCTTCACCGTGGTCAGAAAAACAAGAGCCATCCCTGCCAGGACACCTGGCCGCACGATGGGCGCAGTTATCCTCCTGAATACGGCGCGGTTACCCAAGCCCAAGCTACGTCCTGCTTCTTCCAAACGGGGATTCATCTGCAGCAGGCTTATCTGCATCGCCCCCATCGCCTGGGGCAAAAAGCGAACGACATAGGCGAACACCAGCATCCACAACGTCTGGTAGAGCCGCGGCGCGAAATTCGCCCCGAAAAAGACCAGGCTGAGCGCGACCACGATGCCTGGCAAGCCGTAGCCCAGGTACACCGCCCTCGCAGCAAAAGACATGAGCCTTCCACCTATTCTGACAGCGGCAAAGGCGATGGGAAATCCCAAAACTGCCGCGGCGCCCGCGGCCAATGCACCAGCACGGAAGCTGTTAAGCGTTGCTGCCCAGACTGGCGCAAGCGGTTCGCCTGATGCCAGGCCTCTTAGCAACCAATACAGAATTACACCAGTAGGCAGGATTAGGGCTGCTATTACAACAGCTCCACAGAATGCAAGCGCCAGCCACTTCCGCCTCGCAAGTTCGACTCGCTTACGCGGGGCCGCGACCCCAGCACTACTTCGGTAGTATCGCGGACGGCCTCTCCCTCTGCTGTTTCTTTCCAGCAGCAACAGTATAATCGTAAACACGATCAGCGCCAATGAAAGCAGTGAGGCTACGTTGCGGTCGAAGCTGCTCAGATACTGAACGTAGATTGCCCGGGTAAAGCTATTGAAGCGCAAAAGCGAGACAGCGCCGAAATCACTGAGGGTATAAAGGGCCACCAGCAGCCCGCCCGCAGTGATTGCCGGTCGCAGATTCGGTAAAGTCACTTTCAGAAATGTCTGCAAACCACTGTAGCCAAGCGACCGTGCAGCCTCTTCGACCGAAGGATCGAACCTGTGCAGCGCGGCGCGAATGCTCAAAAAAATATATGGATAGGAAAAGAGCGTCAAGACCCACAACGCACCTGTGAAGCCGTAAATTGAAGGAAGACGTTCCACTCCGAAGGGGGACAGAAGTTCCTGAAGTACGCCGCGGGGCCCAAACATGGCAATCAGCGTGAATCCACCAACATAGCTTGGGATCACCAGTGGCAACATCGCCAGCACTGTCCAGATTCTCCAGCCCGGCAGGTCAGTCCTTTCGGTCAGCCAGGCAAAGGGCAGTGCAAGCGCGAGTGACAACGCAGTTACGCCGCAGACTAGCAGCAGACTGTTCCACATGATGGGCAGCAAACGGGTGCGGTTCAACAGGCCTGAGACCTCAGTCCACCCAACGCCTCCAGCCCTGACAAGAAGATAGGCCAGCGGCAGAAGCATTGAGAGGGCGATTAGAAGGACCAACCCCCTGAACAGAATTCCGAAGTAACGGTGAACAGTAACACGCGCCGCATCACTTTCCTGACTGAGCGGACCAGACGAGTACGCCTTTCGCAAGACTTGAAAGGCAATGCTCCTCCTCGATGGCGCTGGCGACCTACTTTCACTACTCATCTAGCTTCCAGTCCGAAGATTGGCAGAGTTGCGTGCTACTCTGGAGCCGCCTGCGGTCAGCCCATACTGACGCATAATCGATGGCCAGAACAACCAGACAAGGCCAATTGCAGGTTGAAAGAGGGGAAAGTAGCCGTAGTCCGCGCCAAAGTGGCGCCAAACAGTCCGTCCGATCGTTTCGGGTATGGTCAGACTAAGGGAACCCACTGCCAGAGTGAGGAAAGTCTCAAAGAGAAGAACGCCGACCGAGAGTCGCCAAGCCCATCGCCTGCGATAGGCAAATCCAATCGTCGCGGTCAAATAGCAGACTGCAGCCAACAAACTCAGGGACGGCGCCAGGTAGTTGACAACGCTTTCCTTTAGGAAGAGCTGAAATAGCGCTCGGACGCCTGTAGAAAGCGCAAGTAGGGGATAGGAAACGGTCAAGATGTAGCCAAGGATGGAGACCAACTCCGTCGAGCCGGACTTTGGCGCCGCCTGGCTGGGCCCGTTCCGAGTACTGGCCATAGAACCGGTCAGAATAGCGATGCAAGAAACGCAGCTCTTTTCTACTCTCCTCTATCCAACAGCCAGTCCCCAATGATCGCCTGGGCTTCACAATAGTTTCGAACTACCGGTAGGTTGGGATGGTCCTCAACTACGTTGTCCGGCGGGTCGAAAAGGACCCCCACGTCTGCCCGTTTCAGCATCGCTATGTCATTGTAAGAATCGCCCAACGCTAACGTCTGAAACTTGAGGTCGCGAAATGCTGAAATCGCTCTTCGCTTGGACTCGTCGAGACGCAGTCGATAACCGGTAATGGACCCGACTGCATCAACTTCAAGAGAATGACAGAAGATAGTCGGATAGCCGAGCTGAGCCATCAATGGCTTGGCAAACTCGTAGAAAGTGTCGGACAGGATGACTACCTGAGCGCGCTCGCGAATCCAGTCTATGAACTGCCCCGCACCGGGCAGAGGTGAGATGGTCGCGATTACTTCCTGAATGTCCTGAAGGCGAAGATTCCGTTCCTTCAGGATATTCAACCTCATTTGCATCAATTGATCGTAATCAGAAACGTCTCGAGTAGTAAGGCGCAGTTGCTCGATCCCGGTCTTCTCGGCAAACGCAATCCAGATCTCAGGAACGAGTACACCTTCCAAATCGCTCGCAAGCAAGCGGGGGCGTGAATCAGCCAATTATGACTCCTCTCAATAGGTCATATGTTCATTGGGCAGATGCTCAACCCTATTCGTATAGCGAACAGTTACCGTCAATCTCCCTGGCATTCGGGTAGGAGAAAAGTCGACCCGCGTGACACCGGTATTGTGGTGGTTGAAGTAAAAATCAATTCCCGGCAGCCGTCCCAGGAGCGCCTTCAGCAGACTATCCATAAACGTGCCGTGACTGACGGCGGCAATGCTTTCATCCTCCCCTGATTCTCTTGCCATGCGCTGCAGCTCTTCTCCCACCCTCACGGCACGAGCGTGACAAGAGGCCAGATCTTCTTCGCCTCCTTGCCACCAGCCGCTTTCCCCAATAACGTCAGACCGATAGTTGGGGAACATTTCACTCATTTCTGAACGGCTGAGGCCAGGATGGCCGACTGCTTCAACGTCAACACCTGGCCGGTGGAACACGCCGCCATGCTCGTGCAGATCGATCCAGACTGCTGGATTGCAGCCAAGGGACTCTGCAAGTGGCCGGATCGTCTGCATAGTGCGCAACATTGGACTGCAGTAGAGGCGGGAAATCGCCATGCCATTGACGTAAGACCCTAGCCGTTCCGCCTGTTCCTCCCCTAGCTTCGTCAGCGGCGGTTCCGCGACCCGCTGCTTCATGTAAGTTTCGAAGGGGTATGGACCTGCACGATCCTTCAGTTGCTCGGCAAGCAGATTGTTGGATGACTGACCGTGACGAATCAGATAAAGTATCATGAAAGGAAAGGTCTCCTTACAGAGCATTCCGGGACAAGAACGCGTCCAGAACCTGAAGCGCGCATTCCGAGTGAGAGTACATGAACATAAACAATATGGCAAGATTTAGGGGCAAACGACGAGGGTGACCATCTTCAGATTTTTATTCCGTATAATAAATTTTATACCAAGTAAAATTTCAGGAGTGTTGAGGGGGCCCCTCCTTTGGGTCGATTTGCTGGAAGTCGACAGTCTACAGGAATCAGGACTCTCCCTGAAGAGAAGCCTGTGTGCTGTTTGCGCCCTGGTAGTTTGTGATCCGACGCCGCGGTGCGCCGCGTGATCGCGGAAGCGCTTTCTGCCTCCCTCATTTTGGACGGAAACTTGCTCGCGTGTACATTACAATTTGAGTAGTCGATTGAGCGATTTTCCCTCGGGACGCAGCCCGATTCGCCCTGGTAACAGGTACCCACTACTGGTCATGAAAAGTCGTTCCCAGGAACCCATAGGCCAGAATCCACCTGCTTCAGCAGAAGAGGCATCCCATGCGGCCCAGCTAAATCTTCGTTTGAGCGAGGGGGAAGGTTCCGACCGACCGGGTTTGGCAGACGATGCCGTCCGTACAAGGGAGACCACAGACCTTCGTTTGTCACGCGCACAGGCACCCCGCCTGCTGATTCTTGGATTTGCCGGCATCATAATCTTGGGAACGCTCCTCCTCAAGTTGCCGGCTGCCGCAACCTCGGATGTGTCAATTTCATGGATGGAGGCCGCATTCACCTCTACCAGCGCCGTGACGGTTACCGGCCTGGGAGTGCTCACGACCGCTACGGACTTCAGCCGTTTTGGCCAGTTCATTATCTTGGTCCTCCTTCAGGTGGGAGGCGTAGGCTTTATCGCATTTAGCGTACTCCTCTTTCGCCTGGTTGGAAGACGGGTAACCCTGAATGAACGGTTCCTGATACAGCAGTCGCTCGGAGCCGAAAAACAGTTCACTCTGAAAGGTAACTGGGGACGTCTCGGCAGCGTCGCCAATCTCGCACTTTATGTCCTGATCGTAACCGTCTCAATCGAGGCGGTTGGAACGCTCTTGCTCTGGCTTCGCTGGCGGACTCAACTTCCGGACGGAGAAGCCCTGTGGCTGGCGCTCTTCCACGCCGTCAGCAGCTACTGCAATGCCGGTTTCGACCTCTTTGCAGGTAGCGAACACGCTCCAGTGTTCGGATTCAGTGCCGACTACTACTCGCTCGCGGTGATGTCGGCCTTGATTGTACTGGGGGGCGTCGGCGTGGCCGTTTTGTACGATGTGGTCAGCTATTTCAGGAATCGCATGCTGGCCCTCAACACGCGCATTACTTTGGGCTTGACTGTTGTGCTCCTCGTCGTGGGCCTGGCCGTCATGCTCCTCGATCGACAACTATACGAAGTTACTCTGGCTGCCCATTCTGTGGGTGAACAGATCGCAATCACTCTTTTCACAGTCATATCCGCTCGTACGGCTGGCCTGACCATTCTTTCCCTCCAGGAGCTCAGCCAGAGTACACAGCTCATGCTCCTGTTCTGGATGTTCGTCGGCGGCGCACCGGCCAGCATGGCCGGCGGCGTGACAACCAGCACCTTTGGCGTTCTGCTGATTTCGGCCCTGGCGACAGCCAAAGGGGGAGACAATCAGGCCGTTGCGTTTGGCCGCTCAGTACCAAGAGAAACGCTGAATAAGGCCGTCGCGATCATGACAGTCAGCACGCTTTTGGTCGCCCTCGTCACGATCATCTTATCTCTTTTTACTCAAGGAGACATATTTGCACTTGGCTTCGAGGTGGTGAGCGCCTTTGCAAATGCAGGTTACTCTTTGGGCCACACGCACAAGCTCAACGCTTGGGGACAGGCGCTGATCGCGTTTACTATGTTTTGGGGTCGCTTGGGACCACTCACCATCGTCATCGCTTTGGCACAGCGTGAGCGCCCTTCGCTTCTCCAATATCCTGAGGAATCGGTCATTTTGGGGTAAGCGTCGAGTCCCCGTTATGGCGACCTTCCTTCTCGACCCATTGCCGTCTCAAATTGCACCACAGTACTCCGGAGGTCCTTCTGGCTATGTCTGATACAGGAAGTTTCACTCTGGACGACATGCGGGCTGGCGCTGATGTCGCAGTGCGAATCTGCATGGGCGTACGGCCCGGCGAACGCGTGTTCATCCTAGGCGACGAGGGCTCGTCGCTGATCAGCAGGGCACTGGCCGATGCCTCAAGGCCCCTCGCCGAAGCCGTAGAAATGCACACGCTGGAATCGCTTGGCACCCGCCCCATCACCGAGATTCCGGGTAGGCTCCAGAGCGCATTAGAGAGCTTTCAACCACACGTCAGCTTCTATACCGCCAGCAGCCGCCCGGGCGAACTGAAATTCCGAATGGCCTATTTGCCTGCTGTGATGCAAGCAAATCCTGCCGGCGCCCGCCACGGCCATATGATCAACATCACGCCTCTCCTGATGATGCAGGGGATGCGAGTCGATTACCAGCAGATCTACGCCGTTACGATGCGAGTCCACGAGCTAGCGAGTCAGGCAAATGAGATTCGCGTCACGAATCCGAAAGGAACCGACTTTACCGCCGCCCTGAATCCCGATTTCAATTGGATACCCTGCCACGGGCTCTACCACGAGCCGGGCAAATGGGGCAACCTGCCGGAAGGGGAGACTTTTACCTCCCCTGGAAACGCAAACGGCGTGCTGGTGGTAGACGAACTGGGCGACTACTTCAGCGAACGATACGGAATCCTCGAATCTCCGGTCAGGTTTGAGGTTGTAGAGGGACGCGTGAGGTCCGTGATAAGTGAAGACAAATCTCTGGAAAAGGATGTTCAGTCCTATATCTACGGCGCTGAGAACGCCGATCGGGTTGGCGAATTTGCGATAGGCACCAACATCGCTCTGACCGGACTGGTTGGAAATCTGCTACAGGACGAGAAGTTCCCAGGCGTGCACGTTGCTTTCGGCGACCCTTACGGTAAGCAGACAGGCGCCGACTGGAAGTCCGACCACCATGTAGACGTCATCCCAACTCGATGCACGATCGACGTGGACGGAAGACGTATCATGTCGGATGGAGAGTTCGCTGCAGAAATACTGGGTAAAGCACCAAAAAAGCTTTGAGACAGATTGCCTGTCCTGGCACAAAAGGAATCGCCCACCCGGAACAGTACTGGCGTAACCGGAATGGGCGGCGAAAGAATGGTGCTCTTACAGGCTTAAGCGGGATTCGTGCCTGGATTCTTCCCCTCTAGTTGCCGGCGCCGAACGTAGAGATTCGCGGACGAAATGCTCGGTCAAATGCCTCCAACTTTTGCCTGAACCAGGAATGCTGGTCCGGCCACTGTGACCTGTTGGTCGGGTCGGCGTTGTACCTGCGCAACATCACCTGCCCCTGCTTGTGTTCTGGTAGTTCGCGCCACTCCAATGCGTCGCCAATCTCGGCCCCAATCTCCCCGCGCTGTTGATAGAGTGTATTGTAGGAAACTTCAGCATCCCCTTCGCGAATCACTAACTGAACGCCTATGCCGCCTTCTCGCATATTGTTGAAAGCGGTCATGCGCAGGCGCCAGTGTCCAACATCAAAATTCATCCAATTCTGTGAACGAGGCGTGCCCGGACGGATGAAACTCCCACTGTCCTCAAGATGCTTCCGTAATGCTTGCCAGTACTCCATTTGAAGTTCGTTTTCCACGAGTTGGTATTCGAGTTGCAGTTCATTTTCAACTTGCTGCAGCTGATCCTCTAAGGATGTCTCGTCTGTTTCGGCCGGGGCAGGTGTTGGCGCAGGAGTCGGAGTAGGGTTAGCAGTGCTGACGGGTTTGCTACGTCCTGAAGAAGCCGTGCCTTCTTCCCAGCCGGCTGGCTTGCTGACCAGATAGAACTTCGGCGCAAGTGGCGACTCGCCGATTCGCCACAACTCTACCTCCAGGCCGAAAAACCGAATGCCATCGTTTGTTATCTCGTTTAACCAGTCGAGAGTGTTTCGATCCTCCTGAGTAAACTGAGCAGCCACCCACACCATAGTAACCGCCTTCAACTCTGCGGCGTAGGTGAGAAGCTGCCCTAAGTGGCTTTGGTCGGTATGTTCCAGTTGGTTCTCGATAACTACGTAGCCGCCACTGCCTCGAGAACGGCAGACCACGCCTCGTGGGTAAGGTGAGACCCAGCCCTCCATGTTTTCCAACTCAAGGTCCAAGTTTAGCGCTTCCCCTAGAAGGGCAAGACTGTCGCCGCGCGCCAGCCAAGTGGCGAAGTCGCTGTCCTCACTCACCCATACTGTGCGCAGTTCCACTTGTTCCAGGCGGCCAAAGTCAAACTGAATCATTCTAACGTCTCCTCCTATTTCGAAACGCTCGTCGTTTCTGTCAATTGTAAGCCATACCCGGAACGATTTCCACGAAGGGGCACTGCTCGACTATTGAAGTTTGAAAGGGGGCTTTCTTGATCTGAAAGCGTAGGACTCCACATCATAGTTTTACACGAAACAAATGCATAGCGCAAGCGACATTTTTGCTGATTTGACAGTGCGCGTACGCACCCGTATTATAGTAAGGATGTTTCGCCAACCTTACTGACAATCGAGCGAAGCTCAGAATTCTATCGTTTTGCGGGCGTAGTTCAGTGGTAGAACGTCAGCTTCCCAAGCTGAATGTCGACGGTTCGAGTCCGTTCGCCCGCTCTCTTCTTCTTGGTCTGCAGACCTCCTTCGCCACCTCGCAGGTCCGGTCGCGCCCTGCGACACTTCCACTGACTGCAACTTTATGAATCACCTCAGTGACAGCTCTATCTGTCAAACAGATCCCTTTCGGCTACACGCAATCGAAGATCACCTTGGCCAGTCAGTATCCATAGTTGGCCCGGAGCCCACTCAAAAACATACGGGTAGGAAATCCAGGCATCTTTCTCTCGGGCGACTACCCGTGGCGCCGACCAGTTGACCCCTTCATCCTCGGATACGGAAACGGACAACTCCTCCCGGTGCCAGCTTGCTTCGTCTTCCGACAGTTGGCCGCTGCGCCGGGGATAGCTTTCGGCACCTTCAGGATAGAGGCGGTTCCAGGCTAGGAGAAGTCGCCCACTCTCCAGTCGAGTCAGATAGCCCGGCGACGTACTTGCTTCGATCGAACTTGGCCGGATCGTACGCCACGACAGGCCTTCATCAAAGGATATCGCTTCCCAGAATCGATCCCAGTTGGTGCGAATGAGCATCCAAAGGGTACCGTCTCGCCTCTGGATGAAGGTCGGCTCGAACGCGCCGTCATGGTGACCATGTCCACCTAAGTCAATAATGTTGCTGCCTTGCCAACTCTTCCCTTCATCGCCCGAGGAGTAGACCCTAATTGCATTTCTTCCCGGGCGGCGCATGTAGAACTGGTTGGTTACCACAATTCTTCCGTTGACAGTTTCAATCATGTTGATGGGGGGATGACCGCACACCCCGCGAAACAGACGTTGGCGGTCAACCCAAGTCGCCCCGCCATCCAGACTGCGGATTGCCCAGAGGTCACCGCGGGCATCCGAGCCAGGCTCGCCGCTGGCATCGTCCCAATTCAGGACTCGTTCGTCCATCCAGACGAAAACCAGCGTGCCGCCTCGGGTAATCAACAACTGTCCAGCGTTCCGCGGTACGCCGGGACCTGGTGAAGGCAGACCGGCCACGTCGCCGCGGTAAATCGGACGCGGGGCTTGCCAGGTCGTCCCGTCATCGGTGCTGACGATGGTTGCGTTTCCAGCCACAGCCATGAGTCCACCGTTCCGCAATCTGACAAAGGGTCGGCTCGCGTCAATCGACAGTGGCTTGCATACCGGATCGATCCAGCGTTCAGCTGAGTCATGCTCTGCTGTGGGATCGCTCATCTACAGGACCTCCATATTTCCAACGCTGGTGAGACAGATTCAGGCCTTTGGCGGGGAGGCAAAACCCTTGGCTGATTACACGAACAATATCACGGCGGACCTTCACCGTCAACCCGCCTTCCTGTATTCTGATCAGCTGATGCAGGCAATTCTACACCTCCACCCTAGGCGCTCGCAGGCTTGACTCAGTATAGGCAAGACAGTATCCTGATAACCGACCCCGCCTGTAACTTGCAGCTGCCCCTTCGCATTGATGCACGGCAACTATGCGAATTTGGCAGCCTGCTGAGAGCCGTCACAGCTTGGTCCCGTGCCCAAAGGAATCTACCTTTTGTCCCCACGAATTAGCTCCATATGACCACCGACATGATGATTCTCGTCATCATTCTCGTGGTGGCGACCTACCTCTATCTGACGGACTGGCTGGCGACTGAGACGACTTCAGCTCTTGCCATCACCTCCCTCGCTCTGACCGGAATACTGGACCCCGGCGAGGCCTTGTCCGGATTCGCCAGCACCGCCACTCTTACTGTGGGCGCAATGTTTGTGATTAGCGGCGGGTTGCTTCGCACGGGCGCGCTGGAGATCGTGACGATTGGTCTGGCGCGATTTTCTGGTGGTAGTCCACGCCGGCTACTGATCCTATTGGGCGGTGTCATCCCTCTGGCCAGCGCCATCATGAACAACACGCCCGTGGTTGTCATGATGGCCCCCGTGGTGCTCTCACTTAGCCAGCGCTTCCGAATTCAACCCTCCAAGCTGCTCATTCCCTTGAGCTACTTCGCCGTGTTGGGCGGTACCATTACTTTGCTGGGAACAAGCACCAATATCCTGGTAGACGACCTCTACCGTGCAGCAGGTGGGCCCGGTTTCAACCTGTTGACCTTCACCCCGCTCGGCCTGATCTTCACAGTTGCAGGCGGAGTCTTCGTTGTCTTGACAAGCCAGAAACTGCTGCCTGACAGATCCCCTGCCGGCAGCCTTGGAGAAGGCCGCCACCAGAGCACCCCTTTCGTCGCCGAGCTGATAGTCGAAAAGACGAGCCCCTTGCTCGGCCAGAACGTCGGTGAACTGTTCAGCGAGGCCGCCGGGGTCCGTTTCTCGCGGCGCAGATCGGAGCGCCACCACCGGCGCTTGACTCACTTGCGTGGTGCCCTGCACAATAAAGGCGAAGCGGCGCAAGACCGCATCGAACTGCTCGAACTTCTGCGCGACGGCAGGCCGCACCGCGCACGGCATCCCCAACCATCACGCTTGGATTTGGTCAGACGCTTCGAGCCGGACGACGCAGAGTCACTGCGAATCCAGGAAGGCGACGTTCTGGTCATCTGCGGCGCGCCACCGGTGATTGCCCGCTTTATCGACACCTACTCGGGATACTCTTCGGAGCCGGGACAGTTTGCCCCGCCGCCATCAGAGAGTTCGTCTGGCGCTTCGCCCGCGCTCCGTATCGTCGAGGCCGTAATTTTGCCGGACTCAGTGGCAATAGGCCGCCAGCTCGCACAGCTTGAATTTGAAGATAGTCACCATGTCCATGTGCTGGGGCTTCAGCGAAGGGGCGGGCAACGCCGCGTCGGCCCTCGACACGCACGCCTCCATAGCGGGGACGTACTGCTCCTGCAGGGTACACGCTCCGACCTGCACACAGTGAGCGAGATATTCAAGCTGCTTCTGGTCGAAGGCGTCGAGTCAGCGATCGTCAGGCGCGCCAAAAATAGACCGGCTCTCATTATTATGGGCGCGGTGATTCTCTTGGCCAGCCTGACGGGAATCCCGATAGTCATGCTGGCTTTGGGCGGGGCGGCGCTGATGGTTGCTACACGTTGTCTGCGCGCCGATGAAGCTATGTCGTCTCTTGACGGGGCTACTCTCTTGCTGCTTGCCGGCACCATCCCCATGGGGATTGCCATGCAGAAAACCGGGCTTGCCCAGCTGCTCGTGGATCAACTGATTGCCTTCTCCGGCCAGGTCAGCCCGGTCGTCATGCTCTCCCTCTTCTATCTCTTCACCAGCCTCCTGACCCAACTGATCAGCAACAACGCCGTTGCCGTCCTCCTCACCCCAATCGCGCTATCAATGGCCGCCACACTGCAGGTGAATCCACAGCCGCTGTTGATGACGATAGCCTTTGGCGCTTCGGCCAGCTTTATGACACCGATGGGGTACCAGACTAACGCCATCGTGAGAGGCGCTGGTGGGTACACATTTGGCGACTATTTGCGCATCGGCATTCCGCTGACAGTCATCATGTGGGCGCTGGCAACGGTCTTGATTCCGCTTTTCTGGCCGTTGTGATTCTGTGCACCGTGGCGGCTGGTCTGCGATAATGTCCGGCAGATGCAGAACGCTCTCTCACCGTCTTTCAGCAAGGAGAAATCTACATGTCCACTTCATCGTTGGCAGAAAGGGATTGGAGCGGAGGAGTCGTTCGTTACCCTGACCCGGCTGTCGAAGTGCTTGATGACCGCTTCAGCAAGTACAGGATTGGCAACGCGGTCGTCGAACGTCTCTTCACCGGTTGCCGCTGGGCCGAAGGTCCAGTGTGGTTCGGAGACGCCCGATGTCTGATCTGGAGCGACATTCCCAACAATCGAATGTTGCGCTGGACCGAGGAGAGCCAGGAGGTAAGCGTCTATCGCTGCCCCTCACATCACAGTAACGGTAATACCCGCGATCGCCAGGGTAGGCTCGTAACCTGCGAGCACACGGGCCGCCGCGTAACCCGCACCGAGCACGACGGCTCGATCACTGTCTTAATGGACAGTTTCGAAGGCAAGAGGCTCAGCTCTCCAAACGATGTCGTGGTTCATTCAGACGGCAGCGTCTGGTTCACCGACCCCGGTTACGGAATAATGCTCAACTATGAAGGCAAGGTCGCCGAAGCGGAGCTGCCCACCCGCGTCTATCGTCTGGACCCCGAAACACGAGAGGCAACAATCGTAGCCGACGACTTTCTGCGCCCGAACGGACTCTGCTTCTCGCCCGACGAGGACCTCCTGTACATCGTGGATACAGGACGCTCGCACGATCCTGACGGCCCGTCCCACATCCGTGTCTTCGACGTCACCGCCGATAACCGCCTCGAAAATGGCCGCATCTTCGTCGACATGAACCCCGGCATGGCTGACGGCATCCGGTGCGATGAAGACGGCAATCTCTGGGCCGCGGCCGGTTGGGCCGGCCCAGGCTTCGACGGCGCCCACTGCTACGCGCCGGACGGTACCCGAATTGGCCAGATCCATCTGCCCGAAATCTGCGCGAATCTCTGTTTTGGCGGAGCGGGGAAGAACAGGCTGTTTATGGCGGGAAGCCAGTCGCTCTACTCAGTATACGTTGAAACGACCGGCGCGCAGCAGCCGTAAATTCAATCAACGAGAAGGAGTTTCTAGATGTCCTACAGCATTCACTCAACACTGCAGGATATTCTGAGCAATGAGCAAGCCAAGGCCATCCTGGACAAGCACATGCCAGGCGCCTCATCCCACCCGGACCTGCCTATGGCAATGCATCTGACCTTGCAGCAAATCTCCTACTACCCGGAGGCGGTCGACGCAGGCCTTTCCCAGGAAAAGCTGCAGGCCATTGACGCCGAACTGAAGGCCCTCGGGTGAGCAGTCGGCGCCACCACGAAATATCTGGCGAGATTACAGGTTCCCCCGGCGCCGCGCCATTTCAAAGGCGTCGTCCTGCGGTGTGTAATTGAGAACCGCCTTCGTGTCGGTCATGTCCAGGCGCTTGTAGCGATTGTCCGAAATGCCGTGAAAGTTGCCAAACAGAACGTCGTCGCCCGCCTCGACCGCCGCCGCGATCAGGCCAGCATTGTCCTCCAATGTCTGAATGATCTCTACATACTCGTGATCCCAGTGGATCCATTCCGAGTCGCGGTCCTGTACGGCGCCGAAACGGAGACATAGTGAGGAAAGACCGTGCGCGGCCGAATAATAGCGCGCCAGGGCCTCGCCCCAGCACTTTGTCGCGCCATATAGGTTGATGGGATAAACGGGTTGGCTGGTGTGAACCTGCTGATCGCGTGGATAGCCTAACACTGCATTGATGCTGCTCGCATAGACAACCCGCCGGCAACCGGCCTGATGGGCGGCTTCAAACACATTGTAAGTGGCGATTACATTGTTGGGAAGAAGACTCTCCCAGGAGGCGTCCATGTTCGGATCCGCCCCCAGGTGGACCACCGTGTCGACGCCTTCAAAGAGCGATCGAATCGCGTCGAAATCGCTCAAATCCGCCAGCGTGAAGGGAGCGCCCTTCGTATCCTCCGGTTCAGCAATATCCGTAAGGACGAAACTGTAGGAGTCTGCATAGGCATTGTGGAAAAAACTGCCAATTTTACCGGCCGCACCGGTAAGCAATACTTTCCGAGTCATATAAGGACCTCATGTGACTTCTGAGAGGCGGGCGATCAGCGACGCCCTGCCGGTTCAACCCACTTTTCCTATCACACCAATGTACTGCCCGCCGGTTCCGCCTATGAATTCAGCAACGCGCCAACCGGTACCCTCCACGATCTTCTGCATCTCCGCTTGAGAGACCATCAGATAGTCGAACCAGTCGCCGATCAACTGGCGGTATCGCACGCGCAGGCGAATCTCGCCGGCCATTCGCCCCCTCTGGCGGTTTCGATCATGATAGCCAAGATGCTCCGGCTTGTCTGTTCCATAAATGTCGAGCGACTCAGCCACGATGCGAGCATCTTGACTGGTGAAATTCTTGAGCCGCCGGAGCATCCACTTTGCCCGGCGGGGGTTTGCAAACAGACCAAAGTTGTTACCCATCATCAGAACGGTATCAAAAGTACCAAGAGATCCGTCAACTCTGTGAAAGGGCAACTGCTTCACATTCTTAACGCCCCGCTTTCGACAGATCTCGAGCGCGCCGGGCGACACATCGATGCCTACCACCTCATGGCCTCTTTCCTGCAGATACAGCGCAAAGCGGCCGGCTCCCACACCAACATCAAGGACGCGGCCATGTACGAATTCCATCGCTTGCTGCATACGCGGAGGCCAATCGTTGTAGGGTGCAAAGTAAGCGGGCAGATTGTCTGTTGCCATGAGATAACCGTCATCCCGCTCGATAAACTCACTGCAGTCTTCACCTGCAAGATGGTCGGCCAAGAGAAGTCCGAAGGCATCCTGCTTCAGTCCGCTGTTCATCCAAAGTACTCCACATGACTACAAGAAATCAGGTCCTGTCAGTGGTTGTCCATCTTAAACGCCCGTGCTATAAAGAGCAAGCAAACGACCATGAAAAAGTTAGACATAAAGAGGTCCGATTCTTGTAAAGGAAAACACAATGGCCGCCAAGAATTCTAGCCCGATCCCGGTAGACAACCACGACAGCAGCCTCTTTGACGTTCAGACCAATGCCGCCGGTCCCACTGGCTCCCTGCCTCTGGACGATGAGTTCCTGCGCAACGCGCCCAGCGGCGACATCTTCGGGCTCACACAGGACGCCGGCATGGGCTGGAACCCCCGGCGGCTGCGTAATCCGGAGTTTCTCATCCTCAGTACACAGGGCGGTATCCGTGCCCCGGACGGCACGCCGGTCGCCCTCGGCTACCATACCGGCCACTGGGAAGTCGGACTGCTGATGGAGGCCGCGGCCGCCCGCCTCAAGGATCTTGGCATGGTACCCTTTGCCGGTTTCGTCACAGACCCTTGCGACGGACGTTCGCAGGGCACGACCGGTATGATGGACTCCTTGCCCTACCGCAACGACGCTGCAATCGTCCTGCGCCGCCTCATCCGCTCGCTGCCTACGCGAAAGGGTGTGATGGGCGTGGCAACATGCGACAAGGGTCTGCCAGCCATGATGATCGCCCTTGCAGCACAGCGGGAACTGCCCGTGGTACTCGTCCCCGGCGGCGTGACCCTGCCCCCCAGCGACGGCGAAGACGCCGGCAAGGTGCAGACCATCGGCGCCCGCTTCTCCCACGGCGAAATCACGATAGAAGAGGCCGCTGAGTTGGGTTGCCGCGCCTGTGCCTCGCCCGGAGGTGGCTGCCAGTTCCTCGGTACGGCCGCCACATCTCAGGTTGTAGCCGAGGCCCTGGGTCTCACTCTGATGCATGCCGCGTTGGCGCCCTCCGGTCAACCGATATGGAGGGATGCAGCTGATCGGTCAGCCCAAGCCTTAGTATCACTACACGAAAATGAGGTCGCCTGCGCCGACATTCTCACCGAAAATGCCCTCCATAACGCCATGGTCGTACACGCCGCCTTCGGAGGCTCGACCAACCTGCTGCTCCACATCCCCGCCGTCGCCCACGCTGCCGGTCTGCCACGTCCCAGTGTCTCCGACTGGCAGCGCATCAACGCAGAAGTGCCGCGACTCGTCGACGTCCTGCCCAACGGGCCCAAGGGCCATCCCACCGTCCAGGCCTTCCTCGCCGGCGGCGTGCCCGAGGTGATGCTCCACCTGCGCGACCTGGACCTCCTGCAACTGGACGCACTCACCGTCCATGGCCGCCCGCTCGATGGACTGCTCGACGAATGGCAGAACAGCGAACGCCGCAAGCGCCTGCGTGAACGCCTATTCTCGGCCGACGGCGTCGATCCCAATGACGTCATCATGGACCCAAAGACCGCGTCAACGCGCGGGCTGACCAGTACCGTTACCTTCCCCACCGGCAACCTGGCTCCCGAGGGATCGGTCATCAAAAGCACGGCTATTGATCCCTCTGTTGTTGACCCGGACGGCGTCTACCGCAAGACGGGCCCCGCGAGAGTCTTTACAAGCGAACGCGAGGCGATTGCCGCCATCAAAGGCAACCATGAAAAATCGATCCAGGCGGGTGACGTTATCGTCCTGATCGGTTGTGGCCCGATGGGAAGCGGAATGGAAGAGACCTATCAGCTGACTTCGGCACTACGCTATCTGCCCTTTGGAAAGCAAGTCGCTCTCGTCACCGATGCGCGATTCTCCGGCGTCAGCACGGGGGCATGTATCGGCCACGTCGGTCCTGAGGCACTGGCGGGCGGCGCAATCGGCCGCGTTCGGGAAGGGGATACGGTTCAGATTGAAGTGGACACAGTCAACCTTCAGGGCAGACTGGATCTCCTGGCCCCACATAGTAGCAATGGAAGTGGTGTTGGCGGCAATGGTTCAGGCGCGATGCAGCGCGAGGAAGGATCCGACCTATTGGCCAAACGTTCCCTTCATCCCGACCTGGCCGCCGACCCAAGGCTTCCTGACGATACTCGCCTGTGGGCGGCATTGCAGGCCGTAAGCGGCGGCACCTGGGCCGGCTGCGTCTACGACACGGACCGCATCCTGGAGGTCCTCGCCGCCGGGGAGAAAGCCCTGGCTGAGCAGTAAGGGAACTGCCAGACACAGGCTCGATGCAAGGCCTCGGCCGTCCCCTACCGCCTTGAATTAGGAAGAATTGAGAATTAACAGCCGTTCTTTAGGGGTCGCTGCAATC
The DNA here is from genome assembly GCA_009840225.1 of Caldilineaceae bacterium SB0662_bin_25. Classification (GTDB taxonomy): domain Bacteria; phylum Chloroflexota; class Anaerolineae; order Caldilineales; family Caldilineaceae; genus Bin5. The sequence goes on along the minus strand of VXOE01000011.1, from coordinate 1,955 downwards.
GCGGGTGAATCCGCACTGAGTACAAATGATCTTGCAGTGGCGTTTGGTTACCTCGCCACCGCACAGCCAGCAGAAAGTGTCGTCCACCGGCTCGTAGACCGGGACGAATTCGGTCTCCGCGGCTTTGACTCGATGCACGTAACTCTCTCGCTCTATACGTCCGTCCTGCCCGTAGAAAGTGGCCTCATATCCCTGAAATTCGCCGCCTTCATACAGAAACTTCGCCGAAAAGAATCGGTCCTCGAATAGCCACGGGATAAACATCCTGTCGCCCGGCCACAGGTTCAGCTCCAGCAGACGGTCGTTGTCGATCCAGGCAAGCCTCCCCTCCAGAGAATCGCGTAGCTGCCCCGTCCAGTGCTTGGCAAGGAAGAGCCACACATACCAGTCTGCCTCGCCATCGAAGTTGGGGAAAGTGATCTGCCCCCGCAGCGCCGGGTCTATGCAAACAAGCCCGCTTTCCTCGCAAACCTCTCGCACCACACACTCTTCCGGCGATTCCCCTGGCTCAAACTTCCCGCCAAGACCGTTCCATTTGCCCTCGTGGTAGTCGTTGGCGCGCTTGACCCTGTGCAGCATGAGTGTCTGACCGGGCCGCTGCACATAACAAAGCGTTGCCAGTTTTAAGTTGAAATTGCCCATGTTCAGAACGCCGCCAGCTCCTTGCCAACTGTGTAGATCTTCGCCGCGCTAGGACGGTACGCGTCCTCCAAGGTAGGGCTGAAGGGAACAGGCACGTCCAGGCCCGTCAACCGCTGAATCGGCGCATCCAGCCACTCAAACGCCTCCTGTGCGATCAGCGCCGCCACCTCCGCGCCGACTCCGGTGTTCCCTGTGGCACTGTGGACGATAAGTACTTTGCCCGTCTTGCGTGCGCTTTCGAGGATTGCTTCGGTGTCCAGGGGCTTGAGCGTGCGCAGATCGAGGATTTCGACGTCAACGCCTTCCTCTGCCAGCTGGGAAGCCGCCTCGTGGGCTTCCCGCACTTGAGCTCCATAAGTGATGACTGACAGATCCGCGCCTTCCCGCGCCAAATGGGCCTCTCCAATCGGAACCGTGTAGTCGCCTTCCGGCACAGGCCCGCGCTCCGATCTGTAAAGGATCTTGCTCTCCATGTATATGACCGGGTTATTGTCGCGTATCGCTGCCACCAGCAGACCCTTGGCATCTGCCGGCGTCGCCGGCGCCACGACCTTGAGACCAGGTGAGTGGGTAAACCACGCCTCAGGGTTCTGACTGTGGAAGGGACCGGAACGCAACCCGCCGTCGCTCGGCGCCCGGATCACCCAGGGAACCGGCGCCCCCCAGCGGTAATGGTTGGTTGCGGCGAACTGCACGATGCTGTCAAAACCGCTGGAAATGAAGTCGGCGAACTGCATCTCTATCACCGGCCGCATCCCCATCAGCGCCATGCCTGTACCCATGCTGATGAATGCGTTCTCGCACATGGGCGTGTTGAAAATGCGCTCGGGCGGGTATTTCTCCGTCAGCGGTTTCGTTACTTTGAAGGCGCCGCCGAAAGGCCCGGCCACGTCTTCGCCGAAAATTATCACTTCCGGGTCGCGCGCCATCTCCACATCTAGCGCATCTGTGATCGCCGCAATGTATGTCATTTCCTCAGTGCTGTTCATCTCTGTCGTTCTCTTGCCCGCCGCTCTGGAGTCGTTACCGCGGCCAAATGTAGAATTGTTTCAGATATTTTAACATAGGCGCGCCATGTAGGCGCGGCAGAAGATTCAAATAGTGTGAAGGCCGCTCTGGTGTGGCGCCTGAATTGGGGCTGATATTGGGTAAGGTTCAGATTCTGTTGGTAACTGCTAAGTCCATGCCCAAAGGCGCCCATGATTCCGTGTGGCGAAGGATTTTTCTCTCTCCTCACTTCTCTTTGCTCTCTCCTCGCTTCTGGGCGGTCGGGCCTATTCGGCCCTCCCTTGTGCGGGGGCTCCGCCCCCGCA
>VXOE01000320.1 GCA_009840225.1 Caldilineaceae bacterium SB0662_bin_25 | reverse complement strand
AATAGGCCCGACCGCCCAGAACTGCAGTTTTTAGTAGTCAGTTTTTAGTTTTTAGTGGTTAGGGGGCAGTGACTCGACTATATATCGGGAACGGATTTGAGGGCCGGAGATGACTTAGTTGCTGCCTGAGGAATACGGGAGCTCGCCGCCATTTTGGGGTGCACACGGTTGGAGGGTGTCATTGACAAAACGGTGAGGGCGTGCCAAGATGCAGGGACAAGCTGTGAACTCATCGACACCGGTTATAGGCGAGAGGCATTTCCGGCAGTTCAATCACCCTGGAAAACCTGGTGGCCGGCTTAGGACGGTCTGCGGTGGTCTGCGCGCCCGAGAAAAACTTGTGCTCGCACCGACACTGTGACCTGCCCTGCTATAGGACAGATCGGCGCGGGGTGGACGGATTGCGTGTGAGCCGCTCCAGGCGTTCAGTGTACCGGCGGCGGGCTTGCCAGGGGCGCGTTGACAGGCCGGCGGCTTCGAAAAGGAAACGCACAAATGAAAGCAATGATGTACCGCGGCCCATGGCAGATGCCGGTGGAGGAGCTTGAGGACCCGACGGCGTCGGCGGGCAAGGTGGTTGTGGAGGTGGAGGCGGTGGGCATCTGCGGGTCGGATGTACACGGGTTCACCGGCAGGAGTGGGCGGCGCACGCCGGGCATCGTGATGGGCCATGAGTTTGCGGGCACTGTCGGTGAAGTGGGGCCGGAGGTGGAGGGGTACGCGGCCGGCGACGGTGTGGTCGTGATGCCTCTATTTACGGTTGCCCCTGGAGCGGACCCGTACCCGATCAACTTGTCTCCCCACCGTCGGTTGACGGGCATGAACGAGCACGGCGCGTATGCGCAGCGGGTTGCGGTGCGGACGGGGCAGCTGTTTCCCAAGCCGGCCGGCTTGAGCTGGCAACGTGCGGCACTATGCGAACCGATGGCGGTGACGCTGCATGCGGCGCGGATTACGCCGATCAACCCCATGGAGAAGGTGGCGGTGGTTGGCGTGGGGCCGATTGGCATGCTGGCGATGCTGGCGGCGCGTTTGAAGGGGGCGGGAACGGTGATTGCGGTGGACCGTTCGGCGCACCGGCTGGAGCTGGCCGAGGAGCTGGGGGCGGACGCGGTGATCAACGTAGACGAGACGGACGCGGCGGCGGCGATCCGGGAGATGACGGGCGGTGGCGTGGACGTGGCGTTCGAGGCGGTAGGGCTGAGCCCGACGGCGCAGCTGTCGGTAGAGGCGACGCGCAACGGGGGCAACGTGACCTGGATCGGAAACAATGCACCGATGATCGAGTTGGACATGCAGAGCATCGTTACGCGTGAGATGAGCGTGCGAGGCTCCTATGGCTTTGACGAGACCGATTTTGCGGCGGCGATCGAAGCCCTGTCCTCGGGCCGGCTGAACGTGGATCCGCTGGTGGAGTTGGTGGCGCCGCTGGACGACGGGCCGGAACTTTTTCGCAGCCTGGCCGCGGGGGAGAACGACCTGGTCAAGATCATTTTGAAACCGTAGACGAATCGGATAGATGTGATAGGCGCAAAATCGGCTAGCTTACTTGTCCGATCTTTTGACAGTGTGATTGACTGAATAGAAAGAAAACCACGCGTTCAACCCAATGAAAATCGCAGCGTTTCCCAAGTGTTATCTGGACGATATATCTCTTCACCGCACGATGTCGGTCTTCGATTGGATTGACCGGGCGGGCGAGTTGGGGGCCGAGGGGTTGGAGATGTACGAGGGCTTTTTCTGGAGCCTGGAGGACGGTTATATCGATTCGATCGGAGAGGCGATCGAGGGGGCAGGATTTGCGATGCCGATGCTGTGCTGTTCGCCGGATTTCACGGATCCCGACCCTGGGGCAAGGGAGCGGGCAGTTGAACGGGAAGCGCAGATGATCGGAATCACCCGGCGGCTGGGCGGTCCTGGCGCCGTCTGCCGCGTGCTTTCCGGCCAGAGGAGGCCGGGTGTGTCGGTGGAGCAGGGGCTGGAGTGGGTGGTGGCGTGCATTGAGGAATGCATCGATATTGCCAGAGAGAACGACGTCGTGCTTGGACTTGAGAACCACTATAAGGACGGTTACTGGCAGTATCCGGAATTTGCGCAGAGGATGGAGACTTTTGTAGAGTTGCTGAAGGCGATCCCGGAGCGGACTCATTTCGGCGTCCAGTATGATCCTTCGAACGCGCTGGTTGCGGGGGACGATCCGATTGAACTGCTGCGGCAGGTGGCGGACCGGGTGGTGACAGTGCACGCCAGCGACCGTTTTCTGGAAGAGGGGACGACGCTGGAAGAGGTGCTGTTGGCAGACGGCCTGATCGGGTATCCGGATAAGCTACAACACGGCGTTACCGGACAGGGCAGCAACGACTATGACACCATCTTTTCGATCCTGCGAGACAGCGGATTCGATGGCTGGGTCAGCATTGAGGATGGCATGAACGGGATGGAAGAGATGCGAGAGAGCATCGAGTTTTTGAAGCGGAAGCGCGCGCAGTATTTCGAATAGTAGAGACGATTGACTTATAAGCGATAGAGCTTACCTGCTCGATTCGCAGTGCCGCGGAGGATACGAGTTGTCGATTAAATTTGGGACGGATGGCTGGCGAGCCGTTATTAGCGAAGACTTTACTTTTGAAAATGTGCGCAAGGTTGCGCAGGCGATCGCGGATGTAACGAACGACCAGTTCCGGGGCCTGCCGCGTTTGCAGCCGTCACTGGTTGTCGGATTTGACACACGATTTTTGAGCGATCGCTACGCGGTGGCGGTGGCGGAGGTGCTGGCCGGAAACGGCATTCGGGTCTGGTTGAGCCAGGCCGATGCGCCGACGCCGATGATCTCGTATGCGATCGTTGACAAGTGGGCTGACGGCGGCGTGATGATAACGGCGAGCCACAATCCGCCGCGCTACAACGGGATCAAGCTTAAGGCGTCGTACGGCGGCTCGGCAAGCGCGGCGACGCATAAGGAGGTGGAGCGGCGCATCCATCTGCGTGAGGGGCGGGGAGAGCAGCCGAGGAGGCTGGACTATGAGCAGGCACTGAAGGCGGGCATTATCGAACGCTTCAACCCGTTGCCGGCCTTCCGTTCGCAGATGCGGAGCCTGGTGGATTTTGATGCGATTGAAGGGGCCGGGCTGTCGGTCGCTGTGGATGCGATGTACGGGGCGGGCCGGATTTATCTGCGGCGGCTGCTGGAGGGGGCCGAGTGCCAGGTAACTGAACTACGGAACGAGATGAATCCCGGTTTCAACGGGATACACCCAGAGCCGATCGCCCAGCATTTACAGCCGCTGGTGGCGGAGATGGCCACGGGCAAGTATCATCTGGGGCTGGCAACCGACGGCGACGCCGACCGTATCGGAGCGGTCGACCCGGACGGACGCTTTATCGACCCGCATCAGATTATGGCGCTGCTGGTCGACTATCTGATTCAGGACCGGTCGCTGCGGGGAAGCATCGCCAAGACGGTCAGCACAACGCAGATGTTGAACCGGCTGGGGGCTCACTACGGGCTGCATGTGCACGAAACGCCGGTGGGCTTTCATTACATCAGCGATCTGATGCTGCAGGAGCCGGTGCTGCTGGGCGGAGAGGAGAGCGGCGGGATCAGTATACTCGGCCACATTCCTGAAGGTGACGGGTTGCTGATGGGACTGCTGCTGACGGAGATGGTGGCCAAGCGGCGCAAACCTTTGGGCGTGCTGATCGACGAGCTGATGGGAAGGCCGTATATGGGCCGGTTCTGCTATGGCCGCGACGACCGGGCGGTCAAGCCGTTCCCCAAGGCGGACTTGGTGGAGGGATTGATCGCGAACCGGCCGAGTGCGCTGACGGGGACGAGCGTTGCGCAGGTGAACAACCGGGACGGCGTGAAGTTTATCCTGACGAATAACAGCTGGTTACTGATTCGACCCAGCGGCACGGAACCGCTGCTGCGCATCTATGCCGAGGCGTCGTCGCACGAAGCAGTGGCGACGCTGCTGGAAGAAGGGACGGTATTGGCGCAACAGGTTCTAAAGACGATTTGAGCGGTAGGAGGACGAGCCGTTGGCTTTGGGCGCCGGCGGGAGTTCGTTTGCCGGCCAGTCCGTGACGGCAGGCGGGTGTAACTTAGAGTAGAAGGCGGGGAAGGGCGTGAGCTGTGCGGCTCGCGCCTTTGCAGTTTACTGGGGCAGGTTCGCGGCGCACCGCACGGGGGCAGGCGGGTTACGCGGCCTTTGGGTTCGTGTTGTGTCAGTCAGCTAGGCCTGGTGATTAGCCGCTGTCTGATTTCCTGGCGCGTCCGCTCGAAGGTCTGGCGAAGTTTCAGGTCGGAGCCATTCTGGGCGCAGACGACGCGCTGTGCGCAGGTGACACAGCCCAGTGAGGCTTTGTAGCTGCTCTGGTCGCAGTTGAGGCAATCGCAGAGGCGGATCATCATGAGAGAGAAGGCAAGTGTATCCTCGGTTCCATCGCGCTGACTTGCGACTTGACTGACCAGGTCCTGCCAGTCCGATCCGCGTTCGCGGCGCAACGGTTTGATAGCCCGATGGGGAAAGAGAATTTCACTTTGGGGGTACATGACGACTCCTCTCGTGAGTTTTCGGTTGTTAGCGACTGACAATTGGGAGCAGAACAGGCTACAGTTGCCGAGGCATGCGGTTCAGAATCCGGTGGCGAACAGATAGACGCTCAGCAGGACCAGGGCGATGGCAGACAGCGTGACAATCAGGATGAACAGAAGCGGCAGCAGAACGGCGGCCAAGGAGCGCAGACGGGGAAGATTCGTTACTTCTTCATTGGCCCTGATGTAGACGACCAAGGCCCAGATGACGCCGACCAGACCGCAGACGCGGCCGAAACAGGGGATGGGTGAAAGGCCGACGAGCAGGAGGGGTGTGGAAGCGAAGCCGGTGGCGGCGAAGAAGGGCTGCAAGCGGCAGTTGGCGCCGAGGACGCTGTTGCAGACCATTACCAGGGCGCCGTAGACGATCCAGAGGGCGAGCCAGCGCAGGGGCCAGTTGATCCATTCGCCGAGGGCGCTGAAGAAGGCAACAAGCCAGCCGGGCAGAGGCTGGGGCAGGCCGGCGATCAGTTGGAAGAGCTCGACGATCTGGGCAGGGCTGAACAGGGGGAAGACATAGTCGAGAGGCGTTTGTTGCAAGAGAGAGGCCTGTGCGCCGAGGCGGGCGAGAGGGAGGGCGGTACCGGCTGATGCGGCCTGCTGCAAGTTGACGAGAAAGGGCAGGAAACCGGCGAGGAGGCCGAGAAGGAATACCATGCCCAAGGACTGGCGCATGGTGGTTTCGGTGAAACCGGAGGCGCGCAGCTGAACTGCGTCGCTCATTTTCTGAGGCGTGGGCAGCCAGTGGCGGATGTTCACAGGCTGCCCCCGGCGATGAGGAGCAAGGCGCCATAGGCTACGGCGACAGCGGCGCTGACAAGCAGAAGCAGTAGATATGTGCCGACGGCGACCAGCGCGGCGGGGCGTGGAGGCAGCTCGTGGGCCACTTCCAGCCCGCGAAAGGCGATGAGGATGCTCCAGACGTGGATGAGGACAGCGGCGACGGAGACGAACGGGATCATGGTAAAGAGATAGAGAAGACGAGAGGCGTTGCTGAGGGCAAGGGCGCCTAAAGTCTGGGCGAGTGTGCCCTGTCCACCGGCTGCGCGGGCAAGCAGGTGGCTAACGAAGCCAAAGAGGAGCCAGTGGCCGATCAGGCCGAGAGGGGTGGTTGCCAGCGAAAGCAGGCGGAAACCGACGCTATCGTAGCCGCTGTAGGCGAGGAGGAGAGGCCAGCCGTTGCGCAGTGTGCGTTCTATCTCGAACAGTGTTTCGCCGCTTGACGTTCCCTGCCGCAGGGTTTGCAGGACGGTGTTCAGAAGGGCGTCCGATGGCGGCAGCGAGGCGGTCAGGAGGAGGCTGCCGATAAGCTGGGCGACGGCGACGAGGACACCGATACAGGCGCACAGGAAGAGTCCCTCAATCCAGGGATTGTCGTCATCGACCATTTCTACGAATGGGTCGGGTTCCAGAAGGAGGGCCTTCCCGATGAACCGCGGGTAGTTCTGTGGTTGTAGCATCCGGTTGCGACGTCTGCCCGGGCAGCAGGGCCAAAGCGGGCCCCATTTGAGGTATTGGATTCGCCCAGGAATGCAGCTGCCTGCGGCAAGCCCTTTGTTCAGTTCCGGGAATCATAGCATAGTTTTCAGTTGGCCTTGAAAATCGGGACTATCCGTTGAGCGGCGATAGGCTCCGGAGCAACCGGCGGCCAGCACCAGAACAGAGGCGCAGGAGATGGAAATGTCAGAGAGAAACACCTTTCTTCCGACCGGGAAGCTGCCGTCAGAGCTGTTGGCGGAGCTGATCTCGACATTGCCGATCAGTGACCCGGATCTGTTTCTGGGACCGGGCGTGGGCGAGGATGCCGCTGTGATTGAGGTTGGCAGGGCTGCGGAGGGGGGAGTTCCCGCGAGGGGACGGCAGCGTGATCTGTCCGAACAGGGCGACGCCGACATCCTGCTTGCTGCGAAGAGCGATCCAATCACGTTTGCCACCGATGAGATCGGGTATTACGCGGTCAATGTATGTGCGAATGACCTGGCGGTTTGCGGTGCACGGCCGCGCTTTTATCTGCCGACAGTGCTGCTGCCCGTAGGGACGACTGAGGAGAAGGTGCGGGGGATTTGCGACCAGTTGGGCACGGCCTGCCGCGCGCTGGACATTGTGGTGGCGGGCGGGCATACGGAGGTGACGGCTGCGGTGAACCAGGCGGTGGTGGCGGGTACGCTGTTGGGGGAGGTTGCGCGGGGGAAGGTGGTGCGGACGGGCGGGTGCCGGCCCGGTGATGTGGTCCTGCTGGTGGGAAGCGCTGGGGTTGAGGGAACGTCGATTATCGCGCGGGAGATGGGGGAGGTCTTGTTGGAGCAGGGCTGGTCCGGGGGGAAGGTGGACGAGGCAGCCAATTATCTGTACGAGCCGGGGATCAGTGTGCTGGGGCCGGCGCTGGCGGCGGCGGAGTCGGGGCTGGTGACGGCGATGCACGATCCGACGGAGGGCGGCGTGGCGACCGGTCTGTGGGAGCTGGCAGACGCTTCGGGTTGCGGGCTGGAGGTGGAGTTAGGGGACATTGCGGTGACGCGGTTGACGGCGGCGGCGTGCGCGGCGTTCGGGCTTGACCCGCTGGGTACGATCGCGTCTGGGGGGCTGCTGGCGACGGCTGCGACGGAGGACGTGGATGCGGTGCTGGGCTTGTGGCGGGGGATGGGGAGAGAGGGGC
>VXOE01000073.1 GCA_009840225.1 Caldilineaceae bacterium SB0662_bin_25 | reverse complement strand
CCCCCTACACCAGCCTACCCCACCGTGCTTCCTCCCCCCACCATCGTGCCTGTCCAACCGTGCTTCCTCCTCCCTCACCCCATCTCAAACCACTAACCACTGACCACTGCAGTGCCACCAAAATCGGTTCCTAACCCGATCTCGCTATCCGTTGACAGCCGCCGCCCTTCAACTTATACTGAACACACTTTCCTACCCCTCACCTGAAATGCAACGGGGAGACAGATCCGTGAATACACATCGCAATGAGCAATCGGTTTCTCCGATGCTCCCGCATAGCCAGACTGTCGATGCCGGCCGTCAACGGACAGCCCTTGATTTCACCACGGGCCCCAGGATGCTGCCTGCCATGCTTCTGTTTGCCCTGCTCTGTCTCGCACTCAGCGGCTGTGCATCCAACTACGATCTACTCAACCTGACCGTGCCCGCTTCGGTCCAGGTCGAGCAATTTAGCCCCGAAACCGGTCCCTGTGTCGACCAGTTCATCACCCACGACCTCCCCCACAACACCAACACCGCCGACGGCATCATCCGCATGTACGAGGCCAACGGCGCCGGCGTTGCCATCAACGATCTCGACAATGACGGCGACCTCGACCTCGTCCTCGGCAACTACGACAACCCCAACTCCATCTTCTGGAACCAGGGCGGCCTCAACTTCCGCCGCGAGCAGATGCCGGTCGGACGTACCCGCGCCGTCACCGCTGTCGATGTCGACGGCGATGGTTGGACCGACCTCGCACTCACACGCGTCGGCGGCGCTATCAATTTCTGGCGCAACCGCGGCCCCGACCTGGCCCCGGACGAGCCCGGTCGCTTCGTACAGGAGTTCGTTAACGGCCTTGCCAAGCCCGCCTACGCCATCGACTGGGCCGACCTCGACGCCGACGGTGACCTCGACGCCGTCACCGCCTCCTACGATATCGGCCTCCTCACCGAACTGGGCAACGAATACCTGCTCAGAGATGAAGCCGGCGTCTATATCCACTGGAACGAACCCGGCCGCTTCCGCGCCCAGCGCCTCGCCGATGAGGCCCAGGCCCTTGCCATCGCCCTCTGGGACCAGGACGGCGACGGCCGTCTCGACCTTCTCGTCGGCAACGACTTCGCCCTGCCCGATCAGTTCTGGCGCAACCACGCCGACGGCTGGCAGCTCGCCTCTATCTTCCCCGAAACCACACACAGCACCATGAGCTTCGACCTCGCCGACGTCGATAACTCCGGCCGCACCGCCCTCTTCGCCAGCGACATGAAACCGCCCGACATGAACCCCGAAACCATGCGCGCCTGGGCGCCGCTCATGGAGGCCGAACATCCTCCCTTGCCCGCCGGCGACCCACAGCGCATGGAAAATATGCTCCTCGTCGCCGACCAGGACGGTGCCTTCCAGAATTTCGGACGTGACCGCCAGCTCGACGCCACCGGATGGAGCTGGGCCAGCCTCTTCGGCGACCTCGACCAGGACGGACAGCTCGATCTCTACATCGTCAACGGCTTCGCCGAGTCCACCACCTTCGCACACATGGAAGACCACGAACTGGTCGAGCGCAATCAGGCCCTGCGCAACACCGGCGGCCGCTTCGAACGCATGCCCGATTGGGGCCTCGGCAGCGAGCGCGGCGGACGCGGCGCTGCCCAGGGCGACCTCGACGGTGACGGCGACCTCGATATCGTCGTCAACAACCTGCGCGCCAATGCCCAGATCTTCGAAAACCGCCTCTGCGGCGGCGCCTCATTACAGGTACAACTGCGCCAGCCCGGCAGCGCCAACCCGGAAGCAATCGGCGCCACAGCCATTCTCGAAACGCCCGCAGGCCGCCTGCGCCGCGACGTGCGCGTAACCCGCGGCTATCTCTCCAGCGACCCCGGCCAGCTCCACTTCGGCTTTCCCGCCGATACCCAGCCTCGCCTTCTCCTGGTCCGCTGGCCCGATGGCCAGTGGTCTACCGTCTCCAGCCCCGCCCCAGGACAGCGGATAACCGTTGCCAGAACAGATCTGGGGCAGGAGTAAAGCGCTGCTGTATGAAACGCATCTGTCGAGAACACCAACCATTTCGCTGAGGATTAGGAGACATGCCAGCATCTGACCCCCGCACAGAAGCCATCGAAAAGATCCGCCGCCTGCCGCAACAGCTCGAAGAGCTGATATCCGGGCTTTCACCGCAACAGCTGACCGCAAAACCACTGCCCAATGAATGGACCGTGGCCCAGAACGTCCACCACATCGCCGATTCCCACATTAACAGCTATGTGCGCTGCAAGCTCATGGCAACCGAAGACAATCCAACCCTCAAACCCTACGACGAGGGCGCATGGGCCCTGCTCTCCGACGGCAGCAGCCCCGACCTGTCCGACTCCTTGGCCCTCCTGAAGGCCCTCCACGCCCGCTGGGCCCGGTTCTGGGAAAACCTGCCCGAAGACGCCTGGCAGCGCACCGGCCAGCACCCCGAAAGCGGCCCCGTCACCCTGGCCAGACAGCTCGAACTCTACGTCCAACACGGCGAAGCCCACCTGGACCAGATCCGCCGCACACTGGCCGCAAGCAAAAAGTAGCCGGCCGCACAACATGGCCTGCCGGTTACCGGAAACGGTCACACGAAATGTGTAAGAATCCGCACAGAGCCGACCGCCGCACATGAGGTAAAGTCCGAACTGTCAGAGCGATAGGAGAAAACATGGGATCTGCAGAAGCACTGCATGATCTGCAAAAGGAACAGACAGACCAGACCAGGGATCGTTCCGCGCCGGTCAATCCCCTCGCGCCGGATGAAGGACGTCGTGTCTCCCTCGAAGAATACTGGGAAAAATGGTACGAGAACCCCTACCCGGACATCGACGTCAGCTACGAATGGAACAATGGCATTCTGGAGGCAAAACCATTGGCCAATGCCCCCCAAATCGAACTTGGATTCTGGTTCCTCTTCCTGCTCGGTCAGTACCTCTACTCGCGTGACATCGCACAGCTGATCAATCTGGAGACCGGCTTTGTCCTCACTATGGAGGACGTAACCGAGCCGTCAGGGATTCGCAAAGCCGTCCGCAAGCCGGACATCGGCATAATTCTGAACAGCAACCCTGTCCCCTGGGGACGCGTGGACCAGCGCTCCTTTGCCGGGGTCTGCGACGGCGTCGTCGAATTCATCTCCGATTCCACGCAGGTCGAAGTCCGGCGCGATACCCAAGAGAAAAGGCGCGACTACGCGCTGGCCGGCGTGCAGGAGTACTATATTCTCGACCCCACCGGCGAGCACATGCACTTCTTCCAACTGACGCCGGACCGCCAATATGAAGAAATCCAACCCGACGTCGCCGGAGTGATCCGCTCCCAGCTGCTGCCCGGCTTCCAATTCCGGCACAGCGATCTCTACGAACTGACGGCGCTTGAGCAGCTCGCGCTCGACGACGTATATCAGGGGTTTGTGCTTCCCAAATACCAGGAATCCGTGACCGCCCGCCAGCAGGCCGAGCAACGGGCCGAATCCGAAGCAACCGCCCGCCAGCAGGCCGAACAACGGGCCGAAACCGAAGCAACCGCCCGCCAGCAAGCCGAGCAACGAGCCGGCGCCGAAGCAACCGCCCGCCAGCAGGCTGAGCGACGCATCGAGGCCGAAACAGCCGCCCGCCAGCAAGCCGAAGAGCGGCTGCGGTCACTCGAAGCCGAACTGGCCCGCCTGCGCCGTCGGTCGTCTTGAACGCAATTCGCTAACCCGTTTACCCCCGGAGGAAAACCTCTCCGGCAGGGACCGGATCGTCGCCGCACACTGCGTTTCCCGCTCCACCGGGAGCCCGAAAAAAGATTTTTCGCGCTTGAATTGCAGTCCCGAATCCTGTACAATAGACATACCGCGAATCTCGCGATGAATCAGCAGTCGACACAACCCCAACGCGCTCCTTTCGAGTAGGAGCGCCCTAGAACACTCACTCGCAGCTTCAGATGTTTTCAGGGAGGAAAATGATGCAATTCCGACAATGGCAGAACCGTTTCAGCTTCAAGGCGTTGATCGTCCTGGCGCTGGCCGCACTGCTGCTCTCTGCCTGCGCCCCCATAGCACCGGCAGCTGATAGCGGCATGGAAATGGCCGACGAAGGCCCGGTAACCATCACGTGGGCCATGTGGGGTAGCCCCGCAGAGGTCGCAACCCATCAGTCTGTGGCCGATGCCTTTATGGAAGAACAGGACGACATCGTCATCGAGATCCTGGCCGAGCCCTGGGGTGACTACTTCACCAAGATCCAGACCCTCTGGGCCAGCGGTGACTCCTCCGTCGTCCCCGATGTCCTCTTCCTCTCGCCCATCGTGAGCTATGCCTCCGAGGGCGTGCTGGAAAACCTTGACCCCTGGATCGAGGCCAGCGGCTACAATACCGACGACTACTGGCCCTCTCTGCTTGAGTACGCCATGTACGACGGTAGCGTATACGGCTTCCCCCGCGACATCGGCCTTGAGGTCCTCTACTACAACAAGGACATCTTTGACGAGGTCGGCGTCCCCTACCCCGATGACACCTGGACCTGGGACGATCTTGCGGCTGCCGCAGAGCAGCTGACCGTCGTCGAGGACAGCGGCCGCGTTTCCCGCTATGCACTCGGCATGGAGGGCGGCAAATGGATGATCTGGGTTATGCAGAAAGGCGGCATGGCCCTCGATGACATGCGCAACCCCTCCAGCTGTGCTCTGAACGAGCCCGGCGTGGTCCAGGCCGTGCAGTTCTTCAAGGACATGATCGACAACAACTACTTCATGCCCCCAGCCAATATGAGCCAGGCCGGTGGTGACGCCGCTGTCTTCCAGAGCGGCCAGGTGGCGATGATTATTCAGAACGCCAGCCGCGTCTCTGCTTTCAACGCCGCCGGTATGAACTACGACGTCTCGGTCATTCCCATTCCCGCTGACGGCCATCGCGCCTCCGCTGCCGGCGGCGCAGCCTGGGTTATGAGCGCCCTCAGCGACAACAAGGATGAGGCCTGGACTTTCCTCAGTTGGCTCCAGAGCACCAATGGTGGCCAGCGCATCTACACCGCCTCCGGTGAGATCCTGCCTGCCCTGCAGTCTACCGCTAAGTCCGACGCCTTCCTCAACAGTGGACAGCCCCCGGCCAACCGCCAGGCTTTCATCACCGAAGGTGAGAACGCCCGCATGGGGCGCATCGGCTACTTCGTCGAATGGAGCCAGATTGGCGGCTCATTCATTAACCCGGGACGCGATCAGATCCTCATCGGTGAAGTTTCTGTCGAAGATGGACTGAATTCCATCTGCGAGCAAGTGGACGCCTTCCTTGAAGAGAACGGATTCCCGAAATAGGCCCGATTGACCGGCAGCCAGCAGCCAGTAGCCAGACCGGCTACTGGCTGCCTGCCATGAACCAATGACGCCATGACCGCGTCCGCATCCTCACAAAGCTCCCTGCCGCGCTGGCGGCGCTACCAGCCCGACCAGCAGTGGGAAGCCTATCTGTTCCTGCTGCCCAGTTTCGCCGGGTTCCTGATCTTCGTGGCGATCCCTGTCGTCGCATCCCTGGCCCTCAGCCTCTTTGAATGGTCTCTGCTCTCCCCGCCGGAATTCGTTGGCACAAAAAACTACACCCAACTCCTCTCCAGCGACCTGGTCTTTCGCAAAGTCCTTTCCAACACCTTCTACTTCATCGTCACCATCGTCCCCCTTCAACTCGCTTTTGGCCTGCTGCTCGCAGTTGCACTTAACCAGGGCTTGCGCGGGCTTGAAGTCTACCGCCTGATCTACTTCATGCCGGTGGTGACGACCATCGTTGCCGCTGCCCTCGTCTTTCAGTGGTTCTTCAATCGCGACTTCGGCATTCTGGCCGCCGCCGTATGGGAACTGGGCGCCGCAACAGGCCTCCCCATCCGCCCCCCGGACTGGCTCAACGATCCCGACTGGGCCAAACCTGCCGTCGTTATCCTCACCCTGTGGAAAAACACCGGCTTCACCATGGTGATCTACCTGGCTGCCCTGCAAGGTGTCCCCACGGAACTGTACGATGCCGCCAAGGTCGACGGCGCCAGCGCCTGGCAGCGCTTCCGCTCCGTAACCTTTCCCATGGTCAGCCCCACCACCTTCTTCCTCATGGTCATCCAGATGATCGGTGCCTTCCAGCTCTTCAGCGAGGCATTCGTGATGACACAGGGCGGTCCCGCCAATGCCACCCTCACGATCGTCTACTACATTTACCAGATGGCCTTCGAATTCCAACGCATGGGTAGAGGCGCCGCCATTGCTTGGGTGCTCTTTATCTTCATCTTTATCTTCACCCTCGTGCAGACGCGCCTGCAACGACGCTGGGTGCACTACGAAGCCGGCGGGGAATCGTGACTACCACGACCACAACGACTACGCCCGCGACGATACGCACGGAAGCCGCGCCAGGCAGGACGCTCATAACGGGGCACCTGCTCCTTCACGCCGCCCTGATCCTGGGCAGCGTCGCCATGCTGCTTCCCTTCGGCTGGATGCTCGCCACCTCGCTCAAGTCGCCCCCGCAAATCTTCACCTACCCCCCCTCCCTCGTTCCCAACCCCGTCGTCTGGCGCAACTACCTGGACACCGTGCAGGCCATGCCGTTCGGGCGCTTCTACCTGAACAGCCTCTTCGTCGCCGTGAGCGTCACCACCCTTCAGATCCTCACCTCCTCACTGGCCGCCTTCGCCTTCGCCCGCCTGCGCTTCCGCGGCCGCGAAGCCCTCTTCCTCGTCTACCTGGCGACGCTCATGATCCCGTTCCACGTGACCATGATCCCCAATTTCATCCTCATCCGCTTCCTGCGCTGGTTCGACACCTTCTACGCCCTCATCGTCCCCACCGCATTCTCCGTCTTCGCCGTCTTTCTGCTCCGTCAATACTTCCGCGGCATCCCCGTCGAGCTCGATGAGGCCGCCCGTATGGACGGCGCCTCCTCCCTCCGCATCTGGGCCCAGGTGATCATGCCCTTGAGCGGGCCCGTCCTGGCCGCACTCACGATCTTCGTATTCCTCGGCTCCTGGAACGACTTCCTCTGGCCGCTCGTCGTCTCCAACTCCCACGCCACCCGCACCATTCCCGTCGGCCTGGCCACCTTCAGGGGCCAGTACAACACCGACTGGCACCTCCTCATGGCCGGCTCCGTCATCGCCCTGCTCCCCGTCCTCCTCGTCTACGTCTTCGCCCAAAAGCGCTTCGTCGAAGGCATCACCCTCTCCGGCATGGGCGGCCGCTAACCCCAACTACCGCCTTCCCCTTCAAAGTGTGCATCCCAAAATGGTGGGCGCTCCTTCCTATACCTCGGGTAGCAACGGAGCCACAGCCATTTATTGATCAACTCTGAGTCAGAGGTAGCGCCATATCTGACCACTAACCACTATCCACTGCAGTTCGCCCCCTTGCCGTCTCTAACCTCTGACCACAGCCCTCCATCTGACCACCACGTACAAAGCAGTTCACTAAAAACTGAAAAC
>VXOE01000113.1 GCA_009840225.1 Caldilineaceae bacterium SB0662_bin_25 | reverse complement strand
CCTGCGGCAGAGCAGCGAGGTGGAGGGGCTGGCGGGGTTGGTGCGCATTGGGGGCGGGGGCCTGCTGGTGTCAGATTTCCTGGCGTTGCCGGAGTCGGAGGGCTTCTATTTCGCGGGTCCGACGTTGGATTTCGGCGGCAATGTAAACGGGGCGACGGGGCGGAGCGGCGACGAGCTGAACGCGGCGTACCAGGAGCGGTACGGTGAGCATTCGACGTCGGCTTACCTTGCGCATGCGTATGACGCGACGACGCTGCTGCTGCGTGCGATCGAGGAGGTGGCGGTTGTGGTGGGCGATGCGCTGTATATCGACCGGGCCAAGTTGCGCGAGGCGGTCGGCGGTACGAGCGGATTCAGCGGCATTATCGGCGCGATCTCCTGTGACGAGTTCGGCGACTGCGGCACGGGCCGCATTCAGATATCGCAGCACACGGATTCGACGATGACCGACGTTGAAGGTCTGCCGGTTGTCTACCGGTACGGGCCGTGAGCGCGGCATTGATTGAAGGTTTTTCAGACCAAGGAGTGAAGACATGTTGAAGACAGACCGGCCCGGCAGTGGGCTGTTGCGCTGGCCGATTTTGGTGCTTGCGCTGCTTGTGAGCGGCGCGTGCATTCCTGAGAATATGGTGGGAAGCCCGCTGGGGACGGTTGTGGTGGGCCCCGGCGAGGATATTCAAATCCGGACTGCATTTGTGCTTTCGAGCATCGGCGAGCTGGGATCTTCGACGCAGCGTGCGGTTGCGCTGGCGGTGGAGGACTACGGGCCGATCAAGGGGCACGAGGTGACGATGGGTGCGGGTCTGGACTCGCTGTGCACGCCGGAGGGCGGCGCGGCGGCGGCGCAGACGGTGTTAGGTGACCGGCGCGTGGTGGGCGTGATCGGCACTTCGTGCTCGGCGGCGGCGGTGAAGGCTTCGCCGATACTGAGCGAGGCGGGGCTGGTGTTGATTTCGCCGACGAATACGGCGCCTTCGCTGACGTCGGACCTGCGGGGCAATGCGGGCGCCGACCACTATGCGGGCTATTACCGGACATCCAATAACGATCTTTACGAGGCGGAGGCGGTAGCGGCTTTCGCGCACCACGACCTCGGCCTGCACGAGATGGCGGTATTTCATGACGGCGATCCTTACACTTCGGGCCTGGCTAATGCGTTTGCGGCAGTGTTCGAGCAGGGGGGCGGCAGGGTTACGATTGCGACGGTCAGCAAGGGGCAGACGGATATGATGGCTGTGCTGACCGAGGTCGCGGCGGCTAACCCTGAAGGTCTGTTTCTGCCGTTATTTCCGGACGAGGCCGGCGAGATCGTGCGGCAGTTGGGGCAGGTGGCGGGATTGGAGGATGTGGTCGTGATCGGCGGCGCGGCGTTGGTGGATTTCGAGTTTCTGGCGATACCGGAGTCGGAGGGCATGTACCTGGCCAGCCCGGAGCTGCATTTTGAGAAGAGCGTCAATGAGGCAACCGGAAAGAACGGAGGTGAGGTCACAGCGGCCTATGAGGAGAAGTACAATGCGCCGCCGGGCTCGGTGTACATGGCACACGCGTATGACGCGGCGACGCTGCTGCTGCGTGCGATTGAGGAGGTTGCGGTTGTGCAGGGGAATACGCTTTATATCGACCGGGCGCGGTTGCGGGAGGCGTTGACGGGCACGGCGGAGTTCAGCGGCATCGTTGGCGAGCTTTCTTGTGATGAGTTCGGCGACTGCGGGACGGGTCATCTGCACATTGTGCATCACACCGATTCGACGATCACGGATGTCGAGGGGCTGGAGATCGTTTATTTTCACCTGCACGACGAACACGAGCATGGGCATTGAAGATCAGTGGTTAGTGGAGGTCGTGAGTCCGTGGCAGCAGGGGGCGGTCAGTGAAAGAGGTGGCGCTTTATACGGACGGTGCGTGCAGCGGGAATCCGGGTCCTGGGGGATTTGGGGTTGTGCTGCTGTTCGGTGGGCACAGGAAGGAGTTGTGGGGCGGGTATCGGAGGACGACGAACAACCGGATGGAGTTGCTGGCGGTGATCAAGGGGCTGGAGGCTCTGAAGGAGCGGTGCAGGGTCACGCTGTACAGCGACTCGAGGTATGTGCTGGACGCGTTGACGAAAGGCTGGGCGCGCAGGTGGCGGGCGAATGGCTGGCGGCGCAACAGGAAGGGCGAGCCGGCGGTCAATCCGGACCTGTGGGCGCGGCTGCTGGACCTGTGTGACGGACACGAGATGCGCTACCAGTGGGTGAAGGGTCATGCGGGCGATGTGGAGAACGAGCGCTGCGACAAACTGTCGAATGAAGCGCTGGCGCGCCCAAACCTGCGCATCGATGAACAGTATGAAGGCTCGGAACGGGGAGCGGCCCCATCGCTTTTCGACGGGGTGTCTTAGGCGCGGCGAGACTGGTCCAGTTTGACCGTTGCGCCGCGCTGACAGAGTAGGAATCTGACAGTTTCATAGATAACCGGACGCGCCGGCCATACGTGTATGGCCGGCGCTCGCTGAAATTGAAGGCGAATCAGCGCCATGAACAGACCTGCTATTCCCAGAGAGCCGGAGGAAGTTACCGCCCAGTGGATGCAACAGGCATTGACCGCGGGCGGCGCGTCTGATCTTCCTCCTGTCAGAGAGATCGCTTGGGAGGAGATTGGCAGCGGCGTCGGTTTCTTGGGCACGATTCTGCGCTGCCAGCTCTGGTATGAGGAGCCGAAAACGCCGGCTGAGCAGACTTGCTGCGCTCCGAGAACCGTCATCGTGAAGTTGCCCAGTCCGCTTGCCAAGAACCGGCGTCTGGGCAGACGTCTGGGGTTACACAGACGGGGATACGACTTCTACAGGCTGATCGCGCCGCAGGCGCCGGTACGGTCGCCGGCTTTACTCTATGGTGATTATGAGGCAGGCAGCGATCGCTTTGTGCTGGTGCTGGAAGATTTTGTGGACTGGCAAACGGTGAGCCATTTTGACGGCGCCAGTGCGGAGCAGACCCGGCGCGCCATCCGCGTGATCGCCAAGCTGCACGGTACCTACTGGAACAGAACCGATCAGCCGCCACTGAACGCGTTTACCGATACCTTTTCGTCCAGACGCAGAATGCTGATTCAGCTGGTCTATCTTGCGAACCTTGTGCCTACGCTGGAAAGGTTTGGAAACTTTTTCTCGGACGATATGCGTCGTCTGGCCGAGACCTACGCTTCTCGCATCGACAGCCAAATCGTTCGTGTCGCAGCCGGGCCGAAGACGCTCAGCCACGGCGATTTCCGGCTGGACAATATCTTCTTTGCGGCGGACGGCGGGGATGAAATCGCGATCATCGACTGGCAGGTGAGCGGATTAAGGAGCCCCCTATTCGATGTAGCCTATTTTCTGGTGGGGAGCGTTACGACGGAGGTGCGCCGCCAGATCGAGCGCGAGGTGCTGGAAGAGTACACGGCAGTCATCGGTGAAATGGGGGTGGAGGGGTTCACGTTCGAGGCGTGCTGGCGCTTGTACCGAGAACACTCGCTTGCCAACCTCCTGGTTGTGGTGCTTGCCTGCGGCGGACTGACCCTGGAAGACGAGGGGCGCCGGCGGGTTGTGGAGGTGGGGCTGCAGCGTGTGCTTACGGCGGTTGAGGATTTGGATGGCGGGGAGTGTATGCCGGGGCCGGTGCCTTTGTTCAGTCGCGGGGGCGCGTTGGCGGCTTTTTCGCGGGGTGCGTATGGAGTGGTGAAGGCGTTGCGGGGGTAGGGGGTGGCGACGACAGAGACCGATGTCGGAAGGGGCATGGGATGCCTGCTGACTTCCCGTCGATCTTGACGAACTATGCTACACTTGTTCTGCCAAGATCAGAGGAGAAGATCGTAACATGCCACCCAAAAACAAGAACACGACCGAGACCGTAACGCCAACGGACAAAGACCTGATACTTCTTTATCACACCTTTTGCCAAGAGAAGTGGTGTGCCTCCTGGCTTTCCGATGCCGAATCCATGCGCGACGAATTTATCGCCTGGCTGCGAGAGAAGTATGCGTATGCGCCGAACCGAATCGATGAATGGGAGGCGTGCTCTTACGAGATCGAGGAGGTGCCTGCGCTCCGGGATATCTTTGCAGATGCGCTTGGACTGCGTGTAGAGGCGATTGAAACAGAAGCGCCTAGAGTGACAGGCGTGGAAATCAGTTCGGGCAGGGTGACAGCGCATCTCATTGATGGGCGGATGATTTCGGCGCCGCTGATCTGGTATCCCCGGCTGGCCCATGCTACGCCGGATGAGCGCAACGGTTGGGAGTTGCGCGGGGGCGGGCAGCGGGTCCACTGGCCTGATTTGGACGAGGAGATCAGCATTGAGGGAATGCTGGCGGGACAGCCGGTGGGAGAGAATCGGCGGTTATTCAGTGATTGGCTGGAAGCGATCAAGGCCGTGAAAGGAATGGAGATCTTCGAGGAGCGACAAGCCGAAGAGAAGAAGGCGGAGGCTGGGATAGGGAGTTAGGTGTAGTGGAACATGCGCCAACCTATTGCCCTTGAAACACTTTTCGGGCTATGATGGTGGACATACAGATGGAGGAGAAGCATAAAGTTCTTTCCCATGCTTCTGCATTGGAGGGACCATCATGCTAGACGTACAGACCAAACTCACATTCGCCGACTATTTGAGGACGGCGGACGACGAACGCTACGAGCTTCTCAGCGGAGAGTTGGTCAAGCCTCCGTCACCTAAAGAAATACACCAATACATCCTGGGGAGGCTCTTTCTCCGGTTGGGCACGTTCATTTATGGGCGCAACGTGGGGAGAGTCTATTGTTCCCCTTTCGATGTCGTACTTACGGATACTGACGTGGTGCAGCCGGACCTGCTGTTCGTTTCCAGTGGACGGGAGGGCATAATCACGGTGGAAAACGTGCGGGGCACGCCGGACCTGGTGGTGAAAATCCTGTCCCCCGCCACAGCCGAGCGAGACAGGACGATCAAGCTCGACCTCTATGCTCAGCACGGCGTGCGAGAATACTGGATTGTGGACCCTGACGATAAGAAGGTTACGGTTTTTGTGAGAGGCGAGAGCCGCTTTGAGGTTGTGGGCATCTACGAGGTGGAGGAGCGTCTGCATTCACCCACGCTGGCGGGGTTCAGTATCGCATTGCGGGAGATTTTGTAAGGTATAAGCAAAGGGCGGGAATGCCCCAATGCGATGTGATGGCCGTGATACAGAGAGGCCCCGCTGTCAGCAGCGGGGCCTTATGCGTTCCCTGAGACGTTCTTCTATGGGATGGGCAGGTCTACTGCGTGACGTGGGGGATCCCTGTGAGCGAGCCGATCAGCTTCACTGCGCCGCGGTGGACCCAGACGGGTGCGTCGAGGCCGGGCAGTTGGATGCGGAGCCATTGGGGGTCGGGGCCGATGCCGGTGATCCGGGCCCATGTGCCCCTGGGCAGGAGGGCGGTGGCACTGTGCTCGGTGCCCGGACCGGACCGGGCGTATACCGCACCCGGCTGGACGAGTACGGCCGGCTGCGCTGCAACTTCGGCGGCGGTCACGCGTCTGACGCCCTCCACGGAACCTCTGACCTCGGTCATGTGACAGTAGATCCAGACCAGTGAGTTGTGCCCTGGCAGTTCGACCAGTATCCAGTCGCCGCTGGGGTCGATGCCGAAGATGCGGGCCTGGGTCCCTTGCGGCACGACGGCGACCACGTCGTACTCCAGGCCCGGGCCGGAGCGCACGTTCATGGTGATGGGCTGTGTGACGGCGATGGGCCGGTCGTCCGGGGCGGGCGGGAAGAAGTCGGTGACGCCGTAGCGGGGGATGCCGGCGAGGGAGCCGACGGCCACCTTGACGAAGTCGCGGATTACCCAGACCGGTTCGTCGAGGCCCGGGACGATGATCTGGTACCAGATATTGGGCGGGCAGTCGCCGACGGCGATGATTTCGGCCCAGGTCCCGCCAGGGATCGTGGCAACGATGTCGTAAGCGAGGCCGGGACCGGAGTAGGCGAAGACGGCGTAGGTCTGGACAAGGGCGGCAGGCTGCCGGGAGATCTCAGTATCGGTGATACGGCGGACGTTGACCAGCGGGCAGTCGATCACGACCAGGTCGCGGTAGACCCAACCGAGGGAACTGAAGCCATCGAGTTCGACCTGCAGCCACTGGCCGCTGGGGTCGATGCCGACGACTTGGACCTGTGTGCCCTGGGGCAGGGTGGTGAGGACGTCGTAGTCGATGCCGGGGCCGATGCGCACGTTCATGACCTCGGGCTGGATGGTTGCGACCGGTCTGCTGCCGGTGGCGCCGGAGATGGGGAGCTTGGAGAGCTCTTCGGCGGAGACTGTGGGGACGTTGGCGAGCGAACCTTCGACAGCGACCAGGCTCTGGTAGATCCAGACGGGTATGTCGAGGCCGGTGAGCTCGACCTGGTACCATTCGCCGCGTGGGTCGACGCCGATGATGTTGGCGCGCGTGCCCTGCGGCAGGGTGGTGATGACGTCGTAGGCCAGTCCGGGGCCGAGGCGGGCGTTCATGCTTTGCGGCTGGGTGACGGCCTGGGGGTGGCTGCCGGGGGTCATTGTCTGGCGGAGGGCGGCGAGCCAGGTGATCAGGTCGCTGTGTTCCTGGCAGCTCCAGACTGTACGGTCGCCGGCGTAGTGGTCGGACGTGTCGTCGTCGGTGTCGTCGTCGTCGGTGTCGTCACCGTCAGTGTCGTCGTTGTCGGTGTCGTCGTTGTCGCTGTCGTCGCCATCGGTGTCGTCGCCGTCGATGTCGCGGCCGCCTGTGTCACCTCTTACGTCGGGAGTCGCATCCGGATTGATCGGATTATCCGAATCGATAACAACGATAATTTCCCAGAGATCGTCCGGCAGGTCACTTGTGGGCGGGACCGTGGACGTTGGGGTAGCCGTGGGCGTCTGCGTGGACGTTGGCGTTGGCAGAGCGGTGGCGGTCGGCGTCAAAGTCGGCGTCGACGTGGGATTGCCGTCGGTGTCGTCGCCGTCGCTTGTGGGTGTCGGTGTCGGATCGGCCACGTCGGGAGTCGCATCCGGATTGGTCGGATTGTCTTTATCGATAACAACGATGATTTCCCAGAGATCGGGCGGGAAGTCACTTGTGGGCGGGATCGTGGGTCCTCCCGTAGGCGTGGCAGTCGGTGTGAGGGTTGGGAACAGGTTACCTGACGGCGTAGCTGTGGCGGTCGGTGTTGGCAGGCCGGAAGCGGTCGGCGTATGGGTAGCGGTCGGTGTCGGGTCATTTTGCGACGGGTCATTCTGCGTTGGGGGCGGCGCGACGGAGATATCGGCCGTGGGTGTGGGCGTAGGCGTAGGCACTGCGGTTGCCGTGGCGGTAGGCGTAGATGTCGGCTGCTTTTGGCGTGGTGGCTGGTTTTGCGGCGGCGGCTGTCTTCGTCGCGGCGGATTGGTGGCGGTCGCGGTCGGTTCAGGTGTGTTGGTATTGGTCGCCGTAGCGGTTGGCTGCTGTTGCGGGGGCTGCTGTTGCGGGGGCGGCTGTTGTGGGG
>VXOE01000372.1 GCA_009840225.1 Caldilineaceae bacterium SB0662_bin_25 | reverse complement strand
CGGAGAACACCCTGTAACCTTTTTTTCCGTGAAGGGACGCGAAGAGGCGCGAAGAACACCTTAATCCACGAAGGGCCGCGAAGAACGCCTTTTTCAGCGAGGGGCGCGAAGGGCAGCTTTGTCTGATTCAGGATTTGCGGGATTGAGATGGGTTTTCATGATGGCTGGCGGTGGGTGCGAGGGTAAGGACAAGGTAGGCCATTCGGTTGAGGCTACTGGCTTGAAGGGGAGTGAAATGAAGAGAACTGTCTTGTTGGTCGTGTGCTTTACTGTTGCTTTGCTGGCGGGCTGTACGGCGGCGCCGATTCCGGCGGAGGAGGCGGCATCCTTTGCTTCGGATGGAGGCGATGTTCTGAACGCGGTTGAACCTGCTTCCAATGTGACTGCGGGTTGCATAGAGAATTACGATCCAGATGCGGACTATTTCCCGCACAAGGTGAGTCGGGACTATGCGAAGGGCTGGAGTGTGGCGTATCACCAACATTACAAGGTGCTGACGCTGCACAATCCATGGCGGGGGGCGGAGGAGGTCTTTGAGTATTTGCTGGTGCAGTGCGGGGCTCCGGCGCCGGAGGGGTTCGGTGATACGCCGACGATAGAGGTGCCGGTGCGGAGTGTGGCTGCGTTGACTTCGACGGTTTTGCCGCATTTGCATGTACTGGGTTCGCTGGAGCGGTTGGTGGCGGTGGACCGTTTCGACTACATCAATACGGCGGCGGTGCGTGAGATGATCGATGCGGGGGCGCTGCAGGAGGCGGGGACCGGTACGGGGGTCAACACCGAGATTCTGATCGACGTGGATCCAGAGCTGGTCATTACTTTTGCCTACGGAAATCTTGATTACGACACACATCCCAAGCTGATTGAGGCTGGGTTGCCGGTGGCGCTGACGGCGGGGTATATGGAGACTACGCCGTTGGGGCGGACGGAGTGGTTGAAGGTTACGTCGCTCTTCTTCAATCGGGAGGAGGAGGCGGAACGGGTCTTCAACGGGATTGCGGAACGGTATGCGGAGATGGCGGAACTGGCGGCGGGCGTCGAGACTCGGCCGACGGTACTGGTGGGCATTGCGCGGCGGGATTCGTGGCGCGTGCCGGGGGGGAACAGTTACTTTGCCCGGTATGTTGCGGACGCAGGCGGCAGCTATCTGTGGCGGGAAGACGAGTCGACCGGTTCGATTCCGCTGGCGATGGAGACGGTGTTTGAGGTCGCGAGCAGTGCCGACGTCTGGCTGCCGAATACAGGGGCGTGGGCAGGCGCGGACGACATATTGGCGGCGGATGAACGGCATGGAAATCTGGCTGCGGTTGAGCGGGGCGCGGTCTTTAACAACAATGCCAAGGTAAACGAGTGGGGCGGGAACGACTACTGGGAGACTGGGGTGGCCAACCCGGACCTTGTGCTGGCGGACCTGATCAAGATTTTTCATCCGGACCTGCTGCCGGACCACGAGTTGATCTGGTTCCACCGCTTAGATTAGGTGGGAGCGAATATGGCGCGGGCGCTGATGATGCTGGGTACGCACTCGAATGCGGGCAAGAGCCTGCTGGCGACGGCGTTCTGCCGGATTTTGGCGCGGCGAGGAATGCGCGTGGCGCCGTTCAAGGCGCAGAACATGAGCAACAATGCGGGCGTGACGCCGGAGGGCGGCGAGATGGGGCGCGCGCAGATTGTGCAGGCGGAGGCAGCGGGAATTTACGCGCATACGGATATGAATCCGGTGCTGCTGAAGCCGGAGGGGAACCGGAGGAGCCAGGTCGTACTCAATGGCAGGATCGATGGGCGGATCGAGGCGGGCAACTGGTTGGCGACGAAAGAGCGTCTTTGGGGCGAAGTGACAGCGGCGTACGACCGTCTTTCGTCACGCTTTGACGTCGTCGTACTAGAGGGCGCGGGCAGCCCGGCGGAGATCAACCTGAAGGCGGGCGACATCGTCAATCTGCGAATGGCGAGACATGCGGGGGCGCGCTGTTTGCTGGTTGGGGACATTGACCGGGGGGGCGTGTTTGCGGCGCTGGCAGGGACGATGCTGTTGTTGGAGCCGGAGGAGCGGCTTCAGATAGGCGGTTTCCTGATCAACAGGTTTCGCGGGGATCCTGCGCTGCTGGGCGACGGGCTGGAGATGCTGCGTGGGAGGGCGTTTGGCGTTCCGACTTTAGGCGTGATCCCGTATGTGCCCGATCTGCGCATTGCGGACGAGGATGCCGTGACGTTGGAGCGGGACCTTTCAGAGGCGGCGGCTCTGGCGGTGGGACAGCTTGACGTGGCGGTTATCCATCTGCCGCGTATCGCGAATTTTGACGAGTTTGAGGCGCTCGAGGCAGAACCGGGCGTGAGGCTACGGTATGTGGAGCGTGCGGAAGGTCTTGGGTGTCCGGCGGCAGTCATTCTTCCAGGGACGAAGGCCACATTATCTGACCTGGCGTGGATGCGGGAACGGGGCCTGGACAGTGCGATCGAAGCAGCGCACGGGCGGGGCGCGCAGGTGGTCGGCATTTGCGGCGGCTATCAGATGGCGGGCGAGTGGTTGGCGGACCCGTTGGGGATGGAGGGGGAGCCGGGCGGGCTGGCGGCGGGGTTGGGTCTGTTGCCGGTTGCGACTGAGTTCCTGGCGCAGAAGGAGACGCACCAGGCGCTCATGCGGTTAGATGACGGCGAGGCGGTGCGCGGGTATGAGATTCACACGGGGGAATCGCGCGTGCAGGATGGGGCGGCGCGTTTCGGCGTGATCGTTGAGCGGAGCGGGGGAACGGTACGCGTGCCAGACGGCGCCAAGTCGGAGGACGGAAGCGTTTGGGGATCGTATCTGCACGGGTTGTTTGAGAACGACGGTTTTCGGCACAAGTGGTTGCGCCAGTTGGGGTGGTCGGGTGCGGTGGTGGCGACTACTGCGTTGCGGGAGCGGGAGTATGACCGGCTTGCCGATGCGGTCGAGGAGGCTGTGGACTGGGGCGCGGTGGAGGCGTTGATGGGGTAGACCTGTTCGCTTCAGGCGCGTCGCAGAAGAGGCAGCTCAGCCCTCCGCCCGCGCCTCATTCCAGACTTGGATTCGGCAAGGGGGCGAGAGTCAGGGCCTGGCCGTTCTTACCAGCCAGATTTTGGAAAAGGGCGGTCGTGACGAGGTCCTGGGGTACAAACGTGGAGAGATACAGTTCCCCAAAGGCGCTGAGGCCTCTGTTGGTAAAGACCGTGTAGGCGACCGGCCCGTGCGCTCCGTGCAAGCAGGAGTAGCTGCGTAGACGGCTGTAATCATCGTAACCGTCCTCATGGCTGTCCTCCCAGAGCCCGAGAAAGTCGGGATAGCTGGCCAAGGCGGTAAGAAGCTGCCGGAAACGGGAAGTGTGCCGGTAACGCATGGTCATGGCCCGGCACTGCTGCACATTGGCAAGGGCGATCGGTCGCCAGCCGCGCCCCAACACCTGGCGCAAGCGCCCATCGGGAGCAAGGAAGAAAACGATGTTGTTTGCACCCGCAGCAGTTGCCCGGGCAGTTTTGAGCTGGGACAGGTTCAGGTCGTGAAAAGCGAACAAAGCGCGGTTGACGCCGATGATGTCGGCAAAGGGATCCAAGAGAAAGGCGGGCGCGCAGATTGTTTCCAGCAGTGACCAGACCTGCGCGAAAACCTCTTTGATTCCCAGAGCCTGGCGCACGAGCCCCGCGTCAGCTATTTCACCGGCCATGGCGAAGGATTCCCGGCGTTTGAAAGAAGTGAGGTGAAAGGCCTGCGCCAACCCTTCCAGAATCTCCCCATCCAGCCGCGCCTGCTCGCCCCGTTCGATCTTGCCCGCAATCCGCACGGTCAACCCTGTCTCGTCGGCCAGTCGATGCCGGCTCCAACTGTACGCGCGGGCAAAGTCGATCTGCTGCTTGCGCAACGCGGTCACGATCTGGCCGAAAGCCTTGTGCTCCACGCCCCCCTCCTCGTTGCCGGCGTTCTCGAATCGGATACAGAACCATGTAGGAGCCGTTGACTTTTCCACTAAACGAGCTTGCGTCAGTCCATAAACCGATTATGGTACGTCGTCCTACTGAAATTGGTAGATTTAAGCTAGCCAAACCCCTTTGAAGGGACATATGCTATTTCCCACAAGTTAGTATTCCTTTTCGCGTTGGTACATTCTGGCAATAGCGGGCAATACAAGGAGGCATGCGATGCCGTACACGAATCCATTCAGAATGGCGGTTGACATCGGTATGATATTGGCATTCACCGTGACAGCACTATTCGTTCTGCTTCCTGGAACCCCGCCTATGCTGCCTGACGCAGTCTTGCTGACATCGTCAGGCACAGCGTCCCAGGCGTCGACGGGCTCGTACGGCGTGACGGCCGCGAGCAAGGGGACGGTCAGCATCGAACCGACTACAGCAACCGCGACTATAGGTGTGGAAGTCTTGCGTCCAACCGTGAAGGAAGCCAGCTCAGCCGCCCAAGCCGTGCTTGCGGATGTCGCGACGGCGCTCGTCGCTCAAAGCATCGACGAAGCGGACATCCAGATCAGTCACTTCAGCATTTTTGCCGAAAACACTGGCCCGCTCGGCCTTCTGAATGAGAATCCAACGCGTTACCACGCCAGCAACACGCTCTTCATCACGATTCGGGATCTGGATAGCATTGACGCCGTTCTGGATGCGGCGATTGACGCCGGCGCCAACAACATATTCAGCGTCGATTTCAGCCTACCTGACCCGCCCGTGGTTGAAACTGAAAGGCAGACAGGCGCTGGTCCGCGCCAAAACTGACCGGTTTGAGGACTGCGAAGAACACCTTCTTTATCCGCGAAGTCACGCGATGGGTCGCGGAGATCACCTTTATCCACGAAGGGCCACTAAGGTCGACGAAGAACATCTTTTCTATCCGCGAAGTCACGCGAAGAGTCGCGAAGAACACCGTTTTGTCCTCGAAGGGCCAGTAAGGGCCACGACAGACACCGTAAGGCTACTGGGATCTTGCTTGCGTGAGTGTGCTGGTCAACTGCGATTTGCTGCCGCAGATCGTGTTCAGCCAAATGTCAACGCACGCTAGTCCAGGACCCGCTCGATTGGCGTTGTTTTACTTTTCCCAATTCCTCCAGGTCTGTCGAATTTCGGCTCAATCGTTTGCGAAGTCAGAGTGAGAGTTCCCCTTTTTTTGGTCTGAGGAGGGGAGCAGTTTCTTCTCGTTTTCGGTCAGATGCGGCGGGCGCACCATTGGATGCCGCGGAGGATTGTTTTGCGGAAGTTGGGGTCGGTGTAGGTGAGGTTGTCGTGGCCGGACTGGAAGCAGAAGACGCGGGCGTTTCGGAACTGTCGGGTCCAGCCGAGGACGTTCATGCTGCGGGGGTGGTCGGTGGTGAGGAGGAGGTGGCTGTCGTCGGAGGCGCTGGCCATGGAGTAGGTCTCGTCGACCATTTGCCAGGGTTGGATGCCGTGGGTGATGGGGTGGGTGGGGTCGGCGATGTGGACGGAGAGCTCCTGTTCGTGGTCGTAGCCGAAGCTGCGATCGGAGATGCCGACGAGTTCGGACCAGAAGGGCCACTGTTCGTAGGCGAGGATGGCGTGGTGGAGGAGGAAGATGCCCTGGCCGCTTTGGCCGAGTTTTTCGAGGACGGGGCGGGTGCGCTCTTCGGGTAGGCCGCGGGGCATGTTGTAGAAGAGGAAGACGTCGTAGGTGTCGAGAACGTTGCCGACGTCGGCGGCCCAGTTGGCTTCAAGCTGGATGTAGCTGTCGACCTGGGGCATGTCGCGGAAGATGGCGTGGAAGCCGGGAACGTCGAAGAAATGGCCGCCGGTGATGACGGCGGCTTTGATGCTGTCGTTGTCGGACTGGTGTGTGCTCATCGTCTGATTTTCCCTTTTTCACCAGGTGAATACTGTTCCGAGGAGGTCGTTGGGTCGATCGCGGAGGGTGTCGTAGATGCGTTTGGCCTCTTCGGCGGGGACAACGTCCTGCAGGAGGGATGCAAGGTCGATCTGGCCGCGGCTGTGGAGGCGGGCGAGGTTTTCGAGGTCGTCGACGTAGAAGTGGCTGTTCTGCTTGAGCGTCAGGAGGCGGCGCTGGGCCATGTTGAAGGGGTATGATACACGGTCGCGGCCGGCGATGAGGAGGACGCGTCCGCCCATTTTCATGGCGAGGATGAGCTGTTCCTCCATGCCGGGGACGCCGGCGAAGTCGAGGACGGCGTCGTAGGATGCGTCGGCGATTTGGGCAGACCAGCGGTCGCCCTCAACGTTGAGGGCTTGCTCAGCGGCGCCGATCTGACGGGCTATGTCGAGGCGGCGGTCGTCGACGTCGCAGATGGTGACGCGTGCGCCCTGGAGGGCGGCGAACTGGGCGGCGGCCTGGCCGATGCAGCCGGCGCCGACGACGAGGAGTTTTTCGCCGAGTTGCGGGGCGGCGTTGCGGACGGTGTTGAGGGCGACGGCGGCCATGCCGTAGATTGCGGCCTCGCGGCGGTCGACTGCGTCGGGGAGTTTGATGAGGAGGTCGTCTTCGGCGACGACGATGTATTCGATATGGGCGCCGGTGCTTGCGCCGATGAAGATGTGGTCGCCGGTTTGGAAATGTTGGGTATCGGGGCCGGTCTCGATGACGCGGCCGACGGTCTGATAGCCGTACGGCATGGGGAGGAGGTGGTCGCCAGGGGCGTAGTTGCCCCTGTGGAGCTGGTTGCGTTCGGTGCCGTTGGTGATGCCGGAGTAGAGGGTCTTGATTTTGATCTGGTTGGTGTGGGGCGGCGCCGGGTCGGGCCAGTCGGAGACGAGGACTTTTTCGCGGATGTTGTCGTCGCGGGTTCTGAGTACGATTGCTCTCACGTAGTGATCATCCTTTATGGGGGTGTGTTAGCCATGAAGGGCAAATAGGAACACCTCTTTTTCCGCGAAGGGACGCGAAGGGGCGCGAAGAACACCTTCTGGTCTTTGGAGGGATGGTCGTTCAGATCTTGCGGCTCTTATGCTCGGAATTTCTTGTGTCTTGATTGGTTGTCTGGACTATAGGTAAATTGACTGATTATGTGCTGAAATGGGGACATTGGGCGAGGTCAGGATGCCATACAACGGAGATTGACGCAACGGGTAACGGGAGCTAATGATGGCTATGCGAAAGGGTAGCGCTTGGAGGGACGGGTTTGTGGCGGCCGTGGAGCGGGGGGCGTTGGCGGAGGCGATTGCTGTGCTGGACGCGGAGAAGACGGCTCATGCGGGGACGCCGCGGCAGGCTGTGAAGCTGCAGGCGGTGAAGGTTATGGAGAGGCACTTTGGGGAGGCGACATCTGCGAGGTATGAGGCGGCGATGGCGTTTGCCAATTCGGGAAGTGAGGGCGCGCAGGAGGTTGGGCTAGTGCTGCTTGGGCATATGTTCGGGCACAATCCGGCGGAGGTGACCGGTGTGATTCTGAGACTGGCCGACAGCGAGAACTGGGAGGTGCGCGAGTGGGCGGCGAGCGCGTTGAGGCGGGTGATCAGCGAGAACTTCGAGGCGATTTATCCGACAGTGCGGGAGTGGGTCGGGCACAGTTCGCCGAATGTGCGGCGGGCGGCGGCGGTGGCG
>VXOE01000162.1 GCA_009840225.1 Caldilineaceae bacterium SB0662_bin_25 | reverse complement strand
GCCCCCGCACAAGGGAGGGCCGAATAGGCCCGACCGCCCAAAAGCGAGGAGAGAGCAAAAGAGAAGTGAGGATAGAGAAACGTCTTTCGCCATGCTGAATTTTGAGCGCCTTTGGGCAAGGACTTAGCAGTCACGATTCAAGGATAAACTCTGTTTTCGTTCGACGAGCGCGTCACTGCGCGATTCGCCACTTTTCCATTCGAGGGGGATATTGTGAATCCAAATACAGCCAAAGCCAAGATGAAGTCCGGCCAGCCCGCCTTCGGATTTGCGCTGTCGATGGGGTCGGCGCTGAATGCGGAGTCGTTGAGCAGAAGCGGGATTGATTTTGTGATGATTGACAGACAGCATGGGTCTTGGGGCGAGGACAGTGCGATTGCCGCGCTTGTGGCCATCCACGGGGGTTCTGCGGTTCCGATGGCCCGCGTGGCCCGCAACGACTACACGTTTATTGGCAGGTTGCTGGACGAAGGTGTGATGGGCATGATTGTGCCAATGGTCGATACAGCTGAGCAGGCTCGCATGGCGGCCGATGCATGCCACCTTCCTCCGCTGGGACGGCGTTCGTGGGGCTGGGGCCGAGCCAAGTTATACGGGGCGGATTATGCAGAGTGGATCAGCGAGCAACTCTTTGTGGCCGTACAGCTGGAAAGCGTGGAGGCGGTAGAGAACGCGGAAGCGATTCTGGCTACGCCGGGCATTGACGGTTGCTGGACCGGACCGAGCGACTTGTCACTTTCACTGGGCTTTCATCCGTCAGAGATGGACGACCGTGAGGAGCATGCACGAGCGCTGGAAGCAGTTCTGAAAGCGTGTGAAAGCACAGGCAAGATTCCTGGCATCGCAGGGGGGAGTGTGGAGGACGCATTGAGGCGAGCCAGCCAGGGCTTTCGGTTTATCACGGCGACGAGTGACGGAGGCCTTTTGGATGCTGGCGCGAGGAGCGCCGTGGCGCGTCTTTCCGAAATCACAGTATAGAACATTTCTGGCTGTCTTTGGGTAGGGGCAGACGGCCGGAACGACGAATCTCAAGGGGACGGGAGATCCTCTGGTCGCGTTCCCTGACATATGAACAGGTAGCCTGAAAGGAGTCTCAGGATGGCCACTTCGTCTGACTTTCTCGTCGTCGGGGCCGGGATATTCGGTGTAACGACTGCTTTGTCACTGCGAAGCCGGGGATACTGCGTCACCCTCATTGACCCCGGACCTCTTCCCTATCCTTTGGCCGCATCGACGGATGTCAGCAAGGTTGTTCGGATGGAGTACGGCAGCAACCGCCAGTACACGCGTATGGCGATTGGTTCGATCGAAGGCTTCCATCGCTGGAACGAAGTGTTCGGAGAGACACTGTACCATGAGACAGGCGTCCTGGCGGCCTCGAAAGGGCCGATGCCAGACAACGAGTTCGTCAGCAGCAGTTACAAGATGTTGCAGGAGGAGGGACAGCGGCCAGAACGTCTTCCCGATGGAGAGATATCACGGCGATTTCCTGCATGGTCAACCGGAGTCTACGTTGACGGCTTTTACAATGCGCGTGGGGGCTACGCGGAGAGCGGGCGGGTTGTAGGCAAGCTGGCGGAACGGGCCGAGGCTGTCGGGGTCAACGTCCAACCCGGTCA
This sequence comes from Caldilineaceae bacterium SB0662_bin_25, assembly GCA_009840225.1. Taxonomy (GTDB): domain Bacteria; phylum Chloroflexota; class Anaerolineae; order Caldilineales; family Caldilineaceae; genus Bin5. The sequence continues at coordinate 5,915 of VXOE01000162.1, read as the reverse complement.
GACAGCGGATCAGCTCTTGCTGGAAGGCAACCGTGTGCTGGGGATGCGTACGCGTGAGGGTGCCACATTCGGCTGCGATCATACCGTGATCGCAGCAGGATCGTGGACGCCCTGGCTGTTGCCGGAGTTACAGTCGGTGATGACAGCGACCGGCCACCCGATTTTCCACCTGAAACCGACAGATCCAGAGCCGTTCTATGCGCCTGACTTTGTCGTCTACTTTGGCGACACTGCGCGCACGGGTTGGTACGGGTTTCCGATGTTGCGTGAAGGAATCGTCAAGGTTTCGCGGCACGGAGTTGGGGTTACGCTTCACCCTGAGCACGATGAGCGTATCGTGCATGAAGAGGATCACGCTGAACTGCGCATATTCCTGAAGGACACTTTTCCAGCTCTGCTAGATGCTGAAATCACTTATACGCGACGATGTCTGTACAATGACACGCTGGATGAGCATTTCTGGATCGATCGCCACCCTGAGAAGGAGGGACTGAGCGTCGCCACAGGGGGGAGCGGCCACGGTTTCAAGTTTGGGCCAGTACTTGGGGACCTGATTGCCGATGTGGTAGAGGGCAGGCCGAACGAATGGGCAGATCTTTTTCGGTGGCGGGAACTCTCGCCGGACACTACTGGGGAGGAGGCTTCACGGTACCATGGCGATGCTGAAGGCGGGGCGTAGGCAGTGAACATAGCAACTATCGGCCGGAAAAAGGGTCTGGACTATATGCGGGTATCTAAATGACACTCAAGTTTGGTCCTGCAGACTATGAGCGGGCGGCGGAGTTCGTGCGTGTGCGGACGGGCCGCCAGGATTTGCGCCTGTCCGAAGGGGGGCCGATCGGCCTTGTGCTTGGCAGTGGGCTTAATTCGCTGGCCGAGGCGGTCGAGGAGGCGGAAACAGTCTCCTACGAGGAGATCCCGCATTTCTCGACCAGCACAGCACCCGGGCACGCGGGGCGACTGATCGTGGGCCAACTTTCCGGTCAGACAGTGGTGGTGATGCAGGGTCGCAACCACTTCTACGAGGGCTATACGGCGGAGGAGATTACCTTCCCCATTCGAGTGATGCGGCGTCTGGGCGTTGGCAGGTTGATCCTGACCAATGCGGCGGGAGGCGTAAATCCTGGCTTCCTTGCAGGGGATCTGATGTTGATCGTGGACCACCTGAATTTTGTAGGCATGGCGGGACACAATCCCCTGATTGGCCCGAATGTACCGGCGATTGGGACGCGTTTTCCGTCAATGACACACGCGTATCCGCGTGCATTGCGCAAGGCGGCCCTGGACGCGGCTCAGGAGTTGGGGATCATGCTGCGCCAAGGCGTGTATGCTTTTCTGGCGGGTCCCAACTTTGAGACGCCGGCGGAAGTCCGCTATCTACGCCTGGTGGGGGCGGACGCGGTGGGGATGAGCACGGTACCGGAGGCGCTGGTGGCGGTCCATGCCGGGATCGAGGTACTGGGCATCAGCACGATCACAAATGTGGCCGTGGATCAACTAGACTCGGACAAGGAGACAAGCGAAGAAGAGGTAATGGAGACGGGAAGAATCGTTGTGCCGCGTTTGACGGAATTGCTGACGGCGGTCCTGGGACGATTGTAGCTGGGCGAGACCGCAGAAATACAGGACAGGGACCTTGTCGTGCAGGTCCCTGTCTTAGCGGAAGAGTTCTTTACTGGTGGGTCTTGTCAGGTCGGTGGGCTATCCGCCCTAACGACGGTCCTCAAGCGGGACTGATTTCTGTCTTTTCCTCTTCCTGGGTTGTATCCTGGATTTTCAGATGGGCGTCCTCGGGCCGCTCTTCGCGCATCACTTTCACGAATTCAATGTGCGCGGGCTGGCGCACGAAGCCGAGCCGGTTATTGATTCCCAGCATTGCCTGATTGTTGGTCTCGTTCCAGGTCCGGATTTCATTGTATCCATTTTGCAATGCGAATTCGACGGAACGAACTTTGAGTGCCATGGCTATGCCGCGCTTGCGATGGGAGCGGGTCACGCCGGTTATTCCAACATATAGCAGTTTGGCATTGGCCTGGCTGGTCCAGAGGTTGGTCATTCCCACATATTCGCCGTTGTCAACGGCGACAAACCAAGCATCGGGCAGCAGATTTGTCCTCTCCCATACCTTCTGAAACTCCTCGAAGGGCACCTTTGACGGGGGCTCCGGGCTGGGGACGTCGCGGTCGATCAGCCATTCCAACTCGTAGAGTTTTCGATCCCGGTCTGGGTCCGACTCCAGGTCGGAAACCGTTTTAATCTCGATCCCCTGGTCGGCAACTTGCCGAGTATAGCGATTCCACTCGGCGAGGTCGAGGCTGGCAGGATCCAGACGGGATTCCCAGTCCCGCATGACTTCGTTAAATCCCAGTTTTTTGGCGAACTGGATTCCTTCCTCGTAGTCTTCGCGCGTGTGGGCGAGAAGGCGCAGGGGGTCGAACTGCTGGATCTCCTGGCAGAGATGCTCCCACAGGGCGGCGCCGACGCCGCGCTTGCGAAACTCCGGGAGCACTTCGACGCCTACAAACAGCTTGCCAGGATGGTTAATCCACAGAGACTGGCTATAGTTGGCATAGCCGACGGGCTTACCATCGATCTCGGCGAAAAACCGACCTCTCTTTACCAGTTTCGAGCGTTTTTCATCAGACTCCTTCCACTCTTCCACTGTATCGGGATATTCCGGCCAGACGGCGTTCATGATTTCAACCGCTTGACGGTAGTCTTGGTCGTTGGTCTCGAAGGGGCGAATTGTGATCAAGGTTCATACTCCATTCTGTTTTTTTTCTGGATTCCGGAGATTGCAGGCGACGAAATTAGCGACTTTGCGTCTCATTTCTTCAGTGCGCTCTCAGGTTTCTTCAAGCAACAAAAAAACCGTGGAGCGGTCGAAACACGCGTCCACGGTTTTGGAAGCAGTTCAGCGTTGACTCAACGGTCAGGCGCGGATCTCCTCACGAAAGACGCGAAACAACCAGAGATGACGTGCAACTTAATTCGCATTGTGTTCGCTCCTTTCTGTGTGGGACTGCGATGAATGCCGACTATAGTGTCAAGACACGCCTTAAAGAGTAACAGGTATCGCGAGTAGAGTCAATTTTTCGGGCCGGCTGTTTCGGCTGCAGAACTGGTTGGCACTACTGTAAAGGCTCGGTTATGACTTTGGCGAGAACCGCGGCCGTTTCGGCGTCCACGACTGATTGAATCTGATTAGCGATATCGTCGAGGGGCAGTTCGCGGATTTCGTCGCCGCTGCGCAGCTTGAGCTCTGCGACACCATTCTTTACGCCCCTTGCGCCGACTGTGAGACGGATAGGGATTCCCAACAGATCGGCGTCGTTGAACTTGACGCCGGCGCGCTCGTCGCGGTCGTCGTACAGGACTTCCACTCCGGCCTCTTGCAGCTGATAGTAGACACGATCGGCAGCTTCAGTCACTTCGGGCGTGCGCCGCGTCGCCAGGCTGACGAGATAGAGGTGATGGGGCGCGATTGTAATTGGCCAGACGATGCCATTGTCGTCAGAGTTCGTTTCGATTGCGCTTGCGATCAGACGGCCTGAGCCGATGCCGTAGCAGCCCATCACCATTGGCGCGCTGCCGCCATCCTCGTCGAGGAATGTGGCGTCCATTGCCTGGCTGTATTTTGTGCCCAGCTTGAAGATATTGCCCACTTCCACGCCGCGCACGGCGCGCAAGGGGGCCTGGCAGATTGGACAGGGGTGGCCATCGGCGGCGGCCACCACGTCTACGACCAGGTCGGGCTCGTAGTCCCTATCACAGTTGACATTCCTGAGGTGCCAGCCGTCGCGATTGGCGCCTGCGACCAAGTTGGGGCTGTCGGGGATCAGATCATCCACGACCAATAGGACGGCGTCTCTGGTGATGCCAACGGGAGAGCCGTAGCCGGGTTCTGCTCCGACGGCCCGGATCTCTTCGGTCTGTGCTGGGCGTAGTTGGCGGGCCTTCAACGCGTTCGTCAGCTTGGTTTCGTTCAACTCCATATCGCCGCGCACGACGACAAAGACGAACTGCTCCTTCTCTTCGCCGTCTTTCTCGACGGTTGCAACCAGGAAGAGAGCCTTAGCGGTGCGACTTTCGGGGACGTCGAGAAAGTCTGCGAGCGCGGCGATGGTGTCGATGCCGGGCGTTGCGACCTCTTCCAGAGGAAGTGGGGCTTCTCCGGCCTGTTCATCTTCGGCCGCCTTCACGAAGGTGGCGACCTGACGATTTGCCCTATAGCCGCATTCATCACAGAGGAGCAGAGTGTCCTCTCCTACCTCGGTCAGGGCCATGAATTCGTGGGCCATAGTCCCGCCCATCATGCCGGTGTCGCTTTCGACTGCGATTACGTCGAGGCCGGCGCGGCCAAAGATATTGAAGTAGGCCTGGTAAACGAGCGGATAGTATTGGTCCAGGCTGGCGATATCGGGGTGGAAGGAGTAGCCGTCCTTCATTGTAAACTCGCGAACCCGAATCAGGCCGCCGCGAGGGCGGGGTTCGTCGCGGAATTTAGTTTGAATCTGATAGAGCATGACCGGCAACTGGCGATAGCTGTTGATGACACCGCCAGCCAGCTCCGTGATCACCTCTTCGTGGGTCATGGCCAGGACCAGCTCCCGGCCGGCGCGATCGGTAAGGCGGGCGAGATCGTCGCCGATTTCGTACCAGCGCCCAGTCCGTTTCCAGAGTGAAGCGGGCTGCACGACAGGCATGACGATCTCCTGTCCGTCGATGGCGTCCATTTCTTCGCGCATGATCTGTTCGATTTTCTTCTTGACCCGCAGCCCCAGGGGCAAGTATTCGAAAATGCCGGCTCCTACCTGCCGGACCAGCCCGGCCCGCAGCATCAGTTGATGGCTGAGAACATCGGCGTCCGCGGGTGCTTCGCGCAGAGTCTGGAAAAAGAGTTTCGACATCCGCATAACTGTTTATCCTTGTTCAGATTTCTGTATTGCTGGCCACTTGCCCCTGGCGTCAAACGTGCGCGTCTGTTTCAGAGTGCACGTTGACATCCAATGGCTTCACTACTGCTCAGCTGCGGTACCTCCACCCGAATCTGCGCCAGATTGCTTCAACGGGTGGAGGATGTAGGGTCTGGGGAGGTGACAGGGCGCGAGTGCGATGCAGGCGGTTCGGATTCGGTCTGCACTTGACGCGGCCTCAGAGCGAGTTGCACCAGAATGCAGGCTTCGATGACATCCAGTCCGTGATCCTGTGCCCACTGTGCAGCAGAGGGGCTTTCGGCGCCTGGTTGGAACCATATTGCCTGTGCGCCGGCGGCTCTTGCCTGTTCGACAACGACAGGGGCTTCCGGTGGGGGCACGACCATATTTATGACCGCGGGCGGTTCGGGCAGGCCGGTCAGGCTTGTGTAGGCGGTATCGCCTTCGATCAGCTGCTCGCGGCGGTTCACCGGATAGACGGTGTAGCCAGCCTCTTTCAGCTTGAGATAGATGCGATTGCCGTATTTGGCCCTATCGTTGCTGGCGCCTACGACGGCCCAAACCGGTTCGTCAACGTATTTCGCGATCAAGGCCTTGAAATCCTGCATTGTGCCGCCCGCCCTTATGTTGGGTCGAATGCTCAGCCAGGGGGAGCCCAGGCATGATGATGGCTTTCCTAACGGCAAAGTATACTTTTGTCCGAACTGGTGTGTCAAAGTTATGTCGCGTTGGATTGCAGTGCACAATGGGGGAGGGAATGGTCTGGCTGGGGAAACATGCCAAGGGTAGATAGATTGTTTCTGGCTTGCAACTACTAAGTCATTTTCTGTGTGTGTACTGAGTGCGGTCTGTCTGGGTGGAATGTACCGCCAGTTTTTGTGTAGCGTTCTCGCGATGGTCGTAGCGGTGAATGTTGGGTACAAATGGGAGTTGCCTCGCCTGTCTTGCCTGCGCTGGCACATACTTGGAATCTGCCAA
>VXOE01000270.1 GCA_009840225.1 Caldilineaceae bacterium SB0662_bin_25 | reverse complement strand
TCGACCGGGTGGCGATATTCGAACGGGTGCCTATTCGAACGTGTCCAGCCAGACCGCGTCCCGCCAGTCCCATCAGATCCCCTTACGTGCCGGCCATGTGCCTGCCCTCGCACCCTCCCCAACTGACGGACGCCACCGTACGCCCAGGCTTGGCGCCTGCACTGCCTCTCGCCCAATGACGGTAAACAACCCCAGCCACCGCTGGCGCCGATTCCCCGCCAGACTGTTCCCACCCCAAAATCTGGGATGCGCCCAAATCTACCCACAGAATTGACAAATGGTCCGTCGGTGGTAGGATACCACGAAACTGAAATGATGCTGGAGTCGGCAGCAACTCTCCAGCATCCGGACGATTGGGAAAGCAGCAACACGCGAGCGAATATGATGGCTGACGAACGATTCTTTGTGACCGGCGCACTCGGCTGTCTTGGGGCCTGGGTTGTCCACAATCTGGTCCGCGAAAACATCGATGTTACCGTTTACGACCTCGGACTCAGCACACACCGGCTTGAGCTGCTGATGGAGCCCGCAGAGATCGCCCGCGTTCACTTCGTCAAAGACGATATCACCGATGCCGAAGCGGTCGCAGGGGCTGTCACCGAATGCGGCGCCAACCGCATCATCCATCTGGCCGCCCTGCAAGTGCCCTTTTGCAGGGCCAACCCCTCACTCGGCGCCGCCGTGAACGTCGTCGGCACCGTCAACGTCTTCGAAGCCGCCAAGCAGGCCGGCATCGCCTCCGTCGTCTACGCCAGCAGTATGGCCGTCTACGGCGGCGCTGACCTCTACGGGCCGGAAGTGAAGGACGGTGATCCCCTTCACCCCCTCAATCTCTACGGCGTCTACAAAGAGGCCAACGAAGGTACAGCCCGTATCTACTGGCAGGATGACGGCATCGCCAGCCTTGCTCTGCGACCCTACACCGTCTACGGCCCCGGTCGCGATCAGGGCATGACCTCCACCCCCACCCAGGCCATGCTCGCCGCCGCCAAGGACGAAGCCTACCAGATCTCCTTCGGCGGTACCTGCGGCTACCAGTATGCCGACGACGTCGCCCGCACATTCATTGAGCTTGCCCGCCTACCCTTCGAAGGCGCAGAGGTCTTCAATATCCGCGGCAGCGTCGCTCACATGTCCGAGGTTGTTGACGCCATCGTTGCCGCCGAGCCCAACGCTGCCGGCCGCATCACCTTCGAGGACACGCCCCTTCCCTTCGCAGAGGCACAAAATGAACAACCCCTGCAGGACCTGCTCGGGGAGGTGCCGTACACCCCTCTTGAAGAAGGTGTCGCCCGCACAATCGCCCATTTCAAGCGTGCGCTCGTTACGGGCAGAATCCAATAACCTTCGACCCCAACGGTCCGCGAACCCACATAACCTGACTTCACCCTTTACAACCAATTCGCCGAGGAGCAGAAAAGATGAGATGGTTGCGGTTTGAGCACAATGGAAAAACAGTTTACGGCGTCGCCAGTGGCGATACCATCGAGGTAACCGACGCCACCTGGTGCGATATCCTCGCCGGCAAAACCGGTTCCGTCACCGACTCCGTCGACCGGGGTAGCGTGGACCTCCTCTGTCCCATGGACCGGCCCGGCAAGGTCGTCGCCATCGGCCTCAACTACCTGGACCACTGCCGCGAAACCAACACGCCGCCCCCCGACCGCCCCGTCATCTTCACCAAGTTCACCACCAGCATCATCGGCCCCGGCGACGAAATCGTCTGGAGCCCGCAGCTCACCGCCGAGGTCGACTACGAAGCCGAATTGTGCGCAGTCATCGGCAAGACCGCCCGCCATGTCAGCCGCGATGAAGCCCTTGACTACGTCGCCGGCTACACCTGCTCCAACGACGTCAGCGCCCGCGACCTGCAGCTCGGCGACCCCCAATGGATCCGCGGCAAAAGCCTCGACACCTTCTGCCCCATCGGCCCCGCCTTCGTCACCGCCGACGAGGTCCCCGATCCGCAGGATCTCGGCATCCGCTGCCTCCTCAACGGCGAAGTCATGCAGGAAAGCAACACCCGCGAAATGATCTTCGGCGTTGCCGAGCTAATCGAATTCAGCTCCAACGCCTTTACCCTTGAGCCGGGCGACGTCATCCTGACCGGTACCCCCCACGGCGTCGGCATGGGCCGCGACCCCCAGGTCTGGATGAAAGATGGCGACACCGTCGTCATCGAAATCGAAAAACTGGGCCGCCTTGAAAACACCTGCCGCATGGTCTGACCACGTCGCGCCCTCAATCTCTCGCTTCCAAAAAGCCCTGGCAACCGCCAGGGCTTTCCCATTTCGTCCTTTCACTCCAAACTGCTGCAGGCCCTATGCTGGGCAACCTACTCACCATCATTCATCGGCCCGGATTGGGGCGAGCGCCGCAACCACTGACCACTGCACTGCCTCCGCCTCTAGCCAGAGTCCTCAGAGTGAAGTTTTTGTCGTTGAGCCTTTGGGGCGCGATAATCTGGTTGATGTGCGTATAGACGATCTGCTTCATTGTGCTCTGGCTTGCCCCCGCCAGCCGTAAAATGTTGGCAACCCCTTGCAGCTCCAGTTCCATCTCGAAAAGGAGTAGGAGCTTTTCGAACCGGAACCCGAACCATCGCCCCTCTGGACTTCAGTATGCTGAAACAACGACGTTTTAACGCATCTTCCCCAGCCTTCAGAGCACTCTTCGCCACTTGCCTCACTGTCGCCTTCCTCACTGCCGCTTGCTCTGGGCCCCGCCTACCCTTCTTCAACAATCGTGATGCCCAGAATGACAACGCCGGCGCCCGCCCTTCAGAACCCCAAGGGCCGATCATCGAGACCGTCCTGACCGGGCTGTCCAACCCACGCGGCGTCGCCGCCCTACCCGATGGTTCACTCATGGTGGCTGAAGGCGGCACTGGTTACAATGCCGTTGACCCCCAGGGATGGACCGGTAGACTCTCCCACTTCCAGGACACCAACCAGGATGGCGACTTCGATGACGAAGGCGAACTCACCATCTGGTTTCCCCACCTGCCCACCTACAATACGCTCCAGGAGTACGAAACCTGGCGCGATGAAGTCGGTGGACCGGGCGACCTGCTGCGCCACTCCGATGGCCATCTCTACCTCACCATTGACGGCGGTCATGGTCGCATCGGACTCCACGAGATAAGTCCCTACAAGCGCATGGGGCGTAATCTCTCCGCCCGCGGCAACATGAACGGCCTCGCCTTCTCACGCGACCATTCCCAAATCTACATCGCTGAAAGCACCGCCAATGCTCTCTCCGTCGTCACCATCGCCAACGCCGAACACCGCAAGATCACACAGTTCGGCGCACTCGCCAGCGGCCAGCAATCTGTCCCCGCCGGCGTCGCCGTGGACCCCCGTAACGGCGACCTCCTGGTCGCTCTCTTCTCCGGCGCCCTCGTAATCGAAGGTGAAAAACTCCCCGTCATCACCGGCGACAGCGCCGTCGTGCGCGTGGACCCCGACACCGGCGCCATTACCGACGCCGTACTTGGCCTTACAACCGCCATCGATGTGGCCGTCGATTCTGAAGGCAACATCTATGTCGTTGAAATGTGTAGCGGCCACGCCGACCTGATCGAACCCTCTTACGACCTCTTCGACCCGGACCAGACGCCCCTCCACGGCGGCTACCTGCGCTACAGCGGACGCGTCACCGTCTACCCACCGCCCGCCGCAGCCGATGCACCGCCCCACCAGGCAGACGTCGATGCGACCGTTCTCGCCGACGCCCTCGACATGCCAACCAACATCACCCTCGCGCCCGACGGATCACTCTACGTCTCCACCGGCCAGGGCACGCCCAACCGCCCCATCCCCGGCCCCGACGGGCCAACTCGCATCGTTGGAGAAGTCATTCGCATCACCTTGCCGGACGCCAATTAGCCCTCGACAGCCGGCCCCTACACAACCGGATGCGCGTGCAGCACCTCTTCCACAATATCCACGCCCCAGCCCGGGCCGGACGGCGTGGTCATCTGCCCGTCAATGATCTCCGGTACGTTCGACACCATCTCGTCCTTCCACGGCACGTCGTCGATGTCGATCTCCATGATCTTCACGTTCGGCAACACCGCGCACAGGCTCGCGCTGATGAACGAGGACAGGTGACTGTAGTAGTTGTGCGGCGCAATGTTCATCTGGAAGGTCTGCGCCAGTTCTCCCACCCGCTTCGACGCCGCAAAGCCGTTCCAGGGCACGTCTATCATCAGATAGTCCGAAGCCCGCGCCTGCAGATAGGGCAGATACTGGCGCTCATAGTAAAGCGTCTCGCCCGTGCAGATACGCGTGCTCGTCTTGCGCCGCACCTCCGCCAGCGCCTCCGGCTCATACAGATCGATCTCCAACCACATTAGATGCAGCGATTCCAGCGCCCGCGCGATCTCCAGGCAGCTTTCCGGCTTAAAGTTGAAGTTCAAGTCCAATAATAGATCGAAATGCGGCCCCACCGCGTCCCGGAACGTGCCCATCTGCGTAACGATGTGATCGATCAACTCGTTCGACGCAACCTGATCGGTGGCGCCGCCCGGGTTCCGTCCCGGAAAGTAGACGTGTCCCGGATCGCCTGGAAACAGAATGTTCGTCTTCAGCGCCGTGAATCCCTTCGAGACGACCTCCCGACCCAGCGCAGCCACATCCTCCATCGAACGCAGCGGCGGCGTGCCCATCAATTCATGTACCCGAATCCGGCTCGTCCCGCAATGCGACCAGTACACACGCACGCTCTCCCGTGTCGGTCCGCCAAATAGCTCCACGACCGAGCAGTCCCGCGCCCGCGCCGCGATCTCCACCAGCGCCAGCTCGATACCCGCAATCGCCTTCGCCCCGATGCCGCCCGGACTCGACTGAAACGCCCGGTACATATCCCACCAGCGCTGCTCAAACGCCCTCGGATCCCGGCCCATCACCACCGGCGTCAGGTCTCGCACAGCGCCCGCCACCCCGTTCACCGCCTGGTCGCTGCACTCCCCCCAACCAGTGATTCCCTCGTCCGTCTCAACCTTTACCAGTATCCAACTGCGCCACCCGGCGTCCATGACAATCGGCGTGACTTCCGTAATTTTCATCGAAGCGTCCTCCTCTAATGTACGCTTAGCCCAAAACGGCCTGTGCGCTTGGTGACTAGGTTTCGTTGGTACTTCAACCCGTAGGGGCACCCCTTGTGGGTGCCCTGGTGGATGCTTGACAACAAAATGGTCAGACCAACGGCAGCGAGATCGAATCCAAATGAACAACCAGTATGCCGAAACAGCAAGAACGGGATAGTTTGCCCTATATCATTCTGCTATACTGGCCGCATGACGATCCAGAACGCAGTACAGACGCGTGAAGACACAATCCTCCACCATCGCGAGCGCCTCAACGCCGTCCTCCTCCACATCCAGGAGAACATCGACGCGCCCCTGACCGTCGAGACGCTGGCCGCCGTTGCCGGCTTCTCACCCTACTACTTCCACCGCATTTTTGCAGCATACCTGCGCGAAACAACCAGCGACTACGTGCGCCGCATCCGCCTAGACTGGGCCGCCCGCCGCCTTATCCTCAGCAGCGACCAGGTGACGCAGATCGCTCTTGAAGCCGGTTACGAAACGCCCGCCGCATTCGGCCGCGCCTTCAAAAAACACTTCCAACTCAGCCCCCGCACCTTCCGCCGCCTCCGGCGGCCCGCACTCTATGCAAACAACTGGGAACCGCTTCTCCTGCAGCCTGAGATCCGCCAACGACCCGATCACGAACTGGTTTACATTCCCTGCGTCGGCGCAGAAGCGGACAGCGAAACCGTCTGGACCACGCTTAAACAACACACACGCATAGCCGGAAACGATACCTCCGACATCGACCCCTTCGGACCACCCTCCTACGTACAGGTCTGCCGCGACCTTCCCAACGAGGACAACACTGCAAGTGACAAGATGCGGGTAGACGCCGGCATCCTACTCGAAGAGAACGCTTCCATCCAGCCGCGCGGACCCGTGGACGTCCAACAACTTGCAGGCGGAGTCTATGCTGTCTTTCACCACCACGGTAGTCGCCGCGATGCAATGTGGCAGGCCATTTACAAGCGCTGGCTGCCGCAAACCGAAATCAGCCTGCGCGACGCGCCGCCCTATGCAGAAAGCACCGCCCTTCCCGCCCTTCGCCGCCGCCAGGACCAGACAGTTACCTTCTACGTACCCATCAACGGCTCACTATACGAGCTACAAAAAAAGGAGACACTTATGTCCCCCACAGTCAGTACATTGGAACAACCGGACCGCCACATGCTCAGCATCACCCGCCATGTCAATATCGACGAACTCCATGTCCACCTGCGCGAATCCTATGAGCAGATCGCGGCCTTGATTGCCGAAGCGGGCGTTGAACAGGACGGCAAGCCCGTCGCCATCTACCACGGCGAAGTCAACAAGGACAAAAACGGGCCCGTCGAAGTCGGCATCCCCGTCAAAACCGTGCCACCCGTCAGCGGCGACATCAAGAGCGGGACCCTGCCCGGCGGCACCATCGCCTACACTTCGTTAACCCTGCGCCAGGCCCACTTCCCGGAGATACTGGGCTACTACGACGCCGTCTACAACTGGATCGAAGAGAACGGCCACAAAATCGCCGGCTCCCCCCGCGAAGTCTACGCAACCAGGCCTATGGACAAAGAAGCGGGCATGGACCAGCCCTTCCTCGAAATCGCTTGGCCCTACAAACAAGCGCCATCCTAGACCGAAGTTAGTGTAGCAACCCTTCATCAGGTCGAGTACGAAAAGAGGGGTTCTTCGCCTCCAACGCAGTGGCGAAGAATCCCCTAAGACTCCCTTCGTATCCCTTCAACCTGGACGAAAAACAGGAATCACATAGTCAAGCCGTATTCCGTTTGGACAAGTCTAACGCCGCGGCATCACGCGCCGCCGCCAATTCGTGACCAGGTCTGGACGGTTCCATAAAGGTGATTGCCTCGTAAAAGTCGTCCAAAGCAATGAATGCTCCATTTTCTTCGGCCCACTTGCGCATCCTTTGATTACAGGAATGTGCCCAGGATAATATCTCCACACGCCAGCCCCGCCTGTGCATGCGTTCCAAGGTGCTGTGGAAGCCTGCACCCTCAAGATAACCCGCGCCATCGCCAGTCAACATCACTACGATGCCGGGATCACCATTGTAATCCAGTGCATCCTCCAGCATTCGCAGCTGCAAGACTCGGTCGGGCATCTCCTGTTCTCCCCGGTCTGGTGTGCCGCGGTCGAACAACTGAACTTCAACGCCCCTGCTTTCCATCCTGTTCCATAGCTGACGCATTTCTGGTGGCACTGAGCCGGCTGCCAATGCCTTCTTCACAGGGCGGTCTGCGTGCGCCAAGCGAAGCATGTGGTCGAAGTGAATGCGTACGCGGTAGCGGGCATTTGGACCTTCGCCCCGCTCTTCTGCCAGGCGCTGCGCCTCGTGGAAAATATTCGAGTTATCCCAATATATGAATACGCTATCCATGTAGCCCCACTTCGAGACTTTTCTCCGACCCACATTAGTTTGCGACGTACCAAGCCTAAGGGATGACTTACTCTCTCAATTCGTAACTGCTAAGTCCTTGCCCAAAGGCGCCCATGATTCAGCATGGCGAAAGAT
>VXOE01000019.1 GCA_009840225.1 Caldilineaceae bacterium SB0662_bin_25 | reverse complement strand
TCCCCTCAAGTTCATCTTGACCGGGGGTGAGCGCCATGATATGACCCAAGCTGAAGCGTTGCTCGCCCCTTTCGATTTTGATGCCGTCATTGCCGACAGAGGCTACGATTCTGACCTGTTGCGAGAGCCGCTCGCAACCCCAAAGGTAGAGGTGGTCATTCCCTCCCGCCGCAAACGCACGCAACCACAGGACTATGACCGCATCTGCTACCAGGAACGCAACATCGTCGAACGTTTTATCAACAAACTCAAGTAGTGTCGACGCATTTCCACCCGCTATGACAAACTCGCACGTCGTTACATCGCTTTCTTGCCTTTTGCTTCTACACTGATCTGGCTCAGTCGAAATGTCAACGAAGCCTGGTAAACGGACAAGGTTTGATTTCGATACCGGCTCCCTCAAGAAACCGTCATCGCCTCCAACTCGTCGATCATATCCCGGATCACATCAAAGCCTGCCTGCCAGAAGTCGGGATCGGTCATATCGATGCCTGCCTCTTCCAGAATCTCCTGCGGCCGCGCCGACCCGCCGCGCGCCAGCAATCGCATATAGCCCGGCTTGAAGGCGTCGCCCTCCTGCTGGTAGCGCCGGAAGAGGGACAGCACGAGCAGCTGCCCGAAACTGTAGGCGTAGCAGTAAAAGGGCGCCTGGTAGATGTGGGGGATGCTAACCCATTCATATTGGAATTCATCTGACAGTTCAACGCTGTCGCCGAACTGTTCTTGCAGGTTTTCGAAATAGAGACGCTCCAAATCCTGGGGGGAGGCGTTCCCCTGTATGGCCCTATGGGCGTCCTCTTCGAAAATCGTAAAGAATGCCTGGCGCATCACTGTAGCGTAGATGTCGTCGACGCTGGAGGCCAGTATCTCGCGCCGCACCAGCGGGTCCTTTTCCTCCGCCAGCAGCTGTTCGTTCATCACCATTTCGGCAAAGACCGACGCCGTCTCTGCCAGCGGCAGCGAGGAGTGCTGGGTCAGAATGGAGTGGTCCTCGGCCATCATGCTGTGGACGGCGTGACCCAGTTCATGGGCGATGGTGGCGACGTCGCGCACCTTGTTGGTATAGTTCAAGAGTACATACGGCGTGATGCTCGGCATCACCGTGGCGCAGAAGGCGCCGGCCCGCTTCCCTTTCCTCACCTCGCTGTCGACGTGATTGTCGTCGAAGACGCGCTTGGCCTTGCTGGCAAAATCAAGATCAAAGTTCGTGAAAGTTTCCAGGACAAGCTCGACCGCATCGTCATAGGGAACGTCGCGCGACGACTCCATCAATGGCGCGTAAATGTCGTAGCGACGCAGCTTGTCCACGCCGAGCCATTTGGCCTTGAGCGTGAAATAACGCTGGAAAAGAGGGGCGTTGCGGCGGGCGACCTCCAGCAGGGCCCGGACGGCTTCGTAGGGAATGTCGTTACTCAGATTGCGCACCGCGATTGGCGACTCGTAGCTGCGCAGCGTGACGTTCTCGTTATACCAGTCCCGCACCAGATTGATATAGATCTGCGCCAGAATCGGCGCCTCCTCCTCATACACTTTGTAGAGGCACTGGTAGGCGGCGGCGCGCATATCGGGGTCGGCCGAGTAGGCGTGTGCCATGACCTCTTCGCGGGTCATCTGTTTCAACTCGCCATCGACCTCAAGCTCAAACTCAAGCCTGTTCGTCAACATAGAATAGATGGTCGTAAGCGCGCTGGGACCATTGGTGTTCTTCAAGTTGATAATACGTTCCGAGCTCTCTTCCAACATATGCGGCTTGGTGAGGCGCATATCTTGAAGGAAGTGCCGGAAGTCCGCGTAGGCGCCGACATCCGGCAGCAGGGCTTCGGCCTCTTCATCGTCCAGCCCCTTCCACCAGAGCTCGAAGAAGAGCATTCGATTCCCTATCTCCGCATGCAGCTGAGTCATGCGATTGGTGTAGGTGAGCGCGTCCGGCGATTGGGTATCCGACGAGAACCAGAGGCTGCCGTAAGCGAAGAGCCGGTAGGCTTGCGTATTGATATCTTCGTACTGTTGCATGGCGTCGATCAGCTTTGCCGGATCCATCTGCGCGCAGAGCGCCTCGCGCAGCGACTCGAACGCGGCGACACTCTCTTCAAGCTGCCCCAGAAACTCTTCCACGACACCAGAGGAGGGCGCAAGCGTCCCGGACCCGTTAGCCTCGGGATCGGACGGCACCAGCCTGGTGAGGTCCCATCCCGACATCTGATAGCGTTCCCGTTTTCCTTCCGTACGTACAGCCATAAGGCGTTATTCCCTTTTTATTCATCCTTGACGAGACGGCGCAAAACGGTATGCAGAATCCCGCCATTCTTATAGTAGTTCACTTCGACAGGCGTATCCAGCCGGCTGGTGACGCCGAACTCACCCACAATTCCGTTTTCGCGTGTCACGCGCACGGTATACGCCTGGTTGGGCCTCATCTCTTCGGTCAGACCGACAATGTCGTAGGTCTCAAAGCCGCTCAGGTCGAGCGTCTGCATGTTCTGACCTTCCATGAACTGCAGGGGCAGAATGCCCATTCCGACCAGATTGGAACGGTGGATGCGCTCGAAACTCTCCGCGATCACCGCCTTGACGCCCTGCAGCCAGGGCCCTTTGGCGGCCCAGTCGCGGCTGGAACCGGTGCCGTACTCCTTGCCGGCGAGAATGATCAGCGGCGTGCCGTCCTGCTCATACCTGGCTGCCGCATCCCAGATCGCCATCTCCTCAAGACCTGCGGCTGCGTCCGACACCTGCCCGACGGCCGCGGGGATGTAGGCCGTGTAGCCGCCCTCGACGCCGTCCAGCATCTGGTTCTTGATGCGGATGTTGGCGAAAGTGCCCCGCATCATCACTTCGTGGTTGCCGCGCCGGCTGCCGTAGCTGTTCCACTCGGAGCGGGGGACGCCCTTTTCGGTAAGGTAGCGGCCGGCCGGGCTGTCCGGCGCGATGGCGCCGGCCGGGCTGATATGGTCGGTCGTGGTGCTGTCCGGCATGACGGCCAGCACACGTGCGCCGACGATCGGCTGTACCGGCGGCAGCTCGGTGCCCATATCCAGGAAGAAGGTCGGCTCCTGAATATAGGTGCTGTCGGGACTCCAGGCGTAAAGCTCGCCGCCGGAGATCGGCACCTCATTCCACTGCTCGTTACCGGTGAAGACGTTGGCATACTGCTGGCGGAACAGGTCCGGCTTAAGACTGCGATGGATCTCGGCCTGGATCTCCTCCTGGCTCGGCCAGACGTCGCGCAGGAAGACGGGCTCTCCCGTGGGGTCGTAGCCCAGGGGGTCGTTGTCGAGGTCGATGTTCACCGTGCCCGCGATGGCGTAGGCCACCACCAGCGGCGGCGAGGCCAGGAAGTTGGCGCGTACGTCGGGTCCGATGCGTCCTTCGAAGTTGCGGTTGCCGCTCAGCACCGAGGCCGCCACCAGGTCGGCGTCGTGGATGGCGTCGCGGATCGGCTGCGGCAGGGGGCCGCTGTTGCCGATACAGGTCGTGCAGCCGTAGCCGACCGTGTGGAAGTTGAGGGCTTGCAGATAGGGGATCAGCCCGCTCGCCTCCAGGTAGCTGGTCACGACCTTGGACCCGGGCGCCAGGCTGGTCTTCACCCACGGCTTCACGTCCAGACCCCGTTCGACGGCCTTCTTGGCGAGCAGGCCGGCGCCGATCATGACGGTTGGGTTGCTGGTGTTGGTGCAGGAGGTGATGGCCGCGATCACGACGTCGCCGTGCTCCAGCGAAAAGTCAGTGCCCTTGAAACTGACTTCGGCGCTGTTGTCCAACTCGGCGCTTTCCAGGCCGAAGCCCTGCGGCCCCACGGGCGCCGAGAGCATTCCGCCCCATCGCTCTTTCATGTCGGATAGAGCGATGCGGTCCTGGGGACGTTTCGGTCCGGCCAGGCTGGGCCGCACCGTGTCCATGTCCAGCTCGATGGTTTCGCTGAAAATGGGGTCGGGCGTGTCCTCAGTGTGGAAGAGGCCCTGCTCCTTGCAGTAGCGTTCAACGAGATCGATCGTCTCCGGGTCGCGCCCGGTGTCGGCGAGGTAGCGCAGCGTCTCCTGATCGACAGGGAAGAAGCCCATGGTTGCGCCGTATTCGGGCGACATATTGGCGAGCGTGGCCCGGTCGGGCAGGCTGAGCCGGCCCAGGCCGGGTCCGAAGTACTCTACGAACTTGCCCACGACGCCCTGCTGGCGCAGCATTTCGGTCGCCCGCAGCACGAGATCGGTCGCGGTGGCGCCCTCGGGCAGCGCGCCCGTCAGCTTGAATCCGACCACGTCGGGCATCAGCATGTAGATCGGCTGGCCCAGCATGACGGCCTCGGCTTCGATGCCGCCCACGCCCCAGCCGAGCACGCCCAGACCGTTGATCATCGTCGTATGGCTGTCGGTTCCGACGAGTGAGTCGGGGTAGGCTTCGAGCGCGTCGACATCTTCCGCGGGGGAGGTCTGCACCACGCTGGCCAGATACTCCAGGTTCACCTGGTGGACGATGCCGGTTGCCGGCGGGACGACGCGGAAGTTGTCGAATGCCCGCTGCCCCCACTTGAGAAACTCGTAACGCTCCCGGTTGCGCTCGAACTCGCGCTCGGCGTTGAAGAAGAGCGCCGCCGCCGAGCCGAAGCGGTCCACCTGCACCGAGTGATCGATGACCAGGTCGACCGGCACGACCGGATTGATCTTGTTGGCGTCGCCGCCCATGCGCGCCATGGCGCTGCGCAGCGCGGCCAGGTCGACGACGCTGGGCACGCCGGTAAAGTCCTGGAGGATGACGCGCGCCGGCTTGAACGGGATTTCGACCTTGCCGGCGGTATCCGGCCCCCAGCCGGCGATAGTCTCGATCGCGTCTTGCGTGATCTCGAAGCCTTCCGCCTGGCGCAGTGCAGCCTCCAGCAGAACCTTGATGGAAAAAGGCAGCCGGTTCACGTTGGCCGAAGGTAGGTTTTCGAGAGCGTCCAGCCGGTAGATGGCAACCGGCCCGCGGCGCGTTTGCAGGGTATCGCGTGCGTTGAAATAGTCCTGTCGAGCCATTTCACCCCCTTGTAAACTGGTCTGACGGTGTCGCCTGGCGCTAAGCGGGACGGAGAATCCGCGTCTCGCCAGCCTGGTCTACTTCCTGACGGGAAGCCATATGATATGCCGCCATATGATAACTGTATTGATTACAGAAGGCATAATTTCGGGGTCTCTCCAGTAAACATTCGCGCCCTCCCCGACTGCCGGTAGGGGCGCCTCCTGCGGGTGTCCTCTCCCACCATCCATTCTGGACCGAAACCAGTAATATGGTGTGCATCCCGGAATGGGGGCGAACTTTTCCGTGTCTTAGTTGAGGACTAAGCCACGTCCGGTTCACGATCTAATCTCTCCAGGCCAATCAGAGCACTCTCTCCTCGCCCTTGCGCCTGCCTATTCCCACACCAAATCTGGGCCGCACCCCGCGCTTTGGCAGGACTTGACATATCCGCGCCGGTTAATCATACTCGGCGGGTGTTTGCTCGCTGTCTGCTCACGCCTGTCCGCATTCGATGCCGCAGCGCAGGCAGCCTTGGATGGAGAATCCCGGAGTGACCAAGACGTCAGAATCGAAGAACAGGATGCAATCGTTTGGGACCAGCGCAAGGGTCGGATATGACTCAAGCGCCTTCTATGACCGAAAGTTATATGAAGGGACTGAGAGGACTGACGACGACCCATCCGCAGAGAACGCGGTCCCCGAACTGAACCGCCTCTATGCGCACAGCAGCAACTCGATGCACGAATTGCCCGACAACAGCGTGCATCTGATGGTGACCTCTCCGCCCTATAACGTGGGAAAAGATTACGACGAAGATATGAGCGTAGAGGAATACCGCCGCTTCCTCGGGGAAGTATGGGCGGAGACCTACCGGGTTCTCGTCCATGGCGGCAGGGCCTGTATCAATGTCGCCAACGTCGGCCGCAGGCCCTATCTGCCGCTGAGCGCATTCGTCACCGCGGACATGATGGACGCCGGCTTTCTGATGCGGGGACAGATAATCTGGAACAAACAGGCCAGCGCGGGATCGTCATGCGCCTGGGGCAGCTGGCGTTCGCCCTCAAATCCCGTCCTCCGGGACGTGCACGAATACATCCTCGTCTTCTGCAAAGGGGATTTCGCCCGCCAGAAACCGGAATGTGGGCAGAAACAGGCGACGATCGCCAGAGACAGTTTCCTCGAGTGGACGAAGAGTGTATGGGAGTTCCCCGCCGAGTCGGCGAAGAAAGTGAAGCACCCGGCGCCTTTCCCTGTGGAGCTGCCGGCCCGCTGCATCCAACTCTACACCTACTCCAATGATGTCGTGTTGGACCCGTTCATGGGTAGCGGTACAACCGCCGTGGCCGCACAGGAAGCAGGCCGCAGCTGGATCGGCTACGAAATCTCCCCGGACTACATCACTGTCGCCGGCGAAAGGCTCGGTTTACAGCCAGAACAGCACCAATCAGGTTTGCGGTCAGCAACCCAGCCAAACCCAGATCCCAACCCTAAGTGAGCCACCTACCTCTCGCCCCTAACCCCTAGCCCCTGACTTCTGCAGTTCCCCGCGGGCTCAGATGCGCCTGGCCGTCGGCGTGATAGCTGCTGCGCACGAGCGGTCCGCACTCCATCCAGCGGAACCCTCGCCGCTCACCCTCCTCGCGCAGGCGGTCAAACTGTTCGGGCGTATAGTAACCCACGATCGGCAGATGGAACCGGCTGGGCTGCAGGTACTGGCCGATCGTCATAATGTCGACGTCGTGCGCCCGCAGGTCGTCCATCACCACCAGGATCTCCTCCCAGGTCTCGCCCAACCCGATCATGATCCCCGACTTCGTCAGGGCCTGCGGGTCGACGCGCTTGGCCCGCTGCAGCAGTTCGAGTGAGCGGTGGTAGCGGGCCTGGGGGCGGACCGTCTTGTAGAGGCGGTCGACGGTCTCGGTATTGTGGTTGAGGATCTCCGGCTTGGCGTCCATCACCGTCTGCAGCGCCGCCCAGTCCCCCTTGAAGTCGGGTATCAGGACCTCCACCGTGCATCCCGGCTGCAGGCGCCGGATCCAGTGTATGCTCTCGGCAAAGACCCAGGCGCCGCCGTCCTGCTGCTCGTCGCGGTTGACGCTCGTCAGCACCGCGTGCTGCAGATTCATGCTCTGCACGCTCTCGCCAATGCGCCGCGGCTCGTCCGGGTCGAGCAGGCCGGGACGCCCGGTCTTGATCTTGCAGAAGCCGCAGGAGCGCGTGCACGTATCCCCCATCAGCAGAAAGGTAGCCGTTCCCCGGCCCCAGCATTCGCCGATGTTGGGACACATCGCCTCTTCGCAGACGGTGTTCAGGCTCTTGCCCCGAAACAACTGCTTGAGCTCGCGGAACTTGGGCGTGTCGGCTGAACGCACGCGCAGCCAGGCCGGCCGCCGCCCGCGCGTAAGCTGACCGGGACCCTTGCCGTCTACCGCAGCGGGCAGGGGATGAAGGTCCAATGAGAAACTTGTCGATCCGGCGGTCGAGCCGGGCTGCGTAACCGGTACCGGATCCACACGGACTTTGCCCATCTCATTCACTTCGCTGTGCAGACCTGTTGATGACTCTTTCATACTATTTTCGCAACTACTAAGCCATAGCCATTCCGCGATCAACACTGGGGCTGGGGAATCGACCTCTCTGACAACCGCCCACTAACCGCTGACCACCGCAGTTATGGGCGGTCGGGCCTAGTCGGCCCTCCCTTGTGC
>VXOE01000215.1 GCA_009840225.1 Caldilineaceae bacterium SB0662_bin_25 | reverse complement strand
CCCCTGACACCAGCCCCGCCGCCCGTACGCCGCCATTCCAGCCGGTGCGCCTGCCACCGAATGCGGACGCCCAAGTCCCGAATTGGGCCAGCAGCCGAGAGTGCTCCACCACCCCCCGCAGTCCACTCACCACCGACCACTGCCGTTATCCTTTCCAACTGCCCACAAACGCGCCCGCACGGCCCGACCCCGGCGCTAGGTAAGGGTCGTTCGCGCGCTTCCTCATCGTCGACATAGTTCCATTCCTCGCCTGCCCATGTCGTGCTTGCGACCAATGTCCAGCGTGGATCCCAATTTGCCGTGCGTAAAGCGCGCCCAGTCCGTTTGCCGGACCCAAGCCTGCTCAGGCTATACATATCCCCCAAGAATCTGGGCTGCACCCAGCTGAATTTCCTGAGTTGACAAGGGCTGAATTCCTATATATATTATATACTGTCCTGGATGCATCCCCGTCCACACGGCTTGCTCTAACGTTGAGTCCGAACTGTCTACGCGACTGAATACCTACATCAGGAGGGGAACCATGACTCGTAAAGAAGTGAGTAGACGTGATTTTCTGCGAGCGGCTGGCCTGGGCGCAGCTGGCATTGCTGCTGCTGCGTGTATCCCAGCCCCACAGAGCGCAGCCCCGGAACCGGTCCAGCAACCCGAATCCATGGAAGCCGCCGGTCCCGTGAGCGGCGGAACCTTGACGATCGCGCCTGGGGCATTGAGCTTCACGAACTTCACACCCTGGAAGGTTCGGGGCACCTCACACTATAGGGTGTTCTCACCGGTAATACAGGCTCTTGTCCGCGGTCAGGAGTGGGGCGACGGCCTGACGCCCCAGACGAAGGAGTTCAAGATCACACCGGAGCTGGCCGAGAAGGTGGACGTTGAGGAGCCGGATCGGGTATGGGTGTTCCACCTGCGCCAGAACGTCAAATGGCACGATGGCCGGCCGTTCACTGCCGACGACGTCATGTGGAGCTGGTTCGCCGCCACCCACAGGGATGTCGCACGCCAGAGCGGCGGGCTGCCGCAGATCAAGGGGGCCATGAACCTGGGGGAAAACGGTGGGACAATGGAGGATCTCACCGGCGCCCAAAAGATTGACGATTATACCGTGCGCCTTGAGCTGGAAGAGACCGACTTTGATTTCATTTCCAGCCCTAACACCCGCATGGACATCACGCCCAAGCACGTGTTCGAGGACGTCCCGCTCGATAAGGTTGTCGACCACGAGCCTTTTGCGGGCATGCCCATCGGGACCGGACCCTTCAAATGCACCCAGTTGGTTCCCGACCAGTTCCTGGCGATGGAGCGCAACGACGACTACTGGGGAGGGAAGCCCCTTCTGGACGGAATCATCTTCCGCTTCCTCGATGGCAACACTGCGGTTGCCGCCTTGGAGAAGGGAGAGCTTGACGTCGGTTTCACTCCAGACCTGGCCAGCTTCCAGCGCTTGCAAGCGATGGATCATCTTGCAAGTGCGACTTTTCCGACCCCATGTTATTGGGCGTATTACATCAACATCAACCGCTTCCCGGACACCTACCATCAACTGCACCAGGCGCTCCTGTATGGCATAGACATTGATGAGTATCTCGCCGTGACGACCGGCGGTTTGGCCGTACGCGATAACTACGTGTTCAGCCACATCGGCGTGGGCACCCTGAACCAGCCGCCTGAAGGGCTGACAGACTACTCGTTCGATCCGGACAAGGCCCAGGCCATTCTGGAAGAGATCAACTGGGACTTTGACCGCGAACTGGAGTTCTCCGTGGAAGGCGAGCCCACGGTGGGCGAAGAAACCTTCCAGGCGCTGGCGGCCAACATGGGGCTGAAGTTGAAGTTTAAGGTGTTCCACCCGTCCGCCTTCGTCCCAGAGGTATTCGACAACCTGGACTTTGACATCTACAGCAATGTCCAGGGGTGCTCCACTGCCCTGGGTCACTTCTGGCGTATTGTCAAATGTGGAGGTACCCCTGACGCGGGCGGGATTAACTGGAACAATTACTGTAACCCGGAGTTGGACGAGGTTTATGCAGCCGCCATGCAGGAGAAAGACCTCGACAAGCGTGTAGAACTGATGAAGCAAGTAGCCTTGCTGGTCGACCAAAACCTGAACGGAGCGCCGTTCTTCCGAGGGGTGGGCAGGCTTATCTTCAATTCGCGAGTCCAGGCCATCTATCCCGGCACAGACTACGCAAAATCGGTCCGCGTTCCCCACGAGAAGATCTGGCTGAAGCAGACCTAGGTTTGTCTGCCCTCGCAGTGGCGGGTGAAAGAGGGGGCTGGGCGGCAGTGCCCAGCCCTTTCAGTGTTGCAGGCGCCACCGGGGCGTACACGCACCTAGCCAGGGAACAGACACTGGGCTATGACTGAATATATCCTGCGTCGTCTCTTGGTGACGCCTATGATGGT
Source organism: Caldilineaceae bacterium SB0662_bin_25 (assembly GCA_009840225.1). Lineage (GTDB taxonomy): Bacteria > Chloroflexota > Anaerolineae > Caldilineales > Caldilineaceae > Bin5. The sequence goes on along the minus strand of VXOE01000215.1, from coordinate 48,734 downwards.
CTTGGGCGTTACGATCCTGGTCTTCGTGATGTATAACCTGGCTCCCGGTGATCCGGTAACGGCGATGATCGACCCATTGGAGCCCACCTCCTCACAGATCGACCGGGAAGCGATGCGGGAGCGCCTGGGTTTGAATAAGCCCATCCACATCCGCTACCTGATATGGCTGAGAGAACTGCTTCGGGGAAACCTCGGCTACTCCCAGGTGGATGGCCACTCGGTGGCGGAGAGAATCGCTCAAACCCTGCCGGCCACCCTCTTGCTGCAGGCCACCTCCCTCGTGCTGGCCATCCTCATCGGCGTGGCGCTCGGCCTCGTCTCGGGCCTTAAGCAGTACTCCAATCTGGACCACGCGCTTTCGTTTTTTGCCTTCTTCGGTATCTCGGTGCCAAACTTCTTCGTCGCGATTCTGCTTATGTATTTCCTTTCGGTCAAGCTGGATTGGTTCCCCCTGGCCGGTATGTGGACCCCGGGCCAGTCAACAGGCCTCAACCTGGACCTGCTGCACCACATGGTTCTGCCGGTCCTCGCCAACGTGATTCTGAGTCTGGCCGGCTACATGCGCTACACACGGGCGAGTGTGCTGGATGCCTTGGGCGCCGACTACGTGACCACGGCTCGCAGCAAGGGGCTGCCGGAACGGTGGGTCATCATACGCCACGTGTTCCGCAACGCGCTCCTGCCCGTGGTCACCCTCGTGGGCCTCAGCCTGCCCAGCTTGTTGGGCGGATCGTTTATCCTTGAGCAGCTCTTCTCGTGGCCGGGGATGGGCCGACTGGGCTATACGGCCCTCCTGGCCCGCGACTACCCCGTGATCATGGCGGTGACACTGACTTCTGCCGTCATCGTAATGCTCGCGAACCTGGCCTCTGATATCGCCTATGGCTTCGTGGACCCGCGCGTACGCTACGATTGATAACGGGTCGGAGTTGGTGAATGCCGGCACATTCTCCCGCCAATCTAACCCGCCCACACACTCTATCCAGCCATTCACCAGAGGTGCCAGCCCGGCAAAACTCCTCCAGATTTCCCAGCGCCAGCCACGAGACAGATGTCGCGCACACGTAACAGAGCCTCTCCACAGATCGCAGAACAGCGGTTGCCCGTAGACTCGCCTTTCGCGCGCAGCTTGCGTCGCTTTCTTCGGCACCGCGTCGCCGTGGTCGGTAGCCTGATCGTCCTGATACTGGTGCTGATCGCTCTGACCGCGCCACTCCTCACCCCTTACGATCCTGTCAAAGCCAACTTACGCGAAATCGATTCCCCCCCTAATGGCCGGCACATCTTCGGTACGGATCAGGTTGGGAGAGATGTACTTACCCGCGTCGTCTATGGCGCACGAGTGTCCATGTCGGTGGGCATCGTCGCCGTATCCCTCACCACGATCATAGGTGTCATAATCGGTGGGCTGGGCGGCTACGTCGGGGGACGTACGGACGATCTGCTCATGCGTTTTACAGAGCTGGTCATGATGTTTCCGACCTTTATCCTCATGATCACATTGGCCACCGTTCTGGAACCCAGCATCTTCACCCTCATGCTGGTGATTGGTCTCTTCAATTGGCCGGGGCTGGCGCGGCTGGTGCGGGGCCAGGTGCTGTCCTTGCGCGAGACGGAATTCGTCACCGCGGCCCGCACGGTCGGCGCAACTGACTGGCGTATCATGTGGGTACACATCTTTCCCCACGTGGTTGGCCCTGTCGTGGTCTCGATGACTCTGGGAACGGCAGGCGCCATCCTCGCCGAGGCCGGCCTGAGCTATCTTGGGCTGGGCGTACAAGCCCCGGTACCCAGCTGGGGTGGCATGGTCAGCCGCGCGGCGAACTTCACAGCGCTCGCCATCTTCCCCTGGCAGTGGCTGCCGCCGGGAATGGCGATTACCCTGGCAGTCCTGGCCATCAACTTCATGGGCGATGGCCTGCGCGACGCTCTCGATGTGCGTAGCAGGCATGGTGGTATCTGATCGGTTTGCGCCATGGAGCAAAGAAAGGAATAGGAAATGGCAGACTCGGTGAAGGAAGTATCACGCGAAGACCGCAGCCGGGGCTTCTACCAACCCCCGGGGCTGGAAATCCAAGTCGGTGAGACACAGACCATCATTCCCATGCATGAGACGCACTGCGCCTGCGCCTACATGTACAAGCTCATTGACGGTGAACTCGTGCTTGCTGCGTTCCCACCGGAAGTGGAGGCCAGTCATCGCGGCATGCCCTGCCGGCGCTCCACAGATGGCGGGCATACGTGGCGCGAATCGCCGGATTGGCGTTCTTGGAACGCATACCAGTTCCCCGACGGTGAGTTGATCCAGGTGGAACCGACCTGGCTGGAGAAAGTCGAGGACGGCGTGCACGAGACCTACCTGCACCGCTCGCTGGACAACGGCTACACCTACCAGAGGGAGACGATTCGCCTGATTGGGATTCCCGAACTGTGGCGGGACATGGAGCGCGCCGGACAGCCACTGTTCTGCTACGTGGATCACGCCATCGTGTCGCTAAGCGATGGCAGCTTGCTGGCCGGTGTGCTAGGCAAGTTCGCCGCTGACAGGAACGCGAAAGAGCGCTCTTTCGTGATCCGGTCTACTGATCGAGGACGCACCTGGCACTACCGGTCGACGGTGGCGTTCGACCTGCATGAAGGGGATGCGCGGCGGTTGGATGGCTTTGGTGAGCCTTATCTGCAGAAACTGCCCAACGGAGAGATACTTTGCTTCATGCGCTCCGGCGGGAATGCATCGGGCGAGCACTGGTCGCTGTACATGAGCCGGTCGAATGACGAGGGCAGGACCTGGAGCCACGCTGACCCGATCGCCGACCGTGGCGTGATGCCGAAGTCCTGCCTGATGTCCAATGGCGTGCTGGCCGTAATCTATGGCCGGCCGGGCGATTGGCTCGCCTTCAGTACGGACATGGGGCATACGTGGATGGGGCACTTCTGCTTACGCCAGGGTCCGGTGCACGTTGATTGCTCGTACTACGACGCGATCGAGGAGGTTGCACCGGACACTCTGTTGGCGGCCTACGGTCGCACGGATGGCAACAACCCTTGGATGCGTGAGATTCTCGGCACCTTTATTACGGTGAGACGTGTCTGACAGATATTCGTCTGATTCCAACCCAACGTTGGCCGTCGCCGACTCAGACTCGGTCATCACCTTCTTCATGTGCAACCCGTGAAGAGTATGAAAAGAGAGATACGACAATGATAAGTCGTGAAGAGGTTCGCCATGCCTTGACCGGTCCGATCATGTCTTTGAATACTCCCTTTTTCGCCAATGGTGAAATTGATTATCAAAGCATAAGCCAAATCATCGATTTCACCATTGACGCCGGTTCGAAGACGATTATCCTGACCAGCGGCGACAGTTTGTATACCCTTCTGACGGATGCGGAAGTCGCCGAACTGACGAAGTTCGTGGTTGCACAGACTGCAGGACGGGCCATGGTGGTGGCCGCGGATCGCATCTGGTGGACCGGCAAGGATGTTGAGTTTGCCAAGTACGCGCGCGAGGTCGGCGCCGACATGGTGATGGTGCTGCCGCCGGACTGGGCCGGTTCATGCACGGAAGATACTCTTGTCGCCCATTATGCAGCCGTCGCCGAGCATATGCCGGTCATGTTCGTGACGAATTATCTCGGACAGCGTCCTCTCGCGCCGAGTTTGCAAGTGCTGAGGCGGTTGCGGGATGAAGTAGATGGCATTTATGCGGTGAAGGATGACATTTGTGGCGAGTTCGGCAGGAGATTGGGGCTGCTGGTTCACGAGCGCTGGGCAGTGTTCGCCAGTGGGACGAAACGAGAGGTTCTGAACAACGTGCCCTACGGCTGCGACGGCTATATGTCATGCTTCATCCTCATAAAGCCCGAGGTTGCGCACGCCTTCTGGGACGCGGTTCAGGCCAACAATCTGCCCCAGGTCCGCAAGATTATTGCTGATTATGATATACCTATATGGGATGAACTGTTTTCGGTCTTTCCGGGTAGTTTTGACGCCGTCGTCCATGGCATCCTCGAACTCAAGGGCTTGGCCCAGCGCTGGAGGAGAAAACCATACTACAGTCTGAATGACCGTGAAATGGCGGAACTAGCAGACCTTATGCAGGGAAAGGGCTGGCTATAGGCTGGCTTGGGTCAATGGACGGTTCCATGACCTGTTTGCTCCGGGTCTTGCCTCCAATTCGTAGAACGCCCGGACGACGATGCCACGCTCGTGGCCCCGAGGCAGCCCCTATCCTGACTTTCAGGACGCGCGACCGACAACGGTCGGAAGCGATATCGTTGCGCGAACCACTCTTGGAGCCAGCCCGTCTGGCCCACACCTTTCCCCAAAGCAGAACGATATCGAATACGTGTCAGACCGTAATGAAGAGGAATTTAGCGAACCACCTTTATGTTGCCGCGTAACATAAGACCCAACAGACGCCGCGCCGCAGTGGACTCTGCGAGAGTTTGTTCGTCAGATTGAGCCGCAGTTGACGGCAGCGGACCGGAAGCGCATACTGACCCATCAGGCGCTTGCGGCCCAGGGAAAAGCTCAAAGTTCTATCCTCACCGGCCTGTGTGCCGTAAGACTTTCCTGCACCGCCTCGATCGTCCTCGCCACCGCGTAGGCATCATCCAGTGTAACGCGCAGCGCCTCCTCACCCCGAACTGCCATCACAAAATGGGCGATCTCACTCTGGTTCATCGGCGCGTAACGGATTGGCGCCAGTCGCGCAGATGACGTACCGTGCGTCACAACCGGATAGTTGTGATAGTCGGTGCGCACGCAACCCTTCTCCCCCACGACCTCCAGATCGAAGAACGGGTATTCCCAGCTGATCGAGGTGCAGACGTGCACGCTTCCCAGCGAACCGTTGTCGAAGCGGACAAGCGCCTTTACATTGTCCCAGCCCTCGATCACTCCCTTGTGCACGAAGTTCTCGCCGTAAGCAAAGACCTCCTCCGGTTCCCCTCCCAGGGCCCAGCGCACGATATCGAACCCGTACGTGCCGAATTCACCCAGCGGGCCGCCGCTCTTCGCCGGGTCCCGCTGCCATTCCGGGTTCGTCATCGCAACATGGTTGACAAAGACTCGCGCCGTGAGCGGCCTGCCGATATCTCCCGCCCGCACGCGGCGCACAGCTTCAATCAAGCCGTCCTCAAATCGTGAAGGGACTGCCGGCATTACAATCCGACTGTTGCGCTGGGCAACCTCCCTTGCCCGGCGCACCTCGTCGCTAATGAAACTGAACGGCTTGCAGGCAAAGACATTCGCTCCTGCTTCCAGCGCTTGACAGCTGTTTTCGCAGTGCTCCCCAATTTCACTTGCAACCACAACAAAGTCGAGTTTCTGTCCGAGTAAGTCAGCAGCATCATGGTAGAGAGTCGCCTCGAACTTTGCCGCAAACTCCTCCGCGCCCATACCAATGCACTCTTCAACATACGCCCGGCTCTTACCCAGATCGCAAACGCCAACCAGTTCGACATCCTTCATCGCCAGCAGTTCCGTCGCAAACAGATCTGCATACCAGCCCTGTGACAGACCGATCAGCCCGCAGGTCAGTTTCCCTTCCATTTGCGCCTGTCCCTCCCTTTCCTGGTCAACGGACGGTCGCCGGAACGCTTAGCGTGTGCTTGCTTCGAATCCTGCAACGCATACACCCTATTTGAAATTGGCAAATCCATCCGGCGTCTTCACGTCGATCACCGTAATTGACTCCGCTTCCAACGCCCGCTCCAACGCTTCAACCAGTTCCGGCAGCGATCGGGCCCGCTCACCTTGCGCCCCGTAGGCCTCAGCCAACCTGGTGAAGTCCGGGTTCCGCAAGTCGCTGGCAATATAGCGCCCTCCCCCTCGATTCTTCTGGTAGTAACGCAGCAGCCCCCACGCGTCGTCGTTGAAAACAATGACGACCGGCCGCAGCCCATACTGCACACAGGTTCCCAGCTCCTGAATATTGAACTGGAATCCGCCGTCGCCGGTAAGGCAAATCACCTGCCGGCCTGTAACGCCTGCCTTCGCCCCGGCCGCAGCCGGCAGGCCAAATCCCAGACCGCCCCACGCAGGAATGAGGTAGCTCCGATTTTCGTAAATCTCCAGACAGTAGTTGGCCCCGCGATGGTTGCAGACCCCCACGTCGCCGACAAAGACCGCGTCCCTGTCCGTCGCCTCTCGGATCGCCTCCATAATCTTCGTCTCGTTTGGCAACGTCTGCCGTTTGTACTCCCTGATACTCTCCCGAACCGCGCGCACCTCCGAGGCGTAGCCTTTCTCCATCCCGTTCACAGTCTTGTCGGAGCTCGCCCTGTCCTCCAGTGCGCAGTTGAGTTGCTCCAGTACTGTCCTCGCGTCGCCTACCAAACGCACCGTAGCTTCATACCACTTGTCCATTGGCGCGGCATCAATATCCAGATGAATCAGCTGCGGCGGCTGACGCAGGCCCTGCGACTTCGCTCTGAAATAGGAAAGGCTGGAGCCGGCTACAAGGAGAACATCCAGGCTGTTGGCAAACGTCTGGCGCGGATCTTCCAACCCGCCTGGCGGAAAATTGTACTCGCCGCCGTACATGCCCAGACTCAGCGGGTGATCTTCGGGAATCGCGCCCTTGCCGTTCGCCGTGGTAAATACCGGGGCGCCAAGACGCTCCGCCAGGCGTGTAAGCTCCCGGCCCGCACCTGAACGGTGTATGCCTGCCCCCGCCATCACCCCCACCCGACTGCCCGCAGACAGTATCTCCGTAGCCGCCATGATCGCGGCCGGGTCTGCCGCCGGAACCTCTATGGGCACCGGACCCGCCACGATCATTTCTGCTTCCTGCCCCTGGACGTCTGAGGGTATCTCTATCGCGATAGGGCGCTGGCGCCGGCCCTGGAAAAGCTCAAATGCTTCCTTTACCTGCTCAGGTGCCTCTTCCGGGCGGCTGATATGGACACTACGCTGCGTCACCGTCGAGAGCATGTCCAACTGGTTCTTGGTCTCATGCATCGTACCCAATCCTCGCTCGTACAGCTGCTCTTCCGCCGTACTGGTGATCGTTAAAACAGGCGAAGACGCGTCGTAAGCCTCTCCGAGACCGCCCATCGAGTTTGCCGCGCCCGGCCCCGTACTGGTCAGGCAGATGCCCGGCTTACCCGTCACCCTGGCGTACCCGTCCGCCATCATCGCCGCCGCCTGTTCATGCCGCGTGCTGATGATGCGGATGGCGTCCTGGTGATCGTACAGCGCGTCGAATATCTCCATCGTGTGGCTGGAAATGATCCCGAATATCGTGTCCACGCCCTGCACCCGCAGCGACTCGACCAGCCCCTGCGCCGCCGTCATCCTTGCCATAAAATCTCTTCCCGGACCAGAATCGAGCCTACCCGACTCCTTTCCCTACACCCCGGACGCCTTCGAAATAAACCAAATCAGAAGCAGTCACCTGATCACCAAAATCACAGTTCAAACAACTAATGCGGTGCCACCCGAAACTGCTCCACCACGTCTTCATTCAGCGCAAACCCCAGTCCCGGCCGCTTGGGAACCTCGATTAGGCCGTCTGAGTCCACCTCAATAACGGGCTCCAACAGCTCAGAAATTATCGGCGAATCGGGAAAGGCGATCGGCATCTCAAAGTAAGGCATATTCGGCAGCACCGCCGCCAGATGGATCTCCGCCGCCACGCCCACCATATGACACCACGCATGCGGCACGCAGATCAGCCCGCGGCGATACGCGGCCTCGGCAATACGCGTAATCTCCCGGATACCCCCGGACCGCACAGAACTGGGCTGCACAACGTCCACCCGCCCCTTCTCCATGATTTCCTCAAATTCAAAACGGGTCGTAAACCCCCAATCGCCCACCGCAATCCGCGTGTCCACCGCATCGGCCAACCGGGCCAGGCCCGCAAGGTTGTCGGCCGGAAGTGGCGCCTCGACAAAAAACGGTCGGAACGCCGCGATTGCCCGGATCGATTCCAGCGCCTGCCCCACCTCGGACCAGCGGTTCTGTACGTCGATCAACAAATCACGCTCCTCGCCGATCGTTTCCCTCGCCGCCCGTACAACCTCAACGTCCCGCTGAATGCTCACATGCGAAAATCCTCCAGGCCACTCCTCCAGTTTCATCGCCCTGAAGTTCCGCTCCGTGGCCAGCGTGAAGCGCTCAACTATCTCATCCACGTCCTCGCCCGGAGGGTAGACCGTGGCGTATGGTCGTACCCGCTCTTTCACATCACTCGATTCCGTCACTGTGCAGCACGCCTGCCAGATCAGCTCGCACACCGGCTTGCCCAGCGCCTGGCCCGCGATGTCCCATAGCGCTGTCTCCACCGCCCCAATCGCGGCAATCGTGACACCCCGCCGGCCGAACAGCCCGGTGGCCGCATACATCTTCTGCCACAGCCTCTCCACTTGCAGCGGGTCCTCGCCCCGCAAGATCTCCTCCAGCCCGCCGTCGCAGCGAATTATGGCCTCGATCACAAGCGAAGGTGACTCCGCCTGCCCGATGCCGCTGATACCCTCGTCGGTATGCACCCGCACCACCGTCTCCCAGGCCTTGCCCGGGTCCATAAGGGCGATAGTCTCGAAAGCTGTGATTTTCACTCTATGCAACCCCCTGTCGTAACTGGTTTCCTCTACCTGTCACTCTCGAAAACGGAAGGAGAAAAGCTCCGCATCTCTCAGCGCAAAACGCAGGCGGACCGGCGTCCCGGCCAGACCGCCCAACTCCCGGCCTTCTTTCCAGCGCACCACGCGCTCCAGATCGTCGCCCAACACCTCAACACAGTCCTCAATACTGAATCCCTCGACCGGAACGTTCATCTGATCGCGCAACAGCTCCACGCGAATGCTGCCCGCCGCAGAGGCCGAGAAGTTGAGAACCAACTCGCGGCCCGTGAAGATGAGCGGCCTGGTAACCAGCTCCCCCCCAGCCAATGGCGCCTGCACCGAAGCGAAACCGTCCACCCGCATCGTGTAGCGCCTCAAAGTGCTGGCTCCGTCCCGCCAGTAGCCTTCCCGTACATAAAGGGACAGTTCATCCGGCGTGCCGGCAACTGCAGAAGGCGTTGTCACAATCCCCCAGTTCTGAAAATTGTCTCCGTAGGTCCAGTTGTCTCGCGGCCGCAGCCCCGGCCGGATGAAGGACTCCGGCCATAAATTGAAGCTGTACCCGTCACGGCTACTCATGAACATGCCGTCGGTCACCGCCGCGCCGTAGCGCTCACTGATCGCGGCGCGCATGCGGCGATGTTCAATCTCCGGCAACGCCTCCAACTCCTCCGACCAACCGCGCTCGACATACCGCGTCGGGAAGCCCAGAAAGAGATGCGGCGCACGGTAATAGGGCGTGACCTGGTTCGTGTACAGCTCGCCCGGACGGCCTTCGTTGTAGTTGACGTAAACGGAATCGGTCCAGTTGATGAAATCAGTCGAAGTGGCTGTGAGAATGTCGCGTCCGTAGCGTGACCCTCGCAAAGACCCTTGCGACCCAGCTCTTTGGCCGCTGTTGCTTGCCTGAACTGAATGAGCCCCGTAGGGCTCTTCTCCCGTCTGCGGCAGCCGGAACTCATTGCGATGATAGGCGCGGTACTCGCCGCGTACCCCGTCCCAAAAGGCCAGGTTTTGCGTGTCCAACAAACCCGCTGTAATGACTGGCCCGTCGCTCATCGCCGACCAATCGATACCGTCCGGCGATCCGTATGCCCACAGCCCTCTCGCGTCCCCCCGCTGCATCAACGAAAACGCCTTGTAGCGTGACTCATCAGCACACTCGGGATTCCCGTCTTTGAACGGTGAGAACATGCCGTTCAAAATCTCCTCTGCATCCATCAGAATGTTGTTCTTCCTGGAGCCATCGAACTCGACCAGGCCCAGATCCGGCCTCTCCCAGTGGATGCCGTCGGCACTCTCCGCATAGCAGATATACTTGCCGCCCGGTGTGCCCAACTCCCCATCTTCATAAACAAAATTCTGCCCTCGGTAGTACATGCGGTATCGGCCGCCGTCCTCAAAGACCGTAAAGCCCCCGCTTGCGTTACCCTCCCAGGGCGTGTCCAACTGCAACGCAATGCCCCGGGGAACCGGACTATTCAGTCGCCGCCGGGCGGCGCCGCCTAGCCGCGCCACGAGAAAATCGTCCACCATCAGCTCCAGGCGCGAGCCGATGTTGACAGGATTCGTGCCTTCGTTAGAGTTGGCCATGGTTATGTGGGTTTCCTGTACCCAGTTACATCTTGACAAACTGAAAAGCGTACACGTCCGCGTCGCGCAATGCGAAGCGCAGCCGAACGGGTACACCCTCCAGACTGCTCACGTCGGAACCGCCCGACCAGCGTACAACGCGCTCGATGTCGTCTCCCAGCAACTCCACGCAGTCATCCAGTCCAAAGCCTGCAACTGATTCATCCATCTGGTCCCGCAGAACCTCCACCTGGACACTGCCAGCCGCGGAGGCTGAAAAATTGACGCACAATCGGTTGCCCGCAAAGATCAAGGGCTTCGTCACCAACTCGCCCCCGCTGAGTGGCGCCTGCACCGACGCGAATCCATCGACCCGCAGCGAATAGCGCCGCAAATTCATACTCTCTCCCCGCCAGTACCCCTCCGACACATAAATCGACAGTTCGTCCGGGGCCCCGTCAAACAGGGAGGGAGTCGTCACGATGCCCCAACCGGGATAGCCGTCTCCGTAAACCCAGTTGTCCACAGGCCGCAGACCCGGCCGGATGAACGACTCCGGCCACAAATTGAAGGTGTGGCCGTCGCGACTGCTCATAAACATCGCATCCGTCAAGGCGCTGCCGTGACGTTCGCTCGCCGAGGCGCGCAGGCGGCGTTCGCTTAACTCCGGAAGTTCTTCCACCGCCTCCGACCAGCCGTGGTCGACATATCGGGTTGGAAACCCCACGAAAATATGCGGCGCGCGGAAATAGGGCAAGATGGAGTTGTTGTAAATCTCGTCTACACGACCCTGCGTATAATCCACAAAGTCCGGCTCGTTCCAGTTGAGAAAGTCACTCGACGTTGCCGTACGCAGATCGCGGCCGTAGCGGGAGCCTCGAACCCCGGACCCCAGCCACCCCGAACGCTCTTGACCGCCGTACGGTTCTTCACCTGTCTTTTCGATCCGGAATTCGTTGCGGTGGTAATCGCGGTACTCCCCCTGCACCGTGTCCCAGAAGGCCACATTCTGCGAGTCGAGCAGACCGTCCGCGATCACCGGCCCGTCGCACATCGGAGTCCACCGGATGCCGTCGGCGGATTTAAGCGCATGCAGCCCGTCCGGCACCTCCCAGCTGTGCCCAGGCCGCGACGCAGTGCCGTCCAGCATCGGAAACCGCGTCGCCCACGCCTTGTAGAGAGCGTCAGGATCGGCAGCCGGGTTCGCATCCCTGAACGGCGCAAACGCCCGCGACGGACAGGCGCTGTCCTCGCTGCTGAGAATGATATTGTTCTTGCTGGATCCGTTGAATTCGACCAGTCCCAACTCCGGCTTCTCCCACCTGATCCCGTCACTGCTCTCGGCATAACAGACAAAGTCCGGGTGGGAAGTCTCGTCTCGCAATGTCTGCGTCGCAGCAAAATGACGGCCGAGGTAATACATGCGATAAATGTCACCATCCTGGAATACCGCGAACGACGTGCATGAATTTCCCTCCCATGGCCTGTCCGTAACCAGGGCCACTTCGCGGGGTACCGGCCGGTTCAGGCGCAACGCCGCGCCCCCGCTCAACCGCGCGATCAAGAAATCGTCTACCATTGGCTCAAGGCGCGAACCGATCTCGACCGGGACGCTGCCTGGGCCTCTCTGATCCGTCATCTCGTCTTTACCTTCCATTCGGCACACCAAACAAGTGCTACGCAACGCCTGATTCGTCTGCCCGTCGCTCCTAACCCCTTCACCGCACTCCTTCCCGCCCTTTCCATCTAGCTCCCAGGCAGGATCTCGAACTCCGCCATCGACAGTCTTCCCTGCACCTCCCGGCTGAATCCGACAAACGAAAAGCCGTAACTGTGCACATCACCCAGCACACTGTCGAGTCGCGGCCCGCCCTCCGGGTAAGTGCGGTACCAGAACTCTTCGCTGCTGTAGCTGCGATGCCACAGCGTTTCGTCGTTCTCCAGTCGAAATCTGCTCGGCTCCAGCGCCCATTGCCCCTCTGCAATCGGGACCGGATTGCCCGAAAAATGCCAGCGAACACCAGGGGCATGCACCCAGAAGTAGCACTCCGCACCGTAAAGTCGCAGGTCGTCGCCCCTCAGGTACACCGACACCTCACACCCCCTCAAATCGATGGGGTCCAGCCCGACCCAGTTTCGGTAATGGATCAGTGCCAGAATCGAGATAGGCCTCTCCGGCACATCCGTACTCCAGCGCGACTGGTCAGCCCAAATGCATCCTCCGCCGTCAACGCCCCCTCCCTTCTGCCAGGTCGTCAGCACGAAAATGCCCGCCCCCGTCACGATCTCGCCGTGGTAATCGTAAGAATGCCAGCCCTCCGGACCCACGCTAAAGCTGTTACGTATCACTGTGCGTTTCTCCAATGCATTCTTTCAACTCAGTTGTCGTTTTGGGGTTCACCATAGTCAGCCGGTGAGAATCTATCGGGAGTTTCACAGAGGAACTTGGTTTCGCCGAAGGCAGTCACAGAGGAGGGGCGAAAATCTGCCTGTCTCTCCCATGCGAGCAGGATACTCTCTTGCTGTCACGGTGCGGACGCGCTACACAAGAAGACCCGCTGGATCGTGATTATACAAGGTGAAGACCCTGTGTCAACGCCCGGAATCCGCGCGGGTGCATCCCAATATTGGGGCGAACCTTCGTATACATCTGGAGGCACCCAAGCCGTGGTCAGTTCCCATTCCGGTTTCCGCCAGATTAAACGCCGTCTCTGACTACTGACCACTAACAACTAACCACTGCAGTTCTGGGCGGTCGGGCCTATTCGGCCCTCCCTTGTGCGGGGGCTCCGCCCCCGCAACGCCCCCCCTAAACCATGCCGTGCCTCATCGACCGGGTGCCGACATTCGTAACAGGTGCCTATTCGAACGTGTCCAGCCCGACCACGTCCCGCCAGTCCCATCAGGTCCCCTTACGTGCCGGCCTTGTGCCTGCCCTCGCACCCGCCCCAACTGACGGACTCCACCGTACGGCCGGGCCAGGCGCCTGCACTGCGTCTCGCTCAAAGACGGTAAACAACGCCATCCACTGCTGGCATGATTCCCACGCCAGACTGCCTCGACCCCAAATCCGCTTAGCACCCAATCCGCGCTGCCACGAGGTCAGTCGGCACGAATTCTCATTGGCCCGGCCTCGGCAAAAAAGAGGCTGAAGACAAGAAAGCGCCCCTCTCGTCTTCGAAACCATGCGAGTGGGACGCTCCCTGTCAGTCTTCTATTTGCTTACCTGCAGCGGAACCGCTATCCGCCCTGGATTTACGTGGCTCTGGGCAATCAGTCCCCCTATGTAACGAAAGGGCTTAGCCCGACTCCTCTCCAACAAGATGATAGGCGCCCACGCCATGCTCGGAAAGGTCCAGACCAGCCTGCTCCTCCTCCGGGGATACGCGCAGCACCCCCAGCGCCTTGATGACTGTGAAGAGAATATAACCTGCAACAAAAGCCCACACCGGAATCGCGATCGAACCCACGATCTGAGCGACAATCGGGTGGCCTCCGAAGATGCCGGTGGCAATCCCGCCCCAGATTCCGCACAGCCCGTGTACCGGCCACGCGCCAACCGCGTCGTCGATCTTGAAGTTCTCCAGCGCCTCCATGCCGACGCACACCAGCACGCCGGCAACTGCACCAATGACCAGTGCCTCGACGTTATTGACTGAATCACAGTTTGCCGTGATACCGACCAGACCGCCCAGGGCGCCATTCAGCGTGTAGCTCAGGTTCGGCTTGCCTGTTTTGACCCAACCGTAGATCATTGCCAGCAACGTTCCTGTTGCAGCTGCCAGCGTAGTGTTGGTCGCGATCAGCATGACCGCATCCGTATTGACCGCACCCGTGAAGGCAAGCTGACTACCCGGATTGAACCCGTACCAGCCTACCCACAGAATGAAGACGCCCAGCGCTGCCATCGCCATGTTGCTGGGCGGCAGCGGATTGGTCGAACCGCCGCCGAAGCGCCCAATACGCGGGCCGAGCACGATGACCGCCGCCAGGGCCGCGAAGCCGCCCACGGCATGAACAACCAAAGACCCCGCAAAGTCATAGAAACCCATCTGGTCCAACCAGCCCCCACCCCATTTCCAATAGCCGCTTACAGGGTAGATAATGGCGGTCAGGACGATACTGTAAATCAGGTAGCCCGATATCTTCATGCGTCCGGCTACGGCGCCAGACACAATTGTGGCCGCCGTTGCCGCAAAGACTACCTGGAACAGAAAGTCTACTTGGGGGTTCAGGTTACCAGCCACCGCTTCCGGCGCTTCCATCGAGACTCCCAATCCACCAAATCCCAGCCAGCCCCCGAGCAACGGCGCACCGTACATGATGCTGTAACCAATCAGGAAATAGAAGAAAACACCACTCGCCAGGTCAATGATGTTCTTGAACATAATGTTTACGGTATTCTTGGCCGAATTGAAGCCCGCCTCGACCATTGCGAAGCCAGCCTGCATAAACAGCACCAGCACCGCAGAGACAAACAGGATCAAGTTGTCAATCGAATAGGCAACTTCATCTGTTGTAAAAGGCGCCGCATCTTGGGCAAATGCAGATGGGGCGAAGACAAGCAGCCCAAGAATAGCGAGTGGTATCGCCCGCAACTTCGAGCCGTGTTTCATTGCACGTACAAACAGTGACATCGAAAAGTTCTCCTTCCTCAAGTGAGACCTGAAATTGTACTGCCCTTCTGCTCCACTTGTGCCGCGGCGGCCGCTCCCCTGGCTTTAGTTGCAGCCCGCGTAACCCGTGGCGCAGATGAGCCAATCCAAACATAAGGGCCTGTGCTTCCACTACCGAATGACACAACAGTGCGCTCCCCGAGCGCAGAGCCGGCGCCTCAGAATCTTCACAAGCCAGCCATTGCCAGCAAGGATACCCGATCGAAAGAGAGATTCCACTGACGATCCTGCATGAAATTGAAAACACGTTTTTGTGCATGTTGCACAAAACAAAACTGCGTCTGTGAAATGGCGCTACCTTACGACCGGCCATCGCCGGTCTCAGCCCTTAAAACGGTGCAAATGAAGACCGAAACAACAGGAACCTTGCATGTTGGAACCTCATCATGGACCTTTCCTGACTGGCGCGGCGTCTTCTATCCCTCCCAAACTGCGGCCGACCAGCAGCTCAGCTATTACGCGGCGCAGTTCAACAGCGTCGAAGCCAATACCAGCTTCTACGCCCTGCCTGCCCCCAAGACCCTGCTGCGCTGGCTCGAGAGTGCCCCCGAACAATTCACCTTTTCCCTGAAAGCCCCCCGCGAGATCACCCACGAAAAGAGACTGGTGAATACGGAGCAGACAACGGCTGCCTATCTGGATGTCCTGCGTTCACTCGGACCCGCCGCCGCCCCCGGCCTCATCCAGTTCCCAGCGACTTTTACCCGCAACAGCGACGGCCGCCGCCTGGCCGACTTTGTGGACAGCCTCGCTGCCGGCGCCGGCGAAATGCCACTGTCCGTTGAAGTCCGCGCCTTCGATCTCATGACCACCTCCTTTGCCCGCTTCCTGCTTGATCGCAGAATCGGCTTCGTTGTCGTTGAACGAACCGGGCAGCCCGATACCTTCGCCAACTGGCAGGCTGCCGTCGAGGTCACCTCCTCGCGCCTTCCCCTTCACATCCGACTCATCGGAAACGACCGCAATCCGCTGCCGGACGACAAGGTCATTCGTCGCCCTCAAGAGGAACTGCTGGACAAATGGGCCAAGCGCATCGCCGACCTGCTCAAAGACGGCACAGACGTATACTGCTACGTCCACAACCCCTTTGAAGGCCACGCCCCTGAATCGGTACGCCGCCTGCGCAATCTGGTAGACCAGTATCTGCCCCTTCCTGAATGGAAACCCACAATCGTGCGGCCTGGCAGCGACGAGGAGGATAGCGGCCAACTGTCTCTTTTCTGAACCCCTTTGGGATTGTTAACCTGGGTTAAATCTACAGTTAACCTCGCTTCGAGTTTCTCTTTACCCCTACAGCGAAGAAACGCGCACAAACTCAAGCGCGTATCCCGATCCAACGTGCTATACTATTTGTCACCCCCAAGTTTGCGCTGTTGAACTCTCGGCCAATATCTCACGGTCAGTCGATCACCCTTTAGACACAAACGGTTCGGATAATCGAAATGGAAACTGTGGCCTTTCTGCAGCTTGTCCTCCTGCTGAGTCTGATCGCAGCGGCCGCGCTGCTGTTCTTCAGCCTTCGCGACGCTCGGCGCTTGCTCGGCAAACGTAAAGGAGACGAGGCAACCAAAGCGTGAGACAGTACGCTCTGGCCCTGCCGCGCCGCAATCCCGCCCCTGTTCTGATAAACCAACACTCAATGTTGCCCACCTGACGGCCTCTGCCGCCGGAACTCCCCTCGCAACATCGACATCGCCGGCGACGAAATCAAGCCGCGAAGCCCATACCGCCCCACTTGCCTGCATTGCCGCCGGCAGGAATCCAGTACTTGCAATTCCCCCCAGTGCCATTCTTGGCCTGATGTGAGTAGGCACTCAGCCAAATGCCTCCCCTTGCTCGCCCCTGGCGACTATTCCAAATGGGGCTTATTTGCCTTTAAGATTTCCAAGGAGAAAGTGTACGCCGCTTTTGGTCAATAGCGTCCGGTTAGTGCAACATTGGTCTTCAATAGATGTCGCTCAACTCGCTTCGTTCGCGACGATTTAGGTCTAGGGGGCCTCAGATGGGTCAAGGGCACATTCATTATCACCAACACGATGACAAGAATGGCCATGAACACGTCCATGAACACGGCCGCAGCCATCACCTTCATCACCACCTTCACGATGACTCGTCCAACCTGCGCACCGCGTTTTTCCTCAATTTGGGCTTCACAGTCGTTGAAATCATCGGCGCCTACCTGACCAACAGCGTGGCCATCCTTTCCGACGCCTTGCACGACCTCGGCGACTCGATCGCACTCGGCATGGCCTGGGGACTGGAGAAGCACGCCGCCAAGGAGGCGCCGGCGCGCTACTCCTATGGCTACGGCCGCCTCTCCTTGCTCGCTGCCTTCATAAATGCCGCGATTCTCATCGCTGGTGGACTGTTTGTTCTTTCAGAAGTGATCCCGCGCCTCCTCAACCCGGAAGTCACCAACGCTCCCGGTATGATCATGCTTGCGCTGGGCGGCATCGCTGTAAATGGCGCGGCCGTATGGCGCTTGCAAGGCGGCGGCACCATGAATGCCAAGGTCGCTATGTGGCACCTGCTGGAAGATGTTCTCGGATGGGTAGCGGTCCTCATTGTCGGTATCACGCTTCTGTTCGTCGATCTATACATTCTGGACTCGATTCTGTCCCTTCTCATCACCCTCTACATTCTCTACAATGTCCTGGGACACCTGAAAAAGACGGCCGAACTGTTCTTGCAGGCAGCCCCGGAAGGAGTTGACCTGTCGCAGCTGGACCAGCGCCTGCGCAACATTGACGCCGTCGAAGACTCACACCATACCCATCTCTGGTCTCTCGACGGCGACCATCACGTTCTGTCCACCCATCTCGTCGTCAAACAGTCAGCCGACCATGACCAGATTCGGGAGATCAAACAGCGGGCGCGCGAAGAACTGGACGGCCTGCATCTTACTCACATCACCATCGAAATCGAATACCCGGGCGATTGCAGTATGGTCGAAAACCAGATATGACCGATACCACCGCCCAGAAGTCAACTTTCGCCAGGGTGCCCGTTTTCGACATGAACGGCCAGCGCCTGGATTCCGAGTTATCTGCTTGCCCAAATTCAGTTTTCACCTTTGGAATCTTCAGGTTTGACAGCCTTGCCCGTCAAGTGTATTATTGTGCGTGATGAACTCTCCCTAGGCGCAACCCGGCGCCAATCTCCTGCGGAGATCACACAGTCATCAAAGAGTTGGCAGAAGCAAGACCGCGATTTCGGGAGCCGTTAGGCTCGAAGAAAGAGTGGCACGTTCTAGTAGGCGTCCCCTGTTTTTTTCGACTTGTACAAGATCTGTTCTTGTGAGAAAATAGGACCGCTTACCCATATTTCAGCCTCCCTGACGAGTTTGAGAAGAAGTCGATCCCGAGGCCGCCGTTCCGCTTTTTTCGGATTTGCACTTGCTCTGTTCTTGTGAGACGATATAGCTCATGGTCATCATTTAATTGTTTCTCTATCAATTTATGATGAGATCAAGAGTAAAGATCCCTTAACCCAATTCTCTCAAGGAGCAACAGAACCATGAACAAACGAACCCCACTCATTTCACTCGTTGTACTGTCTCTGCTGCTGGTAGTCCTTAGTGCGTGCACCGCGCCGGCCGCTCCGCCCGACCGAGATGTAGAAATCTCTCACGAGGCGGCCCTGTCGGCCCAGGATGCCCTGATTGGCGCACTGACAATGGGCGAGGTCATGCTGAGCGAGTCTGAGTTCAGCAGCTACGTGACCAAGGCTCTCGAAGCCAACAGTGGCCCGAATCAGCCGGTCGATTCCGTATTGGTCTGGATTGAGCCCGATTCCATGCACTTCCGCGTCACTCTGAAGGACGGCGTCAGCATGATGGGCAACACCCTCGACCTCGTCGGGAACCTTATGGTGAGCGACGGTCATCTGATGGTTGATCTCCAGTCGGCCGGCGCCGGCGGCTTGGCTGTGGGTGGCGCTCTGCTCGCTCCGGTCAATGCGCAGATCAACGCTGTCTTGGCCCAGAACATCATGCTCCCGGCCAGCGTCAGTGTTGCGCAGGATTCTGGCTCGATTTCGATCAGCATGAACTAAGCGAAGCAAGGGGTTCGTAACCGTCGGCCTTGCCAAGCTCACTGCAAAGGGAGCGCAACCGTCGACGGTTTGCCCCAATTTTCGAGGCCCGTGGCGTGCTGCCCTGCTCCAACTCCTGACTCTTGCCGGCATAGTGTGGCGCCATGTGACACGCTATTTCTAAACGGCTGCCGGATTCGGAACAGGGAATGCGCTACGCAGCCTAATACGCAACGAAAACTGTCCCTTGATCGGGCTGCCGGGTTCGCCGCCATGATCAAGGGACAGTTTCTGTAGCCATTGGTTTGCAGTAGACCATTTCAGGGCTTCTGGGACTCCGACCCAGACATGGATTGTACCCCTCCCCAAAGCGGTGAACCACCCGATAGCCACCCTCTCTCCTAACCCCATTTTCGCTCCCTGACTTCGCCCCAACTCAAGCTGTAAACTGCTGGTCAAATGATGGACCAGAATCATAGGCACACCGTAGTCCCAACGTAGGCCGGAATCCCCTTCCTTTGCTTGCCAAAACCACGTGCTTAACCGATACTTTTTAATGTTGCTTTCAAAAGAACATAGTCAATTCGCGACTTTCACTTACAATCTTCAAGGGCAATTCTCACCGAGCGCATCAATGGAACCTATGGAATGATACGACCAGCCCGAACCAAATTTGCCAGGCGGGTTGCCCTGTCTGCAGTGATCTTGTGGCTGATGGCGTTGGCATTTGTCGGCGGCAATATCTCCGGCTTTTCAATCCGCTCAGCGATGGCCGCTGAGGAGCGTCCCTCCCAGTTCATCATCTTCTGGGAGGCTTGGGATTACGTCGTCGCTCACTTTGTCGACCGCGAGCGGGTCGACTTCGCCGCCATGACTTACGGCGCTATCGAAGGAATGCTTGCCTCTTTGGGTGATGAGGGTCACACGACTTTTCTTTCCCCGGATGCCGTACTGTTGCATCAAACTAGCCTTGAAGGCTCATTCGAAGGAATCGGCGCCTACGTTTCCATGGAAGAAGGCGAGGTTCTGATTGTAGCCCCAATTGACGGTTCGCCCGCCGAACAGGCGGGCATTCTGGCCGGCGATGTTATTCTGGAAGTGGATGGTAATTCGGTCGAGGGTAAATCGTTGGATCAGGTTATCTTTCTCGTTCGCGGCCCGGCGAATTCCGAGGTCGTCCTGACCGTCCGTCGCCCTGAAGTCCGGGAACCCCTACAGGTATTGATCACTCGCGCCCGCATAGAGGTGCCGAGCGTGAGTTGGAGCCCAATCCCCAACACAGACATTTCCTATATCAAAATCTCGCAGTTTACCGCTAGTGTGGACAGGGAATTGGAAGTCGCTCTCCGCGAGATTTCAGAAGCTCAAACCAACCAAGGCATCATCTTGGACTTGCGCAATAATCCGGGTGGGTTTCTGCAACAGGCCATTCAGGCCAACAGCCAGTTTCTGCCCAAGGGCGATCTGATATTGATTGAAACGGACGCCAATCAGAATCAGACCGTCCATCGCTCACGCGGCCTGGGCTATGCCAGGGAAATGCCGCTGGTCGTCCTGATCAACGAAGGCACGGCCAGTGCAGGCGAGATCACCGCAGGCGCCCTCAAAGAAAATGAACGCGCCCTGCTGATCGGTGAAACAACCTTTGGTACGGGAACCGTACTCAACCAGTTTGGCCTCAGCGACGGTTCAGCCATCCTCCTGGGAGTGACCAACTGGCTCACACCCGATGGTAATCTGATCAAGGGGCAGGGAGTGACCCCCGATTTGGAAGTCACGCAGCCGCCTAGCTCCAAGCACGTTAGTTCCGAACTGCTCAGAAGTCTGACAGCTGAACAGTTCGGCACGATCGAAGACGATCAGTTTTTGAAGGCGCTGCAGCATCTGGGCGTCGAACTCCACGCGGCGCCAATTCTCAACGCCGCGCCGCATGACTTCGTGACCCACGACTGACGAATGGGGAAAGCGCTTCAGAGAGGATAGGCTCCTGCAGTTCGTGCCTCAACTCTGCCTCTATTACCGGTAGAGACCCTGTTCACCTATGTAGCGTTCAACCTCGCGGGGCACCTGGTATCGAATCGGTTTGCCTGCTCGAACCCGTTCCCGCAAATCGCTGCTGGCAATATCCAATTCAGGCATATCCAGCACAATAACGCGCTCTCGCACGCCCGGCAGTTCCGCCTCCAGCTTGGCCCAGTCGATCTTTACATCGTGGCGGCGTAGAGCAACCAGCCGGCAATTGTGCACCAGCCATTCAGGCTCATGCCAGGTCGGCAGATCGCGCAAACTGTCCAACCCCATCAGAAAAAAGAGTTGCGTCTCCGACCCGGCACTCTTGCGGAGTAGCCGCAACATATCCGAGGTGTAGTGGGGACCGGGGCGTTCTGCATCAATGAGACTGATGCTGATCTCGTTGTCGCCGGCAACCGCCAGCCGGCACATCGCCAACCGGTGATGTAGCGAAGATATCGGACTGTCCGGCTTATGCGGGGGGTCTCCGGCCGGCGCCAGAACGATCCGGTCCAACCGTACCTGATGCCGGGCCTCCTCTGCCAGAATCAGATGGCCTATATGAATCGGATCGAAGGTGCCTCCGAAGACACCAATCCGTTTGCCGTTCAGACTGCCTCCTGAGTTCATCCTTCCAATGCCCACCCCCCACCGGCATTGGGCGCACCGCGTGTTCTCTTGCCCAATTCCCTATGCCTCTTTGAGCTACAGGTAACTTGTGTAAGGCAGCTTGGTGCTGTCGCCATCACTCTCCCAGCGCGTTCTCGAATCCCCACACTAATTCAACCCCGCCAAACAGGACCGTATCTCCGTCGCTTACGCCCTGCTCCCGCAAAGCATCGGATATCCCCATCGCGCCCAGAATACGCTGGAACCGCAATCCGGACTCGTAGTAGTCCCAGTTCGTCATCTGTGCCACCCGCTCGATTGCAACGTCTTCCACCCGCCAAAGATCCTCCTCCAAACGTGTGATCTGAAATGAACGTTCATCTTCCACGGGAGAGAGCGTCGGTAACGCTTCCACCTCCTCCGTCGCAACCGACACCGGCATCTTGTCCAGTTGCGCTTTGACTTCGTACAGGAGTTGCTGCACGTTCTCACCGGTCACTGCACTTATTGCAAAGAAAGGGCTGCCTGTTTCGGCCAGCGTCTCCTCCAGGCGGGGCAAGACTTCCCGAGCCTGTGGCAAGTCGATCTTGTTCAGAACGATCATCTGGGGTCGCTTTGCCAGATTGGGGTTGAAGAGCATCATCTCCTGGTTGATGACCTCATAGTCACCTGCAGGATCCGGGCTCGCCCCGTCCAGTAAGTGGACGAGTACCCGACTGCGCTCCACATGACGCAGAAACTCCAAACCCAGACCAACGCCGTCGTGTGCACCCTCCAGCAGACCGGGAATATCGGCAAACACAATCTGAACATGGCTTACTTCCGCCACACCCAGATTGGGAACAACCGTTGTAAACGGGTAGTCGGCAATTTCGGGGGTGGCGGCGCTGATGACGCTTAGCAACGTCGACTTTCCCGCATTGGGCACCCCTACGATCCCTGCATCGGCAACGATCTTCAGTTCCAGCTCCAGCCAGCGCGCTTCCCCCACTTCACCATTCTCAGACAGTCGCGGTGCCCGGTTGCGCCCACTCTTGAAAGCGGCGTTTCCTCTTCCCCCGCGGCCTCCCCTGGCGACCAGTGCCTGCTGTCCGTCCCGTACCAGGTCAGCTACCACCGTGTCAGTTTCAGCGATGCGCGCAATTGTCCCCACCGGCACTGAAATCAACAGGTCCTCGCCGGTCGCGCCTGCTTTCTTGGTGCCGCCGCCGTGCTTACCGCGTTCGGCACGGAAATGAACCTGTCTCCGAAACCGTTGTAGCGTGTTCATCCTTGGGTCGGCTACGATATAAACATTTCCGCCCCGGCCCCCGTTCCCGCCCGCGGGCCCTCCCATGGGCACAAACTTCTCGCGGCGGAAGGCGACTATACCGTTGCCTCCTGCCCCGGCCTGCACATGGATCTTGGCTCGATCAAAAAACATGACTTTGGTTGCCTTCGGGTAGCGGCCTGGAGTACAGTGCCTCCTACCGACAGACCGCTCTGTTTCCGTTCAGATTCCTCAATTCTAGCGGAGGCGATCCTGCTTCAACAAGAAATTGCCCCGTCAAAGTCCAACGGTATAATTGTACCCCATGGCACGAAGGCTGAACTGTATGATTTTGCAGAATACAACCTGCCGTCTGCACAAACCGTAGGCCGCGTGAGCAGTGCCTCCGGCTGGACGCCACCGATGACCAACGCGCAGATTCCCATTCAAATCGATGAGCGGTTTCAGGCCTGTGTGGAAGAAGCCTGGCTGACGGCTGCAGCACGGGAGACACTGCACGCCTCTGGGCGGGTCGGGCTTTCCTTGTCGATACTGGTAGTGGACGACGACGAACTGCGGCGCTATAACCGCATCTACCGCCAGCAAGATACCCCAACCGATGTGTTGAGCTTTGCCGTCCAGGAGGGACCGTCTCTGTCTGCAGAGCTGCCAGACGCCCTGACCGCCGAACTTGAAGCCGAACTAGGCGACCTGCTGCTGGCCTTCCCTTACGCCTCTCGGCAAGCCGAGCGATACGGCCATTCACTTGCTGCAGAGCTGCAACTTCTGGTTGTCCACGGCACGCTGCACCTGCTCGGTTACGACCACGACACGCCAGCGCGGCAGGCAGAAATGTGGCGCAAACAGACCGAGATCCTCAGTTCGCTAACCGACGAGGACCTTGCGCCTCGCCTGACCACGCCGGACTGGTAGATGAAGCCCCCCGCCCGCGCCGGGAGTTTCTGGCAGAGTCTCGCCTTCGCCCTTGCCGGTTTGCGTCACGCCCTTCGCAGCCAGCGTAATCTCCGCATTCATATCGCGATCGCCGTCGTCGTCGTCATCGCCGGGATCGTCCTTCGCATCAGCCGGACAGAGTGGGCAGTAGTCGTCACCCTGATCGCGCTGGTCATCGGCCTGGAGCTACTCAACACCGCCATCGAGGCGTTGGTGGATCTGGCCTCTCCTGAACCGCATTCACTCGCTAAGGTTGCGAAAGACACGGCCGCTGGCGCCATCCTGGTCGCGGCTTTGGGCAGCGTCGCTGCCGGCCTGGTCATCTTCCTACCCCGCCTCTGGCAGACCTTTTTCTGAATTCGGCGCCCAAGATTGGAACGCCACCGCAGTCAACAAGCCGTTATTCCCCATTTTCCCTGCGGCGCTCTGGCAGCCTCAGTATCGCAGGCACGCCAACAAAGGCGATCAATCCGCTCATCAGGAATGCGCTTTCAAGCCCGAACCTGTCCGCTACACTGCCCAGCAACCACAGCGCAGGCGACCGGATTACGAAATTGGCCATAAGGAAGAGGCCGTTGGCCAAGGCCCGATTCTGTTGAAAGCTGTCCTGCACAACCGCCAACAGCACGGCAGATGGCGATAGCATCGTAAATCCAAGTGGCAACAGAAATGCGAACAGCAACCAACCTGAACTGTTCAAGAATCCCAGAAAAAGGATCGGCGAAACCATAAAGAGAACAATGAGGATCCGTCTCCGCCCCAACCAGTCGCTGGCTGTCCCCATGGTCAGGGCGCCCAATACACCCGCCCCTTCCAAAAGCGTTAACGAAAGACCCGCAATCTCGAACTCATACCCCTTTACGTCCTGCATGAAAATCGGCAAATAGGTTGTCATCGAAATCGACATGAAGACTCGTGCTGCCATGATCCAGAGTAGAGGAGGATAGACTTTTCGCGCAGCCGGCAACATCTGCTGCAGGGAAAGCAACCTGTCCGGTGCCGGCCGCGCCGAGACCCCGCGCAGTCGCCAGAAAAGGAAAACCGACGCCATCCAGCCAAACACCGCCACCCGCCATATCCCTTCAAGCCCAAACCAGCTGACGGCTGCAATGACCAACAGGGGGCCCACAGTGCGCCCCAGTTCTCCGGCCGCCATGAAGAAGCTCATGCCAGTGCCCACCCGGTTGCCTGAAATGCGCCCTATCATGGCCGGTGCCGGCGCATGAAAGACAGCAGAGCTCAGACCTGCCACGAACAGTAACAGGGCCAGCAGCACATAACTGTTCGCCAGCCCCAGCAAACTACACACGGTGGCCGTCACTGCCGGAGCCAGGATGATGAAGTAACGCAAACTGATCCTGTCGGCCGCGTGGCCTATGAACGGCTGCAGCAGGCTGGGAATCTGCATAAAGACCGCCAGGCCACCGATCGCCGCGTAATCGGCAGCCAACCTCTCGCGAATCAACGGAAGTAAAGGCGGCACAAACGCGGTGAAAATGTCATGGACGAAGTGGCCCGATACAATCGTCAGCACCTCTCGGGTCTGAAACTCCTTGCTTTCCGATGGCTCGACTTGGTCGGTTGCTGGATCGGCGGGCCGGTCTACTGTAGCTGACATGGAAAAATCTTTTCCTGTGTGGTCTCTGCTGTTACTGCCCAGGGCAAGTAGACAACCTGCGGAGCGAAAGTAATGGGTATCGGCTGATTGTAACATCAGTCCTGAAGAAGACAAGCAACCGCGAAAAGTCAATGGGCCAGAAGTCCCCAACGGAACATGAAACGCTTTGTCGCCAACAACCCTTCCCATCCCGATCTCACAACATCAGATGCCAGTCCAGTAAACTTCAGATCAGGCACAACTGCGACGGAAATTGCGCACTTGACACGTCCAATCCCTTATTCTATATTGTTGTCTGTCTTCCCCACGGCAGGAACTGACTGCGTATACTTCGATCTTTGACCAAACGGACCTCTTTCGCTTGTCACCCACAGGAGATCAACATGATCAAGCGCACCGTAAGCCGACGTGACTTCCTGGCCCTGTCCGGCGTCACGACTGCCGGAGCCTTCCTGGCCGCCTGCGGGCCGGCGGCCGCACCCGGCGCAGAGTCCGACAGCGGCGACATGCCCGCCGCCGAAGGCTATTCGATCGTTTATACCTATCCGCACCCGGACACAAACATGCTCGGCGGCAACCAGCGACTGATCCTCGAACGCTACGACTCGATGGTTCCGGGCACGGACGTTCAGGTGGAACTCAAGACTGGCTATGAGATGTCCCGTGTGCAGGCTGACCTCGCCGCCGGCACGGCGCCCGATCTGTTCTGGGCCGGCTACACCTCTGTCATCCAAGCCATTGACGAGGGCCTCATCGTCAACCAGCAGGAGTACATGGAGGCCGCCGGGGTCGACTTCGACGACTTTGTCGATGGAATTGAAGCAATCTACGCCCCGCCGACTGTGGGCGGCTACTTCTGGGGCATGCCCTACGAACAGGTCGTCGTGCTCTTCGCCTACAACGTCGCCGCCCTGGAAGAATCCGGCATGGAGCCGCCTCCCAAGGACTGGACGTGGGATGAACTAATCGAATGGGGTGTCGCTGTTACCCGCGACGTGAACGGCAAGCGCCCTGATGAAGATGGCTTCGATTCCAACGAGGTTGATATCTGGGGCGTCGCCTACTGGCAGCACTTCGCCATCCAGGAATATCTACCCTGGACCGCCGGCCAGCTCTACGTTGACGAAACTCGCACAAAAGCCACTATCAACAACGACGGTGTCCGCGATTCCCTCCAATACTTGCGCGACGCCTATGCCAGCGGGTCCGCCACCGAGAAGCCGCCCGAAAAGGGCCTCGTTTCCGGCAAAGTCGTTTTCCAGGAAGTCGGAAACTGGGGTTTGCTCGACTTCGAAAAGCAGATCGGAGAAGGTGGGCTTGGCGCCCTCTACACACCCAGCCATCCCGTGCATCAAATTACCGCAACCCCCTGGTACGACAAAGAGCTGTGGATGCCTGTCCAGGACGACAAGAATCGCGAAGCCGCCGCCTACGAGTTCTCCGAGTGGTGGGCGCTCGGGGATCCCTATCTCGAATTCTGCCTCGAGACCGGCTACTTCCCCTTCACCAAGAGTCACTTCGCCGACCAGCGCTGGCTCGATGCGATCGCTGGCAAGGAGTTCATGGAAATCGCCGGGGAAATGCCCGCCTACGCGACCAACACGCGCTTCTGGGCCTTATTCAAAGGCGCGCAGGAGGCCCAGCAATCCATGTACGAGCTGTGGGACCTGGCCGTGCATACCGATGAGGACCTGGGCGTACTCATGGCCGCCGCCGAGGCCGAAGTACAGCGAATCATCGACAAGTACAACTAGCCTCGCGCCGCAAACACGAATTGAATCTGGGATCGGGGGCGATTCGCCCCCGTCTCCCCAACTCTGCTGGTCTTGTTCATATAAGCGGCACGTTCACAGATTCAGCCGTTCTCACCATTACCAATAGGAGTGGATTGCTCGGGTCTGTCCCTTCCTTAGCTGATAACTTTCCCGTAGGCAATTCATTAAACGCACCCGTAGATGGAGCCAGAGAGTTGCAGATCCTGCGCCATGTCATGGTCCCTCTGGCCATGCCGGCGATTGCGACCATGACCATCTTCTATTTCGTCTTCTTCTGGAACGACTTTCTCTGGCCCCTCATTTATCTGCACAAACATACCCTGCGCACAATTCCTCTGGGCATCATGCACTTCGAGGGCAAATATGTAAGTCTATGGAGTTTACAGGTGGCGGCCCTCTCGTTGGCGGCATGGCCTCCTATCTTGATATACATACTTTTCCACCGCCGCATTCAGCGCGGGCTGACCGAGGGAGCCCTCTAGTTCTGAAATCAGCGACTGTTCCAAAGCATCTGGGCAGGATGGCAGGAGTTGCCAGGACCTTGCGCAGGAAAGTGAATCTCACTTATGGCCAACCTTTCTCAAGCTAGCACCGCGCTTCCGCAGATGCGCCCAGGCCGGTTTCGTCTGCCGCGCGGCGAGGCATGGAGGGAAAATCTTTACGGATATCTCTTCATCTCCCCCTGGATTCTGGGGTTCGTGCTCTTCCTGGCCGGACCTCTTCTGGTGTCGCTCGGACTGATGTTTACTGAGTACGCCGGGTTCAAGAAGATCACCTACGTGGGTCTGGCGAACTTCGAGGAACTGATCAAATTTGACATCCGCTTCATCGGCTCGTTGCGCGTAAGCGCCGTGTTTGCCTTTTGGACGGTCTCACTGGCCATCATCATCTCGCTGGCCATGGCGCTTCTTCTCAATCAGCGCTTCAAAGGGCATACCTTTTTCCGCGGGCTATTCTATCTGCCGGCCGCGGTCAGCGGTGTCGCCATGACCTTCGTCTGGGCCGCGATGTTCGAGAAGGACTACGGGATGTTCAACCAGATTCTGCGTATTTTCGACTTCGACCGCGTCGCCTGGCTGACATCGATCGAGTGGGCCCTACCCTCCTATATCATCATGCGCTTATACGGCGTTGGCCATTACATGGTAATCATGCTCGCCGGCCTGCAGAGCATACCGGACGATCTTCACGAGGCCGCAAAGGTCGATGGCGCCAGCGGTCTGGCCCTCTTCCGCCACATCACCTTGCCCCTTCTGTCGCCGACTATCTTCTTCCTGATGATCGTCGGCATGATCGGCTCGCTGCAGGTATTCACCGAGGGCTTCATGCTGACCCAAGGGGGACCGGCGCGGTCCACGCTCTTCTACGTGCTCTACCTCTATATCGTGGCCTTTACCGAGAGGCGGTTCGGTTACGCCAGTGTATTGGCCTGGCTTCTGTTCCTGATTATTATGGGCCTGACCTTGCTTCAGTTCTGGCTGGCCCGGCGCTGGGTTCACTACGAGTCGCAGGAGGCCTAAATGGCAACGGAAATCAGACAGGCAAGCAGTCCATGGATGTACCGCCGCTCGCTGCGACTGTTACTAAACTATGTGATCGCTATCGCGATCGGCATCGTCATGATTTTCCCGCTGCTATGGATGTTTTCGGGCGCCCTCAAGACGAAGGAGATGCTGCTGGAAGAGACCGTAATCAACCTGATCCCGCCGCTGCCCTGGCAGTGGCACAACTTCATCGATGCCTGGACCGCACTGGCCTTCACCCGGTTCCTATTCAACACGCTGGTCATCACCGTGGCCTCCATCTTCGGCGGGCTGCTTTCCGCCTCCATGGTGGCATTCGGTTTTGCCCGCCTGCGCTTCGTTGGACGAAACTTCCTGTTCTTCATCGTCCTGGGCACGATGATGGTCCCCATGCAGGTTACGGCGATTCCAACCTTCCTGCTCTTTCATCGCCTGGGGTGGCTCAACACGTACCTGCCGCTGATCGTGCCCATGTGGATGGGTGGCGGCGCCTTCTATATCTTCCTGCTGCGCCAGTACATTATGACCATCCCCACCGAGCTCGACGATGCCGCCAAGATCGACGGTTGTTCCCCGATTGGCATTTACCGCCATGTAATCATGCCTAACATTGGCCCAGCGCTGGCCGCAGCCTCGATCTTCCTATTCCTCCATTCCTGGAATGACCTGTGGGGGCCGCTGATCTACCTGACCGACGATAACACCTGGACCCTGGCACGCGGCATGCTGACCTTCAAACGTACGCTGGCCGAATTCCGCCACGGCGGCGGTCTGCGGCAATACCAGATTCACTGGTTCCTGTCGCTCGGCACCATGACCATGCTGCCCGTTCTGTTTATCTATCTCGTCCTTCAGCGCCACTTCGTGAGCGGCGTTGTCACTTCCGGCCTAAAGGGGTAATCTGTATATAGCTTCGTGTTTTGACGATGGGCCATGTGCGCCCTGATGGCGAAAAAAAAGGGCGTTCCACAATCATGCTGCGGTCCCTGCTGCTATCTGCTTCAGCCCTTCTCCTGTTTCTCGCTTCGTGCGGCGGACCCACCGCTGAAGATGCAGCGCCTTCGGGGTCCGAGCTCTCCGAAGTCGAAGAGCAGCCCGCGGCGCAGGACGCCGTCCCAGAAACTGCTGCGCCAGCGCAGGCCGGCGTAAACGCAACCGCGACAGCCCTCCCCACGTTTACGCCGTTACCGCCGCCCACCCAAACGGAAACGCCTCTGCCGACACATACGCCGACTGCGACGCCAGCCGCGACCTCAACTCCGACTCCAACCGCAGGCCTGACAGTAACGGCCGTGCCGCCCGAACCGACAGTCTCGCCGACAGCCACGGCCACCGCCACTTCCACAGATTCTCCGCCCCTGCCCACCCCAACGCCGACCCCTTCGCCGACAGAAACGCCCACCAGTACGCCGGTACCTGCGACCGTCTTTGTACGCAGCCATTCCACCTACCCGTCAGGCTCCGGACTGGCGCTGGTCGGCGAAGTGGTGAATGGCGGGGCCTACGAGGTGTTTGGCGTCCGCGTGCATGCTGAATTCTTCAGCAGCAGCGGTGAACTGATCGCCGACTCCGAAACAATGGCGGTATTTGGTAAGCTGGACGTTGAGCGGCCGGCCCCCTTCCTCATGCTTGTAGACGTAGACCCGTCCGCCGTCCAGAGCTATGGGTTAAGCGTTTCCTACGATGACTTCAGCATCATCGAATTTCGTGATGTAGAAGTGTCGGCGGTTACCGTTGTCGAGCGTGATGGACGCACTGCGATCGTCGGCAGGCTTCACAACCGGCACGAGACGGCTCTGACCTCGGTCGTGGTGGCCGCTACTTTCTTCGACGACACGGGAGAAGTTGTGGACGTGGTGGAACTGTCCATGTTCGGAGAGACGATCACACCCGGTGCGGAACTCCCCTTTGAGATTCCCCTGCAGGATGTAGGCCGAGCCTTCACAAACCTGCGCGTGCAGGCCCAAGGGCAACTGAGCCTGTTCTGAACCCGTCCGGGCGCGCCGCCCCATGCGCCCGGATAATCAAGCGGAACGCGCAGCGCCCCTCCGCCAGCACATTCGCAGCGGGGAGGGGCGCCGTGACTCTATTTCAGCTGTTCTGCACTATCCGTCGGCCGGAGTCAGGGCAGACACGAGCACACTCACCCTGTTGTCCAGCTCAGAGCTTTCCGATATCACGTTAGCCGGATCGACGACGACCTGCAGCGTCCGCGTTCCCAGGCCTTCAGCCGCCCGGAAAACCGTACGCACCGTGACTTCCTCACCCGCAGCCAGATACTCAACTGTCTGCGGCGAGCCGAGCGGGTTCAGATCGTTGGACTCGTCCAGCACCTGGATGCTGAAGCCGCCCGCGTCCATGCTGCCCTCATTGCGCACCTTGGTGGCGACAACCACCAGGTCCCCTTCACCGGCCCGAGCCACTTCCACCTCGACTTCCTGGGCGTTCAGAGCAAGATTGGCGCCTTCTTGTCTGCTTTCCACATCGGTAGATGACGCCAAACTGCCCGATCCCGCCCCCTGACTATTCCCCTGCGCTGACGTGCTGAAGCGGAGTGTGCGCTCGGCGGAATTGTCGTCTTCGTCCGTCTCACTGATTTCGTTGTCGGGGTCGGCGGTCACTCGAATGACCCGAGGTCCATCCAGGTCGCTCGTATCGTACGAGATCACCGCCAGCTCGCGTGCACCGGGCTGAATTGGCTCCGCTATCCTGAACTCGCCAATTTCGACGATTACCTCTTCCTCTTCGCCTTCATCCGTAACGTCCTCAAACCGGACGACAACGTTATCGGCTACCGTTTCGCCCTGGTTGCGAACTACCGCCGTAATCGTAACCGGCGCTCCAGGACGGGGTACGGCCGGGAAGAAGCGAATGTTCGAAGACAGGACCGTCAGATTGGGCGCATCGGAGGACGCTTCCGAAGTTGTGCGCACACGCAGGACCAGTTCAACCCTGTTGTTCTCCTCGTCCAATTCGTTTACCGCATCTTCCGAGTCAGCGACCACACGGATCTTGCGTTCTCCGGCTTTGCCCGCGGTATCGTAGGTTACCGATACCGTGGTGCTGTCATTGGCGCCAAGCTGGGCGATCCGCTGCGGACCGCCGATGGGCCTGGGCACCCGTTCCGTCACATCCAGGAAGCGAACGACGAAGCCGCGAGCGTTGGCGTTGCCGTCGTTGGCGACCGTTGCCGAGATGATCGTATCCGTGCCTTCGACCGGGTCTTCGGGATCGAATTCAATATCCTCTTCGCTTACGACGATGTCGGCCAGCTGCGGCGGCGAGATGAAGAGCCCGCGCGTCGCCTGGTTGTCCCGCTCATTCATCTCGGCGATGACGTTGTTGGGATCGACGACCACCCGAATCTGGCGGCTGCCAGTCTCACCGGTGTCAGTGAAGGCGACCTCGACGGTGCCGCCGCCACCGGCAGGAACGGCATCCAGCAGCTGTTCCGTGCCTATGGGCACCGACCCGCCGCCGGTCACATCCAGGATCTGAACGATCACGTCGTGTGCCGTCTCGGTGCCGTTGTTCAGCACGGTTGCCGAGACAGTCACCACGTCGTGGAGCTCAGGAGACTGCGGGGCGAACTTGATGTTCCCCGACAGCATCGCCAGGTTCGGCGCCATCGCAGCCTGGACCGGTAGGGTAACCACCGTCTGATTGTCCTCTTTGCTGCTCTCGCGAATGAAGTTGTTCGGATCGACAACGACTCGGATGCGGCGGTCGCCCGGCCTGTCGAGCGTGTCATATATGATGGGAACCGTGGCGCTGGAGCCTGCCGCCAGGTAGCCCACGACGTGGGGCTGGCCGATGGGCACTGTGCCTGCCTCGGTAACGTCCAGGAACTGAACCACCACATCGGTGGCATCCTCGGCCCCGTCATTGAGGACGATCGCCCGAATCAGGACCCGGTCGCCTTCGGTCGGGGCGGCAGGATTGAAGCCCACATTGCGGGGCTGGACGATCAGGTTCGGGGCAGCCCTCTCCAGCACTTCCACCGTCTTGGTTGCGGAATTGTCACTCTCGGCGCTCTCCTCGATGAAGTTTCCAGGGTCGGCCGTCACCGTGATTCGACGCTGACCTTCTCTTTCGGTCGTGTCGTAGACGACGCCAACCGCGGCGCTGCCACCAGAGGGGATCAACGAGATAGTCTGCGCCGCGCCTACCGGCACGCCGGGCCGCTCCGTCGCATCCATGAACTGCACATCCACGTCGCGTGCCGGCGCGCTGCCGTGGTTGACGACTATGGCGGTGAGGATAATCCTCTGTCCTTCGCGCGGCGATTTCGGCGTGATCGCGACGTTGCTGCTCTTGACAGTCAGATTCGGCAGCGGCTGCGCCGACATTCGTAAGGAGGCGGACGCCCTGTTGTCGGTCTCTTTCGTCTCAGTGATGTAGTTATTGGGATCGACGATCACCTGAATTCTTGGATCATCCTTGCCGGCCGTATCAAAGACGACCTGGGCTACACCGCTGCTACCGGCGGGAATCCTGTCGATTACCTGCGGTTCGCCGATCGGCACGCCGCGCCCGCTGCCTTCCACAAACTGCACGATAACCTCACTGGCGTCACCGCCGCCTTCATTCAGTACCGTGGCGCTGATCGTAACCTGATCGCCATCCACCGGTCTGCTGGGATGGAAGCCGACGTTGTTTGTTTCGATAACCAGGTTGGGAATCGCAGGCGGGTTGATCGAGATAGCGGCCTCGGCCTGATTGTCCGTCTCGTCAGACTCGGAGATCAGATTTCTGCGGTCGGCCACCACCCGGATCTTGCGCTCTCCCGACATGCCGCGGCTGTTGAGGACCGATTCAGCGATTCCGCTGCTTCCTGCGGGGATCGAGTCGATCAGTTTACCTGATCCGATCGGAACGGCCTCGTCCTCCGTCACATCCAGGAATTGGACGTCGACTTCACCAACGTCCTGTCCGCCCTGGTTGAGGATGACTGCCTGCACTCGAATCTCGTCTCCCGAGTTCGGGTTTGTCGGCGTGAAACTGATGTTGGCCGCCTGCACGGACAGGTTGGGCGAGGTTCCTCGCGCGATGAGCAGGGTCTTGCTGGCGGTGTTGTCCGTCTCATCGCTCTCCGTAATGATCGACAAGCTGTCTACACTGGCCCTGATGCGCCGCTCTCCTGAGCGACCTGCAGTATTGAATGTCACGCTTGCGATGGCGCTGTCGCCGGCGGCTATGGACGCCAGCGTCTGAATGTCGCCGATCGGGCTCAGGCGGCCGCCCGTGACGTCGGTGAAGTGAACTTGCACGTTCTCGGCTGCGGCCGCGCCGTTGTTCACGACGGTCAGCGAGATGATGACTTCACTGCCGGCCGAAGTCGTCGGCGGATTGAATCCGATGTTATCTGAGAGCGCCACCAGGTTCGGCATCGGCGCGGACGCTACTTCGAGACTGCGCGTGCCCTTGTTGTCGATCTCATCGGTTTCGGCGATGAAGTTGCCCGGGTCGGCTACAACCCGCACCTTGTAGGTGCCTGCAGCGTCGGGAATCGTATACTTCACGGTCACGACGCCGCTGCCGCCGACCGGGATCCTGTCCAGTTCCTGTGCCTCTCCGATGGGAACCGGCCGTCCTGCGCTCACATCCTCAAACTGCACACCCACGTTCCTGGCAACAACGTCGCCGTCGTTGCGAACGACCGCCAGGATGGTCACCGTCTCGCCAACGCGCGGATTGGCCGGACTGAACCCGATATTCTCGGCCAGCACCACCAGGTTTGGCATCGGCTCGGGCTCGAGAGTCAGCAGCCGTGTGGCCGTGTTGTCCTCTTCGCTCGATTCTCTGATGCGATTGTTGGCATCCACCAACACCTGGATCTTGCGGTTGCCGATCGGTCTGTCGACCGAAATCGACTCGGTGATGGTTACCGCGGCGGTGCCGCTGCTGCCTACGCCGATAACGTCGATCGTCTGCTCGCTGCCCAGCAGGCGGGCTTCACCGCTGGTAACATCGAAGAACTGGACAGATACATGCTCGGCCGGCGCCGACCCGTTGTTGCCGACTACGGCGCGTAAGGTTACCTCTTCGCCGCTTACCGGCTGAGCCGGGTATATGGCGATGTTGTTGCTGTGGATAAACAGATTGGGCGACGGAGCGCTGCCGACCGTCAGCGAAGCGCTGCCTTCGTTGTCATCTTCACTAATCTCGCGGACAAAGTTGCCGGGATCGGCGACCACCTGGACTGTGCGAGCGCCCTGCCCGCCTGAGGCCTTGTACTGCGCAACCGCAACCGCCGAGGCGCCCGGCTCTATGACCTCGATCGTCTGCTGCTCGCCTATCGGCCTCACACTGGAGCTGGTCACATCCACAAACTGCACGATCACGCCTTCAACTCTTGAACTGCCTGTATTCAGGATCGTAGCGTAGATGGTCACCGGAGTGCCTGCAGCCACTTCGGTGGCGCTGAAGCCAATGTTTTCGTCGACAACAACCAGGTTGGGGGCCGGTCCGTGTGCCACACTCAGCGTTGCCGTGGCGCTGTTGTCCGCCTCGCTGGACTCTGCCACCAGATTGTGTGGATCCACCTGCACCTGAATCTTCTGATCGCCGCTGCGGTTGGACGTATCAAAGCGGATCGATGCCACCCCGCTGCTGCCGGGGGCAATCGAAGGGATGACCTGAAGCGCTGCGATCGGCGCCGCAGGACTTCTGTTGGCGTCCAGGAACTGGACCTGCACGTCCTGGACTTCAGAATCGCCCTCGTTCCGAATCGTTGCATAGATGGTAACTTCATCGCCTTCCACCGGGTTGGACGGCGCGATGCCGATGTTGCCGGAGGAGAGCTCCAGATTCGGCTCGGTGTCCGACTGCAGCGTCAAGGTCTTGCTCGCACTGTTGTCCGATTCGTCCAACTCTGTGATGTAGTTGTCCGGATCGGCAGTGACGGTGATACTCGGATCACCCGAACTCGTGCTGGAGTCGTATGTGACGCGCGCCACCGCACTGCTGCCCGCGGGGATGCTGTCGATCACCTGGTTCAAGGCGACGGGCGTCGTCCTGCCCTCTCTGAACTGGACGACAACGCTTTCGGCGTCGGCCGTCCCGTTGTTAATGATCGTAGCCAGGATCGTAACCTGCTCACCGGGCTGCGGCGATGCCGGGTCGAATCCGATGTTGCCCGAGTCAACGTACAGGTTGGGGGCAGGTGCCTCGGCGACGTCAAGAATGCGGACGGCCGTATTGTCCGCTTCGTTACGCTCGGCGACGAAATTGTTGGGATCGATCACCATGCGGATGCTTCGTTCGCCGTCCTTCTCCTCGGTCTCGTACTGCACCTGGACCACACCGCTGCCGCCGACAGGGATTT
The DNA here is from genome assembly GCA_009840225.1 of Caldilineaceae bacterium SB0662_bin_25. Lineage (GTDB taxonomy): Bacteria > Chloroflexota > Anaerolineae > Caldilineales > Caldilineaceae > Bin5. Next base: position 12,816 of record VXOE01000215.1, on the reverse strand, counting down.
CGGCAATCGTCTGAGGCAGGCCGATCGGGACTGCAGCGTCCTCTTCAGTGACATCAACAAACTGTACCGTAACGGCTCGGGCATCTGCGTTGCCGTTGTTGAGAACCGTCCCATGGATGGTTGTTACTTCGCCGGCGTGCGGCTCTGACGGGTTGAAGCCGATGTTGATCGACTGGGCAACCAGGTTGGGCAGGAGCTGCCTCTCGCCGGGCAACTGCAGTTTCGCCGTCAAGACCCGGACGTCGTCGACATACCAGCCTTCGTTATCGTTAAAGGAGTCGTCAATCGTGTCAAACCAGAATCGGATCTGTATCGAGCCGCTATCGCTGACTGCCTGGCTCAGGTCCACATCCCGCCTTGCCCAGTTCCCTTCTGTGCCGTGCGATTCGAAGACGGTCCGCCACGTCGTTCCGTCGGTAGATATCTGGACTCTTGTGCGGTCGAAGCGGGTGTTTCTCTGCAACTCGCTCCATTCGTAGAAGGTGAGCAGTGCGTCGTCGGCGCCGGCGATGTCGATGACGCCGGACGTAATCGTGCCCTCGTTCTCCTCGCCCGTGTCGTAGTCTCGCTGCCTCTCGCGACCGTAGTACCAGGAAGTCTCCGGGCTGTTGAATCGCAGACTGGAGAGATGCCAGAGGCTGTCGTCGGGGTCTTCGATGGTCCACTTGCCCGACCCGCTTTCCATGTCGTCTTCAAAGACGATGGTGCCTGCGCTGGTGCGGGCGATCACGATATTGGAGAGGTCGGATACGTTGCCTACATTGTCTGCCACACGCAGCGCAAAATAGTAGGTTGTGTCCGGTTCCAGCCCGGAGACTTCAAGCTCCTCCCTGGATCCGGAGGCGCCGGGAATGGGAGCCGTCGTCACCTGTTGGGCAGAATCCCAGGTAGCGTTCGAAATCGGCGCGGTGTCGTATCTGACGTCGTAGGCGGTGGACTGCCCGGTGAATCCGTCATCACCGGTCGCAGTCCAGGAAAGAAGGATCTTGGTCAGGAGCACGCCAGAGGGCGACAGGTCCGAAACGGTCGCCGGCGGCGTCGTGTCCTTTTCCATTGAGTTGAAAAGGTTCAGGCGCCCGTTGGTCAACGTTTTCTTGGACTGTTCCGGCAGTGCATCGACACCGGACAGAATGCGCTGCTTGACCTGATCGTTGTTCAGCCCTTCAAACTCGGACCAAATCAACGCGGCCGCGCCGGTAACGTAGGGGGCCGACATCGAGGTGCCGCTGGTGGACCCATATCCGGACGGCAGACACATGGGACAGCGGCCGGACGGAATGGTTGAAAGAATGCTCACACCGGGGGCAGCCAGATCGACCCAGTCCTCGCCCCAACTGGAGAAGCCGGCGTAGATATCGTCGTGATCTGTCGCCGCCACAGATATGATATTGTCCAGATCGTAGGCGGCGGGGTAGAGTTTACGGTTGGAGTTCGAGTTGCCGGCGGAGCAGACATGCAGCGGCGAATCGACCCGCCCCATCGCCTCCCGCAGGGCCTGCGAGGGCGAGCCGCCGCCCCAACTGCTGTTGGTTACAACGATGTTCTGCTTCTGCTTGGTGCGCAGGTCGTAGATGTAGTTGAAGCACTTGACTGCGTTGGAGGTCGTCCCGGTGCCAAAGGCAGTGATGAACTTACAGCCAAGGATTTTTGCGTTCCAACTGACGCCGACGACGCCTTTCCTGTTGTCCCCCGCGGCGGCCGCGATACCGGCAACATGGGTCCCGTGACCGTAGTCATCCAGCAGCCTGCCGCTGTTGTTAATCGCGTTAATGCCGTGGAAGTCATCCACATAGCCGTTGTTGTCGTCATCGATACCGTTCTCCACGCACCTGCCTACCCCCCGCGGACATTCTTTCGGGTTCGTCCACAGGTTCGGGATCAGGTCTTCGTGTTCGACCTCGATACCGGTATCGATTACCGCGATGATAATATCGTCGGAGCCGGTGCCGATTTCCCACGCTTCCAGCGCGTCAATGTCGGCGTCGGCCGTGCCGCCCGTCTGCCCTGTGTTGTGCAGTCCCCAAAGTCTTTCGAAATGCGGATCCGACGGCGGCTCCTGATTGATCTGCAGCAGGTAGTTCGGCTCGGCGAAGGCAACCCTGTCGTCACTCTCCAACACTTCAATCAGATTTTCGTCCACATCGACCGGCGCGCCCGCCAGCCGCAGGCCCTGGTCCGCGTCGGTGACATCGGGGTCCAAATTGTCCTTTTCCGAGAGCCCGTATTCGGCGTAGAAGTCGGATATCTGGTCGCGCGTTACCGTCTTTTTGAAGCGAATAAGCACCTGTCCGGGCACATACTCTGCAACTTCCTCTTCCTGCAGAATCGCCCTCTCGATCCGCTCCTCTCCTATGCTGGAGAGATCCATCTCCCCGGAGCGAAGGCTCGTGTCGAGAATGGTCCCCAGCCGGTCGCCGGAAAACAGGAGGCCGGCGGCCAGACAGAGGACAAGGAACAGGGCAATGAGGGAAAACCTTTTCATTTCTGGTTTATCTCCGTAAACTCAGCGCTTTTTGGGCGTTCGTACGAGAATCGTCGTGAAAAAGTATCAATTTCGGTTACGACACGTCCGTTTATGTTGACACACAAAGCGCGAATAATCAAATGCCATGCGTATCGCCCGGTGACGAATACGGATTCTGTAGCCTCAGGCTAAATTGTTTCGACAGTTCTCGGGGTTGGCGACCAGTACTGAGAAGGGGGCAAATCCGGGAGGGAAATTCACGAACTATCGATCTCTTCTTGCGTTCCTTTTCCGTTCCACAACATCCGCTCCGCGCCGGCGTAGACGTTCAGTCGCTCGCCGCGCAGAAACCCAATCAGCGTAACGCCAAAGCGTCGCGCCACGTCCACGGCCAGGTGGCTGGGCGCAGACACGGCGCAAACTACCGGCAGGCCGGCAACGGTCGACTTCTGCAGGATCTCGAAGGAGGCGCGACCGCTGACCAGCAGGATGCCGTCGTGCAAGGGCAGCTTGCGCTGCATGAACGCCCAGCCGATCAGCTTGTCGACGGCGTTGTGGCGGCCCACATCCTCGCGCAGACACACGAGGTTGCCCTCGGCGTCAAACAGGCCGGCGGCGTGCAGCCCGCCGGTCACTTCAAACAGCCCTTGCGCAGCCCGAAGTTTCTCCGGCAGTGCGGTCAGGATCGAGGGGCTGACTTTCGGACCCGCCGGCAGGGCGGGGCAACTGCGCATCTCAATGGCGTCAAGGCTGGCCTTACCGCAGACGCCGCATGCGCTGGTCGTGTAGAAGTGGCGTTCCAGCGTCGCCAGCTCCGGCAGGCTCGCGAGGCGCAGGCCCACGTTCACGATGTTGTAGCGCTGGTCGGCGTCGACATCGGCATCCACGCAGTAGGTGATGCCACTGACCTGCGAAGGCTCGCCGACAATGCCCTCGTTGTGCAGAAATCCGGCCGCCAGTTCAAAATCGTTGCCGGGCGTGCGCATCGTCACCGCGACCGTCTGCGTATCTCCCCCGGCTTGCAGCCGAATCTCCAGCGGCTCTTCCGCGGCCACCTGGTCATCCCGGACTCTGTGCCGCCCGCTCTCCACTACCGTGACGCGAGTGCGCACTTTGCTGCCGACGCGGGGTATCATCTGAATTCGCTGTAGAGAACTTCCGAGGAGTTCTGTCTCATGATAATGTTGCTTCTTGGCGTTTCTACCTGGTTCAAATCGCTATTCTTGCATTCAATCAAAGGTGACGACGAAGGGCTTCGTGTTCTGAATTAAGTACTAAATCGTATTGCGAACCAGAAAACTATGCTGCGGTACTATCTAGCGCCTCCAAGGGTGTTTGCGTGGGAACTACCTCAGCGCCTCTAATGTACTGCTCCCGATCCAGAGTAACCAGAGTCGCACCATATCTGTGGGCTACTGCAACGTATACTGAATCGCTACCCCTCAGTCGGTGTCTTGAAGCAACATTCACGGTGAGTTCAGCAAGGCTTTCGTCTAGTTGAACTAAAGAGAGATGAGGCAGTTCCCGAACACCTTCAGTGAAATCTCTGGCCATCTCTTCATCCTGAAAGATTCGTGAAACAGTTGCTGCCAGTTCTGGCAAAAGCAGTGTTGGTTCAATGAGAGAAAAGTGTAATGCCTGTAGTCGTTCCAGCAGGTCGTGACTCTCCTCATGGCCAGACTCGTAACTATTGAATGCGTTTACAAAAACACTTGCATCTATTGTGTACAATTCGGACACCAGAATTATCGGCGCATTTCGGAGAGAGCTTCTGTCAGACTCTTCTCTGGCCGGGGCAAAGAGGACATCTTTTCCCGTATCTTCTCTAACTTAGACCAGGGATCCTGATTTTTTTCCTTAGAAACGCCGCCATTTTCCTCTAGGGGAAGCAGGACACCCACCGGTTTTCCTCGGTAGGTTATCGTATAGCTGATTCGTTCTTCTCGCACCTTGCGCATGATTTCTGAAGTGTGAGTCTTCAATTCGTTTACGCCGATTGCGTGCATGGAATGCCTCCGGCTTGTTCAATTGTGAAGCAAGAGTGTAACTGTCAAGCAGATCAAGTCAGCGACGACGCCGCAAGCGCTTCCTATCCCATCTGCTGCCTATTCACCGACTAAATCGGCTGCCAACTTAGCACCCTCTGCAATCGGTTCCACGTGCACCGGGCAGACCTTCAACTCCGCGGTATGCGTAATCGGATCGTAGCCCGAACCGGTCAGCACGTTGATCGGCACTTCGGCAAAGGAAAAACTGGCGAACACAGTCCCCTGCGGTGAGCGCCGCGTCGTCTCTACTTTCACGTCCACTGCCCCTCGCCGGCTGCTCATCCTGGCCCAGCCGCCGTCGTGAAGGCCGTAGCGGGCGGCGTCGCTCGGATGCACCTCCAGCGTCTCCTCGGGTAGCAGCTGGTTGATGCCCTCCGATCTTCCGGTCTGGGTGCGTGTATGGTAGCTCTCCAGCCGGCGCCCTGTCGTCAGCCACAGCGGGTAGTCCTCATCGATCGTTTCCGCCGGATCGCGGTAGTCGGTGAAGCTGAACTTGCCGCGCCCGTTGATGAACTCGCCTTCGTGCAGACGCGGCGTGCCGGGATGCCCCCGGTAGGGGATCGGCCACTGGTACTGGCCGCCTTCGGCCAAGTCCCAGTCGATGCCGGCGTAAATCGGCGACAGCTCGCAGAGCTCGTTAAAAATGGGCACCGGCGAGTCGAAATCCATCCCGCTCATGCCCATGCGCTGGGCGATCTGACCGATGATCCACCAGTCGGGTCTGGCCTCGCCCGGCGGCTCGACAGCCTTGCGTACCCGCTGGATGCGGCGCTCGGTATTGACGAAATTGCCGTCGGTTTCCGCCCACGACGTAGCCGGCAGGACTACGTCGGCAAGCTCAGCCGTCTCGGTCAGAAAGATATCGATCACGACCAGGTGCTCAAGGCTTTTCAGGGCGTGGATGCAGTGCTCCTGGTCCGGATCGGAGACGACGGTGTTCTCGCCGTCGATGAGCATGGCGAAGATCCTGTCGCCGCACTGGTCCAGGGCCGTCACCTTGGTGATTCCTTTTTCCAGGTCCATCTTGCGCCCGTAGGCTTTTTCGAACTTGGCCCGGTTGGCGGCATCGTCCACCGGTTGGAAGCCGGGGTAGTTGTTGGGCAGGGCGCCGCTGTCACCGGCGCCCTGGATGTTGTTCTGCCCGCGCATCGGGTTGACGCCGGTGCCCTCGCGGCCGAAGTTGCCGGTCAGCAGCGCCAGGTTGCAGAGGCTCTGCACGTTCTCCACGCCGCAGATATGTTCCGTTATACCGAGTGTATAGTAGATGGCGGCCTTGTCGCTTGAGCCGTAGAGGACAGCCGCCTCTTCGATCAGCGCCGCGGGTACGCCGGTGATACTCTCGGCCCACTCGGGGGTCTTCTCCTGCAGATGATCGACCAGCTCGTCGTAGCCCTCGGTCCGGGTGGCGATAAACTCGCTGTCGGCCAGCCCCTCGCGCACGATCACGTGCGCCATGCCCAGCAACAGCGCGGTATCGCTGCCCACGCGGATCGGCAGGTAGAGGTCGGCCATCTCGGCCAGGCGGATGCGCCGCGGGTCGGCCACGATCATCCTGGCCCCGCGTGCCAGCGCCTTCTTCAGACGGGTGGCCGCGACCGGGTGGGCCTCCGTCATGTTTGTGCCGATGCAGAAGATCACGTCCGGCTTTTCCATGTCCGCGAGCGGATTGGACATGGCGCCCCGACCGATTGTTGCCGCCAGACCGGCGACTGTGGGGGCGTGTCAAGCCCGGCTACAGTTATCGATATAGCTTGTGCCGAACCCCACGCGGATGAACTTCTGCATCATGTAGTTGGCTTCGCTGGGCGTGCGGCCGGAGGCGACACCGTAGACAGCGTGGCGCCCATGCCTCTGCTCCACATCCATGAAGCCCTGCGCCGCCCTCTGCAATGCCTCGTCCCAGGTCGCCCGCTGAAGCTGACCCGCCTCGTCGCGCACGAGCGGGTGGGTGAGCCGGTCCGGGTGATGGACGTAGTCGTAGGCGAACTGGCCTTTGACGCAGAGCGCACCCTGGTTGGCCGGGCCGTCGAAGTCCGGATGCACCGCGATGATACGGTTGTCGCGGGTCACCAGGTCCAGCGAGCAGCCGACGCCGCAGTAGCCGCAAATGGTCCGGGTTGTCTTGGTTTCAGAATTGGTAACGTTCATCGAAGAGTCCTTTTGACAAGGAGAGTGCGTAGAGACGCGACGCCTCTTACGGGTTAGCTTCCGCCGTTCAATGTACCGTCGCCGGCGAAGCGCAGCGCCTTCTTGTCGGCCAGTGCGCCGGTCGGGCAGGTCTGCACGCACTGGCCGCAGAAGGTGCAGGCCGAGTCCTGCAGATGGCCGCCGAACTCGACCGTGATCTGGGTGTCAAAGCCGCGGTTGGCGACGCTGATGGCGTAGTCGCCCTCCTGCTCGGCGCAGACGCGCACACAGCGGTAGCAGGAGATACAGAGGTCGTAGTCGCGCAGGATGAACGGGTTGGTGTCGTCCGGACGGCTGGCGCCCGACTGCGCGCCGGCAAAGCGGCCGCGGCCGGCGTCGTAGCGTTCGACGAGCGTACCCAGCTCCTGCGAAGCCACGCCCCGCAGCGCGTCAACCGTCACCTCGCGGTTCTCGGACGCAACCAGCTCCAGCAGCGTGCGCCGCAGCTCTTCCACCTTCGCGGACGCGGTCGTGACCTCCATACCGTCCTCCGCCCGAGTCGTGCACGAGGCCACCGGCACCCGCTGCCCTTCAACCTCCACTACGCACAGCCGGCAGCTGCCGAAAGCCTCCAGCCGCGGGTCATAGCAGAGCGTCGGCACGGACTTCCCGGCCCGCGTCGCCACTTCATAAACCGTCTCGCCGGGCGTGAAGACAATCTCTTCACCGTCAAGTGTCAGCGTGGGTTGCTGCTGCGACTCGTTCACCGACTGCATAAAGTCTTTCCCATCGTTCGACGTTAATCTCGCTTAAGTCAACAGGTAGATTTACGAAATAATGCTGCTCGAACTGAGCATCACACATTGATACCCTTGGCGCGCAATTCCGCCTTTGCTTCCTCCCAAGGGACAGTTTCCTCACCACTCGTCCGGGAAGCTTCAATTTCTGCGCTGTCTTCCATATCCTCTATCTGGTACATGAGCTTTTTCCAGACAGCGTAGTCCAACAGCACGGCCTTTCGCCTGCCTTGTGCATCAACAACGAACTCTGCTGCATCACGTAATTCACGAAAGGTTCCGTTCATCCCGAAACTCCGCCACCTGCTCGGGGAAGTTCCGCAGCAGGCTGTCGCTGACAAATCCCGCGGCGATACCCAACCCGCAGGCGCTCAGCTCCAGGACATCGCCGATGTCGCCGATCTCGCGCCGCCAACTGTCAAGGTCGCCGGGGCCGTCTCCCGACAGGCGTTCGAGCAGGCGCTGCGTACCGATGCGGCAGGGGAAACATTTGCCGCAGCTCTCGTGGGCAAAGAACTCCATCGCCTGCCGGGCCGCGTCCACTATATCGCGGCTGTCGTCGAAGATGATTATCCCGCCTGCGCCCAGCATCGATCCGGCCGCCCGGATACTGGGCTCGTCGAGCGTGACCGTCTCCAGCGCGTCGCTGGCCAGGAATCCGCCCGAAAGCCCGGCCATGGTCGCGGCCTGAAATGAGCGCCCCGGCAGCGGGCCGCCGGCCCAGTCGTAGAGCAGCGTCCGCAGCGGCAACCCAAAAGGCACTTCGTAGTTGCCGGGACGCTGCACGTCGCCGGAGAGGCTGATCACCTTGGTGCCGGCATGGTCGCCCAGGCCCAGCCCCTGATACCATTCAGCGCCGCGCCGCAGGATCTGCGGCACTGCGCACAGGGTTTCCACGTTGTTGACGGCAGTGGGCAGGTTGTCGAAGCCGTGCGTGGTCGGGAAGGGTGGGCGGTTGCGGGGGAAAGGGTGTTTGCCTTCCAGGCTGTTGAGGAGTGAGCCCTCCTCGCCGCAGATGTAGGCGCCCGCGCCTCGCCGCAGATACAGACGGAAGTTGAAGCCGCTGCCGAGAATGTCCTCCCCCAGCAGCCCGGCCTCTTCGGCGGCCTCGATAGCCTCTTCCAGGCGGGCGTTGGTTTCCGGGTATTCGTAGCGCAGATAGAGGAATCCGCGGTCGGCGCCGGTGGCGTAGCCTGCCAGGGTCATGCCCTCGATAACGGCGAAGGGGTCATGGTCCATGAGCGCCCGGTCTTTGAAGCAGCCCGGTTCGCCTTCATCGGCGTTGCAGACGATGCTCTTGGGCGCGCGCGGCGCCTCGCGCACGAACTGCCACTTCATGCCGGTGGGGAATCCGGCGCCGCCGCGGCCGGCCAGCTTTGATTCCTTCAGCACGTCGATCACACCGCTCGGGCTCTGCTTCTCCACAGCCTGGGTCAAGGCGTCGTAGCCGCCGCTGCGGCGGTAGCCGTCCAGGCATTCGCGCTCCGGTTGGCGGATCTCGGCGAAGACGCATTCTTCACGCCCTCCGGGGTTCGGCACCGGCAAGGGGGAGGAGATCCGCCGTTGCAGCGTGTGGAGCGGCGGGCTGACCACGAAGGTTTCGTGGCCGATCAGAAGCGGGACGGGGTCGTCGCAGCGGCCCGAGCAGGGCATTTCCTCGGCTTCGTCGAGGCTTTGGACAATCTCAAGCGCGCCGCGCTGGCGGCAGACGGGCCCGGTGCAGACGCGCGGCCGCTGCAGGCCTCCCTCTTCACGTGCAAAGTGGTGATAGAAGGTGACTGTGCCGTACAGGTCGGCCAGGGGGATGCGCAGTTCCTTGCCGATGGCTTCGATCGCCGCTGGTGAAATGAATCCGTCACGATTATGGAAGGCATGGAGGATGGGGAGCAGGGGCGCGGGTTCGTCCCGATAGCGCCCGATAAGGGCCAGATCGGTCTCGGCGACGACGATATTTTCGGTGAAACCGCCCGATCTCTGCTCTTGTCTGGTCATGTCCTATTGCGCCGGATCACGTCATTGATCTCATGGAAAGTGCACTAAATTTTACCAGTTCATCGTCGTTATCCCAACTGTAAACGGCTGTCACAGCCGGGCAAACGACTCTGAATTCTGTCACTGGAACATACCTTGAAGGGCACCCACAAGGGGTGCCCCTACGGTAGGCAGGGCCAAAATGGGACAGGAAGGGCCCACGTGCGAGGCAAAAACCAGTGCGCCCACAGGGGCCGCCACAATCCGACTCAGATTGCCTATCGTGGTTATGTCCCAAATTGATTCGAATTTCCTGAAGGATGGCGGCAAAGTCGAGGCGGGGCGAGCGCGCTGCACGGCTCTTGCGAGAGTGGCAAGTTTACTCACTACTTGCTGACTCTTCATCGGCGTACATGTCGAGGATTTTCTCTATCTCCGGGTCCAATTCCGGCCAGCCGGAGGCAGCGGGGAAGTGGTCGGAGGCAGTGGCGGACTGCAGTTCGCGGCGTTGGAGTTCGACAGCGCTGGAAAAGAGGAGGCGAAGAGAAGGGAGCAGGGCGCGTGCTTCCTGTGGGGAAAGGTTTTTCAAGTCGGCGATATCCAGGGCGGCAGCGGAGTCCTCGATGATTTTCTCCAGGCGGTGCAGGCGTCGTTCGCGGGCTTCGGCTTCACGGGCGGCCTCGAATGCGGCCTTTTCTTCGCGGTCGGCCTGGTCGTAGGCCAGAGCGCGTTCTACCCAGTTCCATTCTTTGGACACATTGCTGACCACCCCTGAGTGTTTACCAGTGCTGCCTGCCCAAGCGCGGAATGCACCTGACAGTGAGCGAGACGGACCCAAGTTGAGATAGACGTGGAAGCGATCGTACCATTCGGGGGGTTCGTCGGGCTGCTGTTCCCAAGGTTTAGGGGCGGTTTCGTTGGTCATGACAGGAGTATAGCACATATGAACGTGTTTTGCAAGTCTGGACGTGTTTCGACGGATTATGACGGACTATGACGTACTTCGACGGAGTGTTTTCTTTTTTCTTTGGCTCTCAATGGAGATTTTACAGTCATCCCCCTCGCGATATCTGGATGGACAGTGGCAAAGGATTGACGCGAAGCTCATAGATTTGCGACGGTGTACTTTCGCCTTCAGATATTCTGTTTTCAAACGTAATGGTCTCTCAGGGCCCAGGCAATCGCTAATTGATTCAAGAGGCATCTGGATCCGGCTGTGGGCGCCCACAAGGGGCGCCCCTACATTGGGCTGCTCGGAAGTAACAGTCTCAACGCAGTTGTGCACTCCACAGACGACGGGTGTTCCCGCCGCCGATAGTATAACACGAATCAGACGTGTTTTTTCGGCTTTTTCAGGGAGGTGCATTACAGGTTGGGGAAGGAGCTATGTGGCGGAGAATCTGTGTCCTCAGGGGCAGGACATGTTCTGCGGCTTTCGGAGAGGCACAGGGCAGGCACAAGGCCTGCCCCTACCGGAGGTTGAGGCGCGGGATGGGGAAGAAAGCTTGTAAGGGAGCATTTGGGCAGGCACAAGGACGCCCCTACCAGCATTGTATGAGCATTGGTGAGGGGTCGCTGTGGTATACTTGCGTGGATGATTCAGACAGCGTATTCGCAGTTCGCCGAGACGATATTGTCCACCAGGCCGCTGGTGCGGAAGGGCGCGGTCGGCCTGATTCTGGCTGCCGGGGCTCTGTTCATCGCCCTCCTGATCGGCATCGCCGGGCCGTTGATCGCGCTCGTCCTGGCGGCGGCGATTGTCGGCGGGACGCTCATCCTCATGGATACGCACTGGGGCTATGTGGCCCTGATTGGCGTTGTCTTCGTCCTGCCGTTCGCCAGCCTGCCGTTTCGACTGGGCTTCAAACCGACCTTTCTGGATGCTGCGCTCGGCGCTCTTGTCTTCGTCTGGGCCTTGAAACTGGTCGCGGGCGGGCCGGGATTTTCCTTTTCCCACTCCGCGGGGAGAGCGAGACTCTCGCAGGCCAGGGAGTTTCTAATCTCCCCGATCGGTCTGCTGATTGGGCTGTTCATGCTGATGGCGGTCTTCAGCTTCATCTACGGCATGTCCCACAGCCGGCCTACAACCACCATCATCCGCCGCTTTGGTGAAATCCTGCTCGGCATCGGGCTGTTTTTCGTCGTCATCAACACTGTTCGCACGCAGAGAGAGCTGGCGTGGGTTACGCGCTGGCTGTTCCTGGCGGCGTGGGCGTGCGCCTCGATCGCGGTGGTGTTCTACGTTATTCCTGAAAATTGGACTGTCCGGGTGCTGAATGCGCTGGCACGGTTCGACTATCCGGGCGGCTTCGGCGCGCTGCGCTGGATCGAAGACGACCCGGACGGCACGATGCGGGCGATCGGAACGGCGGTCGACCCGAATGTATTGGGGGGCATGATGATTTTGGCGGCGGCGATGGTCGGGCCGCAGCTTATTTCGCCGCTGCCGCTATTCCCACGCTGGCTGATCGTACTGTTCTTCGCGACCATTGTGCTGGCTCTTTACTGGACATTCAGCCGTTCCGCCCTTTTTGGCATGGCCGCAGCGCTCTTCGTACCCGCGGTGCTCAAGTACCGGCGTCTCCTGCCCATTGGATGTGTGCTGGCCTTGATGCTGTTTCTCCTTCCGCAAACCCAGGACTATGTCGCCCGGCTGTTGGAGGGGCTGGCCGGCGAGGACGTGGCCACGCAGATGCGCTTCGGCGAGTACAAGGATGCACTGATTCTGATCGGCCGCTATCCGCTCTTCGGCGTCGGATTTTCCGGCGTGCCCGACATTGACATCTATCTCGGCGTCAGCATGTTTTATCTGACCGTCGCCGAAAACATGGGCATCATAGGCCTCCTGATCTTTCTCGCGGTCATGACGGGATTTTTAGGCATGTTTGCGGCGGCCTGGCGCGCCGGTGTTGCGCTCGAGCGAGAACCACTGCTGCTCGGCTTCGGCGGCGCTATCCTGGGCGCCCTCGTCAGCGGATTTGCCGATCACTACTGGTTCAATCTAACCTATCCGCATATGACCGTTCTGTTCTGGATGTTTGTCGGCCTAGCCGTGGCGACCATCCTGATTGAAAGAGAGGGCGCTCAAATGCGAGGAGAGAGGGTAGAGAGGAGAGGAATGAACCTTCACTCTGCGTCATGAGCGCCGTCTGGCAAGGACTTAGCAGTCACGAAAATAGGTAACTACTAAGCCATGTTTTGTGTGTGTACTGTGTGCGGTCTGTCTGGGTGGAATGTACCGTCAGTTTTTCTGTAGCGGGCTCGCGATGGTCATAGCGGTGAACGTTGGAGATATATGGGAGCTGCCTCGCCTGCCTTTGCATGCGCTGGCACATACTTGGAATCTGCCAAGATGCGGGGTGGGGTGGGGGGTTAATCCTGGTCGCAGCGGGTCGTCAAGGTCATTTTG
>VXOE01000124.1 GCA_009840225.1 Caldilineaceae bacterium SB0662_bin_25 | reverse complement strand
GGCGGAGCCCCCGCACAAGGGAGGGCCGAATAGGCCCGACCGCCCAGAAAAGCAGGGAACAGGGGACAGGGATCAGGGGTTAGGGGTTAGGAGCAGCGAATCGTCTGACTCAGAATTGATCGCGGACTGGACATGGCTCCGTTGCTATCCGAGGTACAGGAGAGTTCACACCACTTTTGGGATGCACGCTCGCCCTCTTTCCTGAGGCCAACTGTTAGCGCAGCCCTGTGCTTTCTGCTACACTGCCAACTGTTGTGACCAGCCGCCGGTGACTGCGACCGGCGATATAACTTTCCTATAGAATATGGGGTTCCGGCCACCGGTCTTTTCTACATATTGGGAGTGTTGACATGACTGCACCCAGCGACTATCGACATGTATCTTACTTGTGGGACGATGAAGTCGCGGCCGATCTCGATCCGGTCGGGCGTCTCGTTTACCGTTCCAATCTACTGGGTCAGGACCTGCGAATCACCAACACGGGTGGAGGCAATACGTCCTCCAAGTATATGGAGACCGACCCTCTGACAGGCGAGACGGTTGAGGTGCTGTGGGTCAAGGGATCGGGCGGGGACCTGCGAACTTCGAAGCGGGAGAATTTTTCGTCGCTGTACATGGACAAGATCCGGCAGCTGCGCGCGATTTATGACGCGGCCGACGAGAAGGGGGTCAAGACGGCGATCGAAGACGAGATGGTGGGGAAGTATCTTCACTGCGTCTACGACCTGAACCCGCGGGCTTCATCGATCGACACGCCGCTGCACGCGTTTATCCCCGCGGCTATCGTGGACCACACGCATCCGAATGCGGTTATCGCCATTGCCGCGGCCGAGGATGGAGAGGCGCTGACGGCGGAGATTTTCGGTGACCAGCTAGGTTGGGTGGACTGGCAGCGGCCGGGCTTCGATCTGGGGCTGGTGATGGGTGAGGCGGCAGAGGCCAATCCGGCGATGGAAGGCATCATGATGGGCGGTCACGGGCTGATCAACTGGGCCGGGGACGACAAGGCCTGTTACGAGTTGAGCCTGGATATTATCGAGAAGGCGGCCCTGTATATTGAGAGCCGGGACAAGGGGGCAGAGACTTTCGGCGGTCAGAAGTACGCGGCGCTTGGCGACGACGAGCGGGAGGCGCTGCTGGCGGCGTTGCTGCCGGCGCTGCGGGGCATGGTCAGCCAGGAGAATGTTTTTGTGGGCACGGTGCAGGCGGACGAGGCGATATTGCGCTTCGTGAACAGCCATGACGCGGCCCGGCTGGCGGAGTTGGGGACTTCCTGTCCGGACCACTTTCTGCGCACCAAGATCAAGCCGCTTTACGTGGACTGGGATCCGCAGACGAAGGATGTGGGGGCGCTGCTGGGGAAGTTGGAGAGCGGACTGGCCAGGTACCGGCAGGACTACGCCGACTACTACGACACGCACAAGCATCCGGATTCGCCGGCGATGCGGGACCCGAACCCGACGGTGATTCTGATTCCCGGCGTGGGCATGATCGCGTGGGGCAAGAACAAGAGCGAGAGCCGGGTGACGGCGGAGTTTTACAACTGCGCGGTGGAGGTGATGCGGGGCGCGGAGACGGTGAGCAGGTACGCGGCGCTGCCGAAGCAGGAGGCCTTCGATATCGAGTACTGGCTGCTGGAGGAGGCGAAGCTGCGGCGGATGCCGCCGGAGCAGGAGCTGGCGCGCAGCGTGGTCGTGGTGGTTGGCGCGGGGAGCGGTATCGGGAGGGCGATTGCACACCGGGTGGCGAAGGAGGGTGCGCATGTGGTGTGTGCGGACCTGAACGCGGAGGCGGCGCAGGCGACGGCGGATGAGTTGACCGGCATCTATGGGGTCGGCATCGGCGTCGCGGGTACGGGCATCTCGGCGTGCGGGCCGGCGATTGGGCTGGGTGTGGATGCGGGGGACCGGGCGAGCGTGCGAGCGCTTTTCGATCAGACGCTGCTGGCCTATGGGGGCATCGACCATCTGGTCGTCACAGCCGGGTACTACTACCCGCCTGATGCCAGCGGCCAGATTCCGGATGAGAAGTGGGACACAACGTTTGACGTGAACGTGAAGGGCGCGTATATCGTCGCGGATGAAGCGCGCAGAATCTGGGAGTCGCAAGGGCTGCCGGGCTCGCTGGTGATCGCGACGAGCGTCAACGGGGCGGTGGCGAAGAAGGGGTCGCTGGCGTATGACACGAGCAAGGCGGCGGCCAACCATCTTGTGCGGGAGCTGGCGATTGAGTTGGCGCCGAATGTGCGGGTCAACGGGCTGGCTCCGGCGACGGTGGTGACGGGCAGCTCGATGTTCCCGCGGGAGCGGGTCATATCGGGGTTGCAGAAGTACGGGCTGCCGTTCGAAGAGTGGGAGGAGACGGAGGCGCTGCGGGACCGTTTGGCAGCATTCTATGCCGAGCGGACGCTGACGAAACAGGCGATTCTGCCGGAGGACCAGGCCGAGGCTGCGTATCTGCTGTTGAGCGGGGCGCTTGCGAAGACTACTGGGCAGATTCTGAACGTGGATGGCGGGCTGGTGGAGGCGTTTCTGCGTTAGCGGCGGACCGAGAGGTCAGGTTCCGTTGAAATTCTCCGGAAGGCCGCTAAGATTTCGAGGAAAAGAGAAAGCCTGCAGGCGTGAAAGGGATGTTTCTCGCTCGAGTGTTGTGATAGACAAAACCATTTTATCCGCGAAGTCACGCGAAGGGGCGCGAAGAAAACCTTTTAGTCCACGAAGGGCCACTAAGGACCACGAAGAACACCCTTCTGTCCGCGGAGAGCCACTTTGCCACCTCAATTCGCTGCTCTGACAAACGTCAAAGCGCCCTAGAACCACCTCAGCAGTGAAGAAGAAGAGCAGAGTTTGCGATATTGGAGAAGAGTTGATGCCTGATAGAGGATTTCCAAGCCCGGCTGCGCTGCGGAGCGGCGAGGTCGATTTGGTGGCGCACGTGCAGGAGGTCTGCGACCGCATTGACGCCGAGGACTCGCTTATCCAGGCGTTGCTGCCGGAGCCGGGGCGACGCCCGCGGTTGACGCGAGAGGCCGAGGCGCTGCTGGACCGCTTCCCCGATCCGGCGCAGCGGCCCCCACTGTTCGGGCTGCTTGTGGGCGTAAAGGACTTTTTTCGCGTGGATGGGTTTCCCACGAAGGCCGGTTCGAAGTTGCCGGCGGAGCTGTTTGAGGGGATGGAATCGGATGTGGTGACACGCTTGAAGCGGAACGGGGCGTTGGTCGCGGGCAAGACGGTAACGACCGAGTTCGCGTACTTTCAGCCGGGGCCGACGCGGAACCCGCATAACACTGAACATACGCCGGGCGGCTCGAGCAGCGGTTCGGCCGCGGGTGTGGCAGCGGGGTTCTTTCCGCTGGCGCTGGGCACGCAGACGATCGGCTCGGTCATACGGCCGGCGGCTTTTTGCGGGATCATAGGCTTCAAGCCCAGTTATGACAGGATTGATACAGCTGGGATGCTGTTCTTCTCGAAATCTGTGGACCATGCGGGGCTATTCAGCCAGGATGTGGCGACGATGAAGCTGGCATGCTCGGCGCTGCTGGGTAGTTGGGATGACAGCGCGGGAGCGCCTTCTGACAGTTTGCCGGCACTGGCGGTCCCGGACGGCCCCTATCTCGAGGAGGCTGAGGAGGCCGGGTTGCAGCAGTTCGAGGAGACGTTGGACAGGTTAGCTGCCGAGGGGTTCCGTGTCGAACGCGTTCCGTTCTTCCCGAACTATGCCGATCTTAACGTGCGCCACCGCCGTTTGACTGCGGTCGAAGTGGCAGAGGTACATAAGGATTGGTACAAGGCTTATTCGGACCGGTATAGCGTGCATATGCACGAGATCATGGAGACGGGGGCGACGGTCACGGACGAGGAGCGGGACGGGATACGCGCGGACCAGTTGCGATTGCGGCATAAGATGGAGGAGGCGCTTCTCACTTGCGGGGCCGATCTGTGGATTGCACCGGCAGCGCCGGGTCCTGCGCCGTATGGGATTCATTCGACCGGCAACCCAATCATGAATCTGCCGTGGACGAACGCGGGCGTGCCGGCGCTGGCGATACCGACGGGTGAAGCGGCAAACGGGCTGCCTTTGGGGGTGCAGTTCTGCGCGCCCTTCGGAGCGGATGAGCGGTTGCTGGCGTGGGGAGAGGCGATAGAAGCGCTAGTGAGGGGATAGGACAATGAAAAGATTTCCTGCAGCCGCGGTGTCTGTTTTGCAGACGGCCGCGGCTGTTCTGCTTCTGGGGGCCTGCGCGGTGGGTCAGTTTCCGACGCAGCCTTTGCCCTCGGAGACTCCCACGGCTGTAGCGGCTGAGGGCCCTGAACAGGTAAACATTTGGCAGAGCGGCGCGGCGATGCCGACGGCGCGTTCGGAGATGCGGGTGGCGGTTGTGGATGGGATCTTTTACGTGCCGGGCGGGTTTGGCGGGTTGACCAGTTTTGAGGCGTACGATCCGGCGAGCGACGGTTGGACGGAGCTGGCGCCAGTGCCGGAACCGGCGCACCATATGATGGTGACAGGCTACGACGGCAAGGTTTATGTTTTTGGCGGCGGGCCGGACTTGAGCTGGCAGGCAACGGCATCGATCCTGGTCTACGATCCGGCGACCGACGCGTGGACGGAGTCCGGTCTGATGCCGGAGCGGCGCATGAGCGGGGAAGCGGTGTTGCTGGGGGATTTCATTTATCTTGTGGGCGGCACCGGGGGTACGACGGCACTGCTTCGGTTTGATCCGGCGGAGGAGTCGTGGGCGGTCTTGCCGGGCCCGGTGCAGCCGCGTGAGCATGTGGCGGCGGTGGCTTTCGACGACGAGTTGTGGGTCATCGGCGGACGCTGGGGCGGGACGGGCGCGCTGGCGACGGTGGAGATTTTTGATCCGGTCACAGGCTCATGGCGGGACGGTCCGGAGATGATCGAGGCGCGCAGCGGGTTCGGCGCGGCGGTGGTGGGCGACCGCATCGTGGTTGCCGGGGGCGAGATTCTGGGTGCGCGTCCGTGGAAGGCACTGGCTAGCGCGGAGGTGTATGACGTGGAGTCGGGCGCGTGGAGGCTATTGCCGGAGCTGCCGGCGGGCATTCATGGTATGCCTGTGGTTGGGCATGAGGGGACGGCGTTTGTTCTTGGCGGGTCGGACCGGGCTGGTGGGATCGATAATCGAGGACGGGTATTGAAATACAGCCCTTAAGGAAGGAGCCAGAAGTACCGGGTTCCGGTGACATTTCGGGAAGGGCGATTGATCCGCGAAGGCACGCGAAGGGGCGCGAAGAACACCTTTTTGCCCACGAAGGGCCACTAAGGACCACGAAGAACACCTTTTTTTGATCCGCGAAATGACGCGAAGAGGCGCGAAGAACACCTTCCCTAATGCACTCCTTCGCCGCAACTGCGTGAAGCAGCAGACTGGTAAGACCACTGCCTTCTGCTACGTCCAAGGAGAATCATAGCCATGTTCCCGGACCTGCAACCTGGTGACTATCAGCCCGATCTGCCCTCTGATCTGGGCTATGGCATTGGCTTCATCGGATGCGGCAACATCGTCCTTCGATCGCAGATGCCGGCATACAAGAGGGCGGGCTACCGTGTGGTGGCTTGTTGCGATAAGACGGTGGAGAAAGCGCACAACATAGCAGCCAATTTCGACAATCCCCTGGTTACAGCCTACGCGGAAGAACTGCTTTTGCATCCTGATGTGCAGATCGTTGATCTGGCAGTACATGCTTACCAGCGCTTGCCTCTGGTCGAGAAGATCGCAGCCGCGGGCAAGCACATCTTTTCGCAGAAGCCGTTGGCTCCCAGCTTGGGCGAGGCGGAGCGCATAGTTGAGATATGCCGCGACGCGGGGGTGACGCTTATGGTCAATCAGCAGGCGCGGTGGGCACCGCCGCACCGAGCGCTGAGACTCCTGGTCGAACAGGGCGTGTTGGGGCATGTCTACTCCGTTACCCACTTTCATCGGGCTTATCAGGATTATGGCTGGTACGCTGAGCATGAGGATTTCAACATCGTTGATCACGGTATCCACTATGTTGATTTGAGCCGCTACTTCAGCGGTCACACACCGCTGCGGGTGAAGGCGACAACTACGATGGCGCCGGGCCAGAATGCGGTTTCCCCGATGATCTATACGATCCTTTTTGAATATGAGGAGCCGGCCCAGGTCATGACGACCCTGCACTTTAACAACATCGTTTCGGTGCCTGCTCTGCATGATCATCTGTGGTTCCTGGATGGCACGCGGGGGAGCGCGCTGCTCAGCAATCCCATGGGAACGGCCAAGTTGAGCGTGTCGTTGAAGGACTCGCCGGAGCAGGTACAGACATACGAAATCGCCGGCACCTGGGGATATGAGGGCTTCGCGGGTTCGATGGGAGAGATGTTACGGGCTATGGCAGAAGGGCGCGAGCCGGAATGTACAGGCCGCGACAACCTGGAGAGCATACGCATGGCGGTGGCGGCTGTGGAAAGTTCCAATTCGGGCGAAAGCGTTGAATTGGGCCGGTAGGGAGCCCGATACCGCCCTCGGGAACACGGCAGACAGGAGCGTCATGCCATGCGGATATGCAGCGGCTTCTATCGCTGGTCTCAACATTACGGATGGCACTTTCTGACGGAGCGGATTGACGAGGTCGCAGCGGGCTTAGCCCGGGCGGGCTATGGCTATTTTGAGGGGCTTCTCGATCCGTTAGAGGGAGAAGGGGACTGGGCAGGCCGCTGGCAAGCGGCTCTGGACAGGCACGGGGTGCAGCTGGCGGGGGCATACGTTCATGCGTTGGTGCATGAACGTAGCACACAGGCGCAGTCGATCGAGACAATTGTTGCGAGAGCGCGGATGGTGCTTCCGATGGGGGCAGAGTTTATCAATGCCAATCCTCAACCGATTGGGGCGCGCAAGACCGACAGGATGCTGGCGGTCCAGGCCGAGGGGTTCGCTCTGCTGGGCGCTGCGTTGAGGAGAGAGGGTTTACGTCTCGTTGTGCATCATCATTTGCCCGAACTGGCCGAGGACGGTCGTGAGCTGCGCCACCTGCTGGAGTATACCGACGCAGGGGACGTGGGTCTGACAGTGGACGCCGATTGGATGTGTCGAGGCGGTCAGGACGCGGGGGCGTGGATTCGGGAATACGCGTCCAGGCTTGAAATCGTGGAACTGCGGAGCTCAAGTCAGGGAATTTGGGATGAAGCTCTGGGTGATGGCGACCCCGATTGCCGGGAGCTGGCACAGGTGCTGGCCGAGGTGAGCTTTGACGGGTGGCTCATGGTCGAGTTGGCGCGCGAAGAAGGTACACCACACACAGTTGATCTGGTCCAGGCTCACGCACACAGTCTGGAATACGTGCGCGAAATCTTCGGCGCGCACGGCCATAATGTTGCCTGACCAGGTCAGCATCAGCAGAGACGCAGAGCACAGTTTGTTCTGCGATTCCCGCAGTTCCTCTAGGTTGTTCAAGAAAGCGTGAAATCCGATTTGGGGCGAGAAGGGTCAGGTGGGAAGGCGGCACTTGGCGGCGGTCCTGGGCAGGCACAAGGCCTGCCCCTACAGGACTTTTGAGAGGGAATGGGAAGGTGACCTTTGGCAGCGGTCCCGGGCAGGCACAAGGCCTGCCCCTACGGGACTTTTGAGGGGGATGGGGGAGGCGGACCTGGCCGACGGAACTGGGCAGGCACAAGGCCTGCCCCTACAGGGTCTTTTGAGGGGGAGGGGGGAGGGCCACCTCCGACCCCCGCACAGGGAGGCGCAAAGGCTGGACCCCACAAGGGAGGAGAAAATAAAAAAA
>VXOE01000065.1 GCA_009840225.1 Caldilineaceae bacterium SB0662_bin_25 | reverse complement strand
GGGCCGAATAGGCCCGACCGCCCATAACTGCAGTGGTCAGTGGTTAGTGGTCAGTTGTCAGAGGGGTCGCTTCCTTTGCCCCAGTGTTGATCGCGGAATGGCTATGGCTTAGTCGTTGCACATTGCGTCATTGATTGCATGTGCCAACGCGGTTGAACGAAAGTCTGTGGCGTAACAACCACGGTTGGTGTACAATTCCTGCGGCACTGCTCGTATCACCGGTAATTCAAGCAATTGCTACTTTGCATATGGGTCGAGCCTGACTTCACAGAGAGTTCGCGGCGCTTGGAATGCGTGTGAAGGAGCGGTGGGATGGGCCTCTGGTACACGGCACAGGCCTCTGGCTGCGGCCACCAAACATACTTACGATGCGTGCGAATCTTCGTGGAGAAACGCCGCCAGTCGGAGAAACGAGATGACAGCGAACACCATTCAGAACGCCCAGGTCGGCAATACCGAACTCCGGGTTACGCGGCTGGGCATGGGCACGGCTCCTATTGGCAATCTATACGTACCTCTCGATGATGATGAAGCCATTGAGACGGTACGGCGGTCCTATGAGAACGGTATTCGCTTCTTCGATACCGCCCCTCTGTACGGTGCGGGAGAGGCGGAGCGGCGGCTGGGCGCGGCGCTGCAGGGCGTTGCGCGCGACGAGGTAGTCATTCAGACCAAAGTAGGCCGTATCGTGCGTGCCGATGGTTCGATCTATTTCGACTACACACGAGACGGCGTGATGAAGAGCCTCGAGGACAGCCTTGAGCGGTTGGGGATGGACCGGGTTGACATTCTGCTGGTACACGATCCCGATTTTGAGAACGAGGAGGTCCACTACCGGCAGGCGTTGGACGAGGCTTTCCCAGCGCTGGTCGACCTGCGTGCGCAAGGGGTAATCGGCGCGGTGGGAGCAGGCATGAACCAGTGGGAGATGGAGTGGGAGTTCGCCAAGAACATCGACGTCAACTGCTTCCTGCTGGCAGGGCGCTATACGCTTCTGGAGCAGACATCGCTGGATTTCCTGGACTGGTGTACTGAGAATGACGTCAGCATCTTCCTGGGTGGTGTTTACAACAGCGGTATTCTGGCGACAGGGCCGGTTTCAGGGGCAAAGTACAATTACGAAGATGCGCCGGAGGAGATTCTGACAAAGGCGGGGCGTCTCCAGGCGATCACAACGCGGCATGGCGTGCCATTGCACGTTGCTGCCCTGCACTTTGCGGGGGGTCATCCGGCCATCGCCTCACTGGTCATTGGTTCGGCGACGGCGGCAGAGGCGGACGACAACCGGGCCATCTGGGATGTGAAGGCGCCTGCGGCGATGTGGCAGGAACTTCGCGACAGCGGACTGATCGCTGCGGAGGCGCCGATACCGGCGTGACGTTCAGGAGAAAGGTGCCATGTTCGCCGCTCTACAAGGAATCCTCCAGTCTATCCTCGTTTTCCTGGGCCGGTTGATCAGCAGCGTTTTTGTATCTGTATCCGTCAGTGGGCTGGAGCACTTCCCACGCAGCGAGGGCTTGATTCTCGTTTCCAATCATTTCAGTTGGTTCGACGGCCCGTTGCTCATGATCTATCTGCCGGTCCGAATCGTTTTCCTACTTGCCGTTGAGACCGAACGAGTTTGTTTTTTCCGTTTTCTCAGCCGGTCATTCAATCTGATCCCGATCTGGCGAGGGCAGGTGGACCGCAAGGCGATGCGGGCGGCGCTGGCGGCCCTGAAGGAAGGCCGGACAGTCGGCGTCTTTCCCGAGGGGGGAATCGATCCGGCCATGGCTGGGGCGCGTGAGAGGGGAGAACGGATCGAGCAGATCGCCGGTCACACGGCGCGTCACAGCGCGAATCTGATTCACGCCCAGTCCGGCATTGGTTTGTTGGCTACGCAGGCGCAGTCTCGTCTTCTGCCGGTAGCCGTGCTTGGGACCGAAAAGATTCTGGTCAACCTGCGTAAGTTGCGCAGGACACATGTGAGAATACGGGTTGGCAGACCGTTTGGGCCTCTCTCCATCCCTGAAGACCTCCCCAGACGGCAGAGACGGAGACACTTAGACGCTCTCGCCAAAGAAGCCATGACTCAAATCGCGGCATTGCTGCCTCCCGGTAACCGCGGTCCGTACCAGGATGTACCTTGATTCTGTAAATCGGATTGCCTGCAAACAGGCGGGCGAGCACCGTAATGAAGTCTCCCCATTATCCCCGTTACACAATCCCAGTTCTCAGTAAGTCAATCCGGGTTCCCGGCGGAATCAGACATCTCCTGGTTCGGTGCGACGCGCAGATTCGTATGCAAAAGCGCCGAGAGCCGCCCCGATAATCGGACCGACTCAGTAGATCCAGAGGGCCGTCCATACGCCGGAGATCAGGACCGGTCCGAAAGACCGCGCGGGGTTCATTGACGCGCCGCTGATTGGGCCTGCCCAGAGTACGTTCAACGCGACTGCCCTGCCTATGGCAAGCCCTGCCGGCAAGCCCTTCGCCCGCCGGTCAGTGGCTACCGCTATGATGACAAACATCAGGATGGCGGTGAGCAATACCTCCATGACCAGAGGTTGCAGGATTGGGCCGGCCGGGAAATTTTCGCCGAGTGCGAACACGTTGCCGAATAGGAGCCGAAGTAAGGCGGCTTCCAGTGACGCGGCGGCAAGCTGTCCGACAATGTAGACCGGCCCCTCGCGCCGAGGGAAGCGTCCGGAAAGAGCGAAAGCCCGGGGCGCTGCCGGGCTCACTTGAGGCAATGGACAGACGCGTCCGAAGCCGTCATTGATGACAGGCATTGACCCTTTAGCACGTAACTGCCCAACTTACTATTCGTACTCTGCCGCAGGACAGATCTCGCCATGCGCAGCTAGGAGGTGTATTTCCTCGAACTCAAGGCATTTCACTTAAGAGGCAATCGTACAGCCTCGCCGATAGGCGCGAATCAGGAGGAGGTTAGTAGCTGGTCAAAAGACGCGGACGCACAGCCGGTTACGT
The DNA here is from genome assembly GCA_009840225.1 of Caldilineaceae bacterium SB0662_bin_25. Taxonomy (GTDB): domain Bacteria; phylum Chloroflexota; class Anaerolineae; order Caldilineales; family Caldilineaceae; genus Bin5. Next base: position 4,808 of record VXOE01000065.1, on the reverse strand, counting down.
AACTGCACATGCCTGAATGTGACGAATTCCACCAAGTGATGTATCCTATGCCGAACGGCCCAACCGAGCTGGCATCACGATCTTCATCGAGTTGCCGCCGCGCCTCGGGCCTTCCATCGGCTTATAATCAGAATACCGATCCGAAGCTCACCCCTGTAAGGAGGGAACAATGACAAACGCTCAACGGAGCAGGAGCCGCCAGGTTTCCCGGCGCGCGTTTCTGCAAGGAATCGGCATCGGGTCCACGACATTGCTGCTGGCAGCGTGTCCGGCGCCCGCCCCTGCGGATGAAGGGGCAAGCGGCGGCGCGGCCCCGGCAGCCGAGGATATTGAACTGGACTTTTTCGCCTGGGGCGACGCTTCCGACATCCCTGCGTGGGAGGAACTGGCGAGCACTTACGGCGAGATGTACCCGAACGTAACGGTCAAGCCGTCGATCAGCGGTACGGGTGTGGACTACTACACCAAGTTGCAGACGACATTTGCAGGCGGCGTCATTCCTGAGGTGGCCTCCTTCCAGGGATGGGAGTGGCAACCGTTCAGCGATGCCGGTCTGCTGGCCCCGATCGACGCTTACATTGAGCGGGACGGCTTTGACGGCCCGTATCCGGACGGCGTAGACAGCATCGAGTTCAGCACGCGTCGCGATGGGAGCCGTTATCTGATTCCGCTCCAGTCCGGTGTGATGGTGATGTTCTATGCAAAGAATGTATTTGACGAAGCCGGCGTTGCCTATCCGACCGACGACTGGACGTTCGAGGATTTTGTCAGCATCGCCGAGCAACTGACCAGCACGGACGGCGATTCCAAGATGTACGGCTATCAGGCCAACGGCAGCTATGCCCGTGACATCCATTGGATCCGGGCCACCGGCGTTCAGGAATTCGACGAGTTGGTGGATCCGCGTACGGCCATGTTCGACCAGCCCGAGATCATCGATATCTTGCAGATGGTGGCGCAGGACTTCATGTACAGCCTGGGCATTTCGCCGACGCCGGCCGACCTGGAAGGCGGGACCAACACGATCGACACCGGAAACGCGGCGATGAAGTATGAGGGGCCGTGGTTCTTCCCGCGGCTGAACAGCCCGGAACTGCGTGAAGAGGGCAAGGAGATCGAGTTTGACGTGGTCTTGATGCCGCAGATGGCGGATGAGAGCCGGCCCCACCGCGGCTGGGCCGAGGGCGTTTGCGTGCCCAAGTCCGAGCAGGTGGACGCGGCCTGGGATTTCGTCCACTACATGGGCGGCGAGGACGGCCAGAAGATCTATTCGACCATTACCGGCCGTATTCCCAACACCTCGGATCTGGTCGAGAACTTCTGGGGCCCGACGATTGAGGAGCGGTTCGGCGTATCCAACGCGGCGGCATTCAGCAATGCCTTCCTGCGTTCGGAGGTGGACGTAATCGGCGGCGTCTCGCGCGGACAGATCTGGAGCGAGGTGGCCAAGCCGGTTGGCTGGGATCCGATGCTGGCCAACAGCGCCACGGCCGCGGACGTCATGTCGGCAGTCAATGAAGGCGTGCAGGGCCTGCTCGATGCCCACTGGGCGAGGCAGGGATAGTAGAGTTTTGCCGAACAGGGGGTGGCGGGTTGCAGAGCCACCCCCTTGAGGAGCTTACATGGCCGTAACGACCGCGCCCGCGGGCAGGCGCCGTGTTTCGAAACGCCAACTGCGGGACTGGATTGCAGGCTATCTATTTGCCTCACCGTTTATCATCGGGTTCTCGGTCTTCATCGCTTTCCCGATGCTCTACTCGGTCTATCTGATCTTTGTCGAATGGGATCTTCTGAGCCCGCCAAGGTTCGTCGGTTTCGCAAATCTGGCGAAGATGTTCAGAGACCCGAAGGTCAATCTCAGCCTCTATAACAGCGCGTTTTACACGATCTTCGCCGTCCCCATCCAACTGACAATTTCATTTACGCTGGCGCTGGCATTGACGCAGAGAATTCGCTTCCGGGACTTTTACCGGGCCGGGTTCTATATGCCGATCATCGTGCCCCTGGTTGCGAGCGCGGTGGTCTGGCAACGGGTGCTGCACCCGGAGTTCGGCATCCTCAATGAGGCGCTGGGCTGGTTCGGTTTTGAGCCGCGCATGTGGCTGTTTGAACCGAGCTTGACCAAACCGGCATTCATCTTCATGTCGTTCTGGATGATCGGCCGCCAGATGGTGATCTTCATAGCCGGGCTGGGCAACATCCCGGACTCGCTGAAAGAGGCCGCCAGTCTGGATGGCGCCGGCGCGTTTGGCCGTCTGCGCTATGTCATTCTGCCTCTGATGACGCCCCTGATCTTCTACAACTCGGTGATTGCAATCATCAACTCTTTTCAGACTTTCGTTCCGGCGATGATCATGACCGAGGGCGGGCCCCAGGACGCGACCCTGTTTGTGGTCCTGAACATCTATCGCAACGCCTTCCAATACTTCAACATGGGCTACGCATCGGCCCTGGCCTGGGAGCTGTTCGTGATTGTGGTGGGCTTTACGCTGGTCCAGTTCTACTTGTCTAACCGCTGGGTGTACTACGAGGAGGGGGATTGACGATGCGGTCGGACAGACAGGTGCCGGGGGCCTTGGCGACCGAATGGCAATCGTCCAATGCCGAAATGCAGGCTGCCAGCGGCACGTTGAGCAGACGCAGCGAATCCTCGCGATCCACTTGGGAGATTGTGAGACTGGCGGCGCTGCAACTCTTTATGACCTTTCTGGTGGTCACATTCCTGGTGCCCACCTTCTGGATGATATCGTCCAGTCTCAAAGTTTCGACGGAGGTGTTTGCCCATCCGATCGTGTGGCTGCCGCAGGACCCCCATTGGAACAATTACGTCAAGGCGTTTCAACTGTTGCCGCTGACGAGATTCATCGTCAATACATTGATCATCGTACTGTTTGCGGTGCTGGGGACGGTTGTTTCGTCGGCGCTGGTGGCGTATTCGTTTGCCCGCATCAGCTGGCCGGGGCGCAATTTCTGGTTCGGCCTGCTGCTGGCGACGATGATGCTGCCCGATGTGGTGACCCTGGTTCCTCGCTTCCTGATATTCAAGAATCTGAAATGGATCGACACCTGGCTGCCGCTGATCGTTCCCTATTGGGGCGGCATCGGCGCGATATATGTCTTTCTGATGCGCCAGTTCTTTCGCGGCATTCCGATGGAGCTGGAAGACGCGGCTGAAATTGACGGCGCCAACCGCATCCGGGTACTGATACAGATATTGCTTCCCCTGTCCAAGCCGGTCATCGCAACCGTTGCCGTGTTCGCGCTGCTGCAGCACTACAACGACTTCATGAACCCGCTGATCTACATCAACTCGATGGACAAGTGGCCGCTGGCCTTGGGCATTCGCGCCTACAATGACTCCTACGCCAAGAACTGGGAGGTCGTTTTCGCGGCAAGCACGGTGATGCTGACGCCGATGGTGGCGATATTCATCGTGGCCCAGCGGTACTTCGTTCAGGGGATCGCCATGACCGGCTTTGGCGGGCGGTAACAGATCCGTTCACCGCGTTGCAGAAACACGAACGCCTCTCAATTTTCCGCTCCTCGTCCATTCGTCAAGACCAAACTGAATCAGGGCTCCCCATTGCCTGCCTCTGACCAGGCTGCGTAGAAGTCACCAATTGACGCATAGCGCATTCCGGGCTCGTCGGTGCACGCCTTGAGAACAATGTCATAGTGGGCGTCGCTGCCGCGAAAGGCGGAACGGTCCAGTGTGCCGTCTGACAGCAGGTTGGCTGCGGTTCGTCCCATTGTGAAGACGTTCGTTCGCGCATCGATAAGTGCGCCGCGCTCAAACTCCTCGGGCGCCATGTACCGGGACGAGCCAAACATACGGCCCATCTCATTGACAAAAGGCGATTCGCGATACATGTCCAAATCGACGACATGCAGTTCGTGGCAGGCGAAGTCATAGATCAGACAGCCGTCATAGAAGTCGACCGCGATCCATCCTGCCTGTGCAAGCTCACAGTGCAGTTCGAAGATGGTGTCCAGCGCTTCCATGATCTGCGGGCGGGGGAGCTTGCGGAAGCGCTGCATGGCTGAATGCGGATCCTGGCGCGTTGCACTTCCAGCGTGGAGAAGCTCGCCTTCGACCCAGGCGTAGACGAGCAGCGGCCCGTGCGCCGATTCGATCACGTTGTGAAGCCGGGGTATGGCGTTGTGAGAACAGCTGCGCCGAACACGAACTGCGTTGTGAAGCAGGGCTACCCTTTCCGCGTGGGGCAGAAAGGGGCAGGGATCGTGAGGGTCTCCTGCGGTCTTGACGAAGAAGCGCTGTTGTCCGACCTGAACGCCGTACGAGATGTTACCAGAATCCTGCACCTGTGCATCAAAGAGTGCGAAGACATTACCGGTCTCATTCAGGTAGACGCCAGGCGTTTGCTCTATGACCTCTGTGTTCAGCAGTGGATGGCTCAAGAGTGCTTGCTCCTCAATGCATTGCGTTCAGTTGAAGAGCCTATCTTAGCACAGTTTGGATCGAGTGGAGGCGCGGCGGGTGAATCGGGTGCATCACAGATTTGGGGTGGGAATTGTCTGGCGGGGAATCGGCGCCAGGGGTGGCTGGAATTGTTTAGTGTCGTTGGGCGAGACGCAGTGCCGGCGCCAGGCCTGGCCGTAGAGTGGAGTCCGTCAGTTGGGGAGGGTGCGAGGGCAGGCACAAGGCCGGCACGTAAGGGGATCTGATGGGACTGGCGGGAAGTGGTCGGGCTGGACACGGTCGATTAGGCACCTGTTACAGATACCGCCACCCGGTCGATGAGGCATGGCGTGGTTTAGGGGGGGCGTGGGGGGGGGGGGGGGCCCCC
>VXOE01000284.1 GCA_009840225.1 Caldilineaceae bacterium SB0662_bin_25 | reverse complement strand
GCACAAGGGAGGGCCGAATAGGCCCGACCGCCCAAATGCGAGGAGAGAGAAACATCTTTCGCCATGGTGAATTTTGAGCGCCTTTGGGCAAGGACTTAGCAGTCACCATTTCCGCGTAATAAGGCAGAAAACTGGGAGAATCTCAAGGAATTCAACAGAATTCTTAGAAAAACTAAAGTTAGGTATTGACATATTTAATGAATTGAGCTATTATCTTGATTATATGGCAAATTCGGTACGAAAAATGGAAGTGAGGACTTAGAATGTTCATGGAACGGATGGCTTTGGAGGCGACGCTACGGAGAGAGAAGTTGACTTCTGAAGCGAGGAGGTATGAGGAGATTCGGGCATACCGGCGCCCACCTCGCTGGCAGGCGTGGCTGTTTGCGCGTTTGGGGGCGTGGTTGGTGGCAAGGGGGACTGCCCTGCAACGACGGTATCAACTTGCTGAGGCCAAGCTGGCACTACCTGAATATTCGAGACATGACGGGATGGAGCAGACGCTATGAATCCACTACCGACGGCCTGCCCGATCTGCCAGGCAGGAGATCTGACCGTTACAGGTTTCTTTTGCCGCGAGTGTGACAGCCGGGTGGAGGGGCGGTTCCTGGTGGAGACGCCTTTTGCCGGTCTGTCGCGGGAGCAGATGGAGTTTGCGGCGACGTTTATTCGCTGTGAGGGGAAGTTCAACCGGATGGAGGAGGAGCTGGGGATGTCGTACCCGACGCTGCGGGGGCGGCTGCACGAGATGATCCGGGCGATGGGGTTTGAGCCGGGGCGGGATGAGCCGGCGCCGCTGGCGGAGAAGGCGCGGCGGCAGATCCTGGCGCAGTTGGAGGCGGGCGAGATCGACTATGAAGCGGCTATGGAGCAGTTGCAGGGTGGATAGAGGATTCTGGCCTCACCGGCTGGCGGAGTTAGCGGGATGAGATGAGCAGGTCAACGCGAACAGATATGCAGGGGGAGAGAAATGAGTGAGCAGATACAGGTGGAGCCGGAATCTGCGAGCCCGCGGGTGCGGATCCGTTGCGGAGGAGATTTGCGGGTCGAGGGTTGGGAGCAGGCGCTGATCGAGGCGGCGGGCGAGGGAGAGCAGCCGGTGGTGAAGGCCGGGTCAGAACAGCTCGAAATCGAGGCTGCGTCTTCGCTGGTGGTGCGGCTGCCGTTTGCAAGCGAAATCGTGGAGAGCGCGGCAGGGGGACAGGTTAAGATAAGCAAGGTGCGCGGCGGGGTGGAAATTGAACGGGTCGCGGGGGATCTGCTGGTGGAGGAGGCCGGCAGCGTGCGGATTGGGAGCGCGGCGGGCCGGGTAAACGTCGCGAAGGCGGCCGGCGGTGTGGAGGTGACGAAGCAGGCGATGGGCGATCTGATTGCGGAGCAGATTGGGGGAGAGATCTCGATCGCGGCGGTAATGGGGCGATTGACGCTGCAAAATGTATCCGGCTTCCGGGTAGGGCGGGCGCGTGCGGACGTGGATGTGCTGAATGCGGGCGGAAACGCGGTTGTCGAGAGAGCGGACGGCGCGGTGGAGTTCATCAACGTTGACGGCGCGGCAGGGGTCGGAAGGGCGATGGGCCGGGTCAGCCTGAGGGGGGTGCAGGGCAAGGTGGCCTGCGATCAGGTGAACGGGGAGCTGCATCTCGCGGACGTGGGTGAGGCGGCGGTGAGCCGGGTGATGGGCGATCTCACGGCTGAGAGTGTACGGGGTGCGCTGTCGTGCCGGAAGGCGAACGGGCGGGCGACGCTGCGTGAAGTGGGCGGCTCGGTTTCGTTGGGGGGCGTGGGCGGCGACCTGGAGGTAGAAGGGTGCGGCGGCTCGCTGTCGGCCAAGTGCGGCGGCAGTGTCGAGCTAGCAGATGTTCGGGGCGACGTGCGTGTGATTGCGGGAGGCGATGTCCGCTGCCGTGTGTCGGAGGCGGAGGGAGGCTCGTTCAAGGCGGTGTGCGGCGGCGGGCTTACGGTTGAAGGCGGGGCAACGATGGTCGCGCGCGGTCCGGGGGTGCATACGTTCCGCGCGGGCGCGGGGGCGAGCAGTTATTCTGTGACTGCCGGTGGCAGCGTGCATCTGGATTCGGCGGGCGTACTGAGGGGACTTGGCGAAGAAGAAGGAGTAAGAGGGGCACGAGCGGCGGCGCGGGCGCAGCGACGGGCCTCTCGATCGCTGGGCAAGACGCTGCGGAGGACGCTGCGGGCGGCGGGCAAGAGGGCGGCTGAGGGAGATTGGGAGGATGCCCGCAGCTGGAGTTTCAGCTTTGACACGGATTCGCCGTCGTCCGGGGCTGCTGTGCGAGACGAAGAGCCGCTGACTGACTTTGAGGATATCGACGTGGACGTGGATGTAGAGGTAGATGTCGAGGTGGACGTTGAGCCGGTCTCTGAGGAGGAGCGGATGACGGTACTGCGCATGTTGTCGGAGGGGAAGATCACGGCAGCGGAGGCGGAGGAGCTGTTGGATGCGCTGGGCAGGCGGGCGTCGTAACTTCAGGTATCGTTGGTATCATTGGAAAGGGCGCTCAGAATTCGGCAAGAACGGAGAACCAGCAGGTCTGTTAGAGATGTTTCTTGCTTGCATGGTGTGAAAGACAAAAACATTTGATCCGCGAAGGCACGCGAAGGGACGCGAAGGCCACCAGATGAAGAAAGGGGAGGAAGATGGACATAGACAAACAGGATAGCGACAGCCAGCTGCCGGCCCGTTTTCCGGCGGCGGTTGCGGTCCGAAGCAGCGGCGGGGTGGTGGAGACGGGGGAAGGAGGTCAGGCGGGGCTGCCGGAGATAGTGCGGCAGGTCCAGGAGGGCAGCCGACAGCCGAGCAGTACGTTCTGGCGCAGGGTCCTCTTCTTCTGGTTCCGCATCTACAAGTACGAGTGCCTGGCAAGTGAGAAGTCGAGTGTTTTGGACCTGCGGATCCCGATCCCTCTGCCGCTGATCGGCGCAGTTTTTCAGCAGAAGTTGAGCTGGTCGCAGGCGTTCCAATTTATAGAGCAAGGCCGCCGTCCGGATGGGATTCCACCGGAGCGATTCCTGGAGTCGTGCATGCCGTTGGAGTTCATACGGTTTTATGAGGGGAAGAACGGGAAGGATGAACTGTTGGTGATTGGATTGGACTGAACTGGAAACTGGTATGAGAGCAGCGATTGAAATCGAATCTTTGAGCAAGGTTTTCCGCAGCCGCGGCGGCAATGAGGTCGAGGCGGTGAGGCGGCTGGATTTGACGGTGGAGCCGGGGCAGGTTTTTGGCTTTCTGGGGTCGAATGGGGCGGGCAAGACGACGACGCTGAAGATGGCGTGCGGGCTTGTGATGCCGACGACGGGAACGGTGCGGCTTAACGGATATGACGTGGGCAGGCAGCGGGGCCAGGCGATGCGGCAGATCGGGGCGGTGCTGGAAGGGACGCGCAATGTTTACTGGCGCATGAGCGCGTGGCAGAACCTGCTCTACTTTGGCCGCATAAAGGGGGTCTCGTCGAGCAAGGCGCTGAAAGCGAGGGCGGAGCAGCTGTTGCGGGAGCTGGACCTGTGGGAGCGGCGGAAAGACCCGGTGGGGGAGTACAGCCGGGGAATGCAGCAGAAGGTGGCGATCGCGGCGGCGCTGATCGCGGACCCGCCGATCGTGCTGCTGGACGAGCCGACGTTGGGGTTGGACGTGCAGGCGTCGCGCACGGTACAGGAGTGGATTGTGCAGCTGGCGGAGGAGCGGGGCAAGACGGTCGTGTTGACGACGCACCAGCTGGACATGGCGGAGAGTCTCTGCGACCGGGTGGCGATCATGAGCCATGGACGGCTGCTGGCCCACCGTCCCACGGGGGAGCTGCTCGACCTGTTCCGGCGGGAGTTCTATCAGGTGCGGCTGCGGGGGTTGGTGGAGGCGGAGAAGAGCGGTGCTTTCCCCGGATTCACGGCCAGCCGGGAGAACGGGCACACGGTCCTGTCCGGGGAGGTTGGAGACGAGTTGTCGGTTTTCGAGCTGGTGGAGCGGGCGCGGGTAGCGGGCATGGATTTGATCAGCGTTTCGCCGGCGGAGCCGAACCTGGAGGAGATATTCGTCGAGCTAATTGAGCGGGCCGAGGAGACGGGTGGGCAGGACGGTGGATTGGAACTGGAGGCGGGCGACGGGCCCGCTGGCATCGAGGTCAGAGGGTAAGGCAATGGTGGTGACGGGAACGGTATTGTTGAATGAGTGCCAGAAGCGGTTGATCATAATGTGGTCTTACCGGTTCAATTTCATGCTCGAGACGTTCATGATCGGGTTTCTTTTCGTGGGCATCAGCTTCTTTGTGTCGGGCGGCAGGCCGACGGCGGAGCAGATGGCGCCGGCGCTGTTGGGCTACCTGACATGGTTTTTCGCGGTGTTTGCGATTTCGGATATGAGTCAGGGGATCCGTGAGGAGACACAGACAGGAACGCTGGAGCAGATGTACATGAGCCCGCTGCCGTCGGGTCTGCTGCTGGCGGGGCGCTCGGTGGCTTCGATATTCATCAGCAGCGGCATGGTGATTCTGATTGGCGGGATCCTGATGCTGGGGTTGGGGATCCGGATTCCGCTGCGTGTGGAAGGCGTGCCGGTGTTTGCGCTGACCCTGGTGGGGCTGTATGGGTTCGCTTTTTTTCTGGGCGGTGCGACGCTGGTGTTCAAGCAGGTGAATGCGCTGAGCAACTTGCTTACGAATATGCTGTTGTTCCTGAACGGCTCTTTTCTGACGGTGGAACGGATGCCGGGCTGGCTGGAAGGGTTTGCGCGCAGTCTGCCGTCGACCCAGGGGATCGACGTGCTGCGGCGGGTTGTGCTGGACGAGATGTCGCTGGCAAGTGTGTGGCAGGACGGGAGCCTGGTGTGGTTGACGGTGCATACGGTGGTCTTTTTGTTCGCCGGTTGGGGCGTATTTCTGTGGGGGGAGCAGGTTGCGCGCGGGCGTGGATTGCTGGGGCAGTATTAGGTTACGTTGACAATTGCGGGAGACAGAAACGATTGATCGGCGAAGTCAGGCGAAGGGGCGCGAAGAACAACAGAGGCGCATCAAGTATTCATTGATGGATTGCGCGGCGGGAGAGGTCAGTTGTCTGCGTATCGGGGAGAGGGTTATATGGCAACAGCGGAAGAGCGGATGCGGGTTTTGAAGATGATCGAGGAAGGAAAGATAAGTGCGCAGGAAGGCGCGCGTCTATTGGGCGCGTTGGGGAAGAGCGACGAAAAGGCGCGGCGGCAGCGGGGGGCGACGGAGAGCCGCGCGGCGGGGGAAGGGCGCTGGCTGCGTCTGCGCGTATCGGATACGAGGAGCGGCAAGACGCGGGTGAATCTGACGATCCCGATTGGGCTGGTCAACATGGGACTGGCGGTCGGGGCGCGGTTTGTGCCGGACGTGGCGGAATTGGACGTTGAGGAGATTCAGAACGCGTTGCGGTCGGGGCTGCAGGGGAAGATACTGGAAGTTCGGGATGAAGATGAGCTGGTTGAGATTTACGTGGAGTAGGTGTCTTTCGTGTGGGGGATGCGACTTACTGGACAGATCGTAGTTAAATCGTAGGCATATTGTCCACTACGCCGGTTACGCTGATTTCGGTCACTTTTCTGCTGGTAGATGGAGGCCCACCAGAGTAATTTTGGATAGTTTTTGGGCAATTGACGAGGGTTTTGAGGACGGGTGCGGGGTTCGTGTGGTTGACAGGAAGGGGGGCAAAGGCTTATACTTAGCGCAGCCGTACCCCCCAAGACGAACGGCAGTGAAAATGTTCAGCAAGACTCTATACAAGATCCTCCGTGCGGTGGAATTACCACTGTATCGGACACAAAAGAGTTGACACTCAAGGATGAGCGTGAACGCTGACTGTTTTGCGAACTGTAGCAGGATTGCAGGCTGGGTTGGACTGCCTGCAGAAGCCGTAAAGACCTGGACGCCCGACGCGTCCGGGTTTTGTTGTTTTTGGGGGACATGCATTTCACGGGAACCTGTCTCTGTTCCGTTTCGTTTCCTTCGTGCCAATCATCTCAGAGAAAGGAATGCAGAATGGACGCGATTGCCAGCCGTATCCTCAAAGCCCGCCAGTACGCAGCCGAGCGTGACGAGCGCTTGTGGGTGAACAACCTGCAGGTGAAGATCCAAGGCGAGCACTCTGATCACCGCGTTTCCTATGATCAGGGTTCATGGGATTGTGATTGCGAGGAGTTTCAGCGCAGAAGCATATGTGCCCATGTAATGGCGATGGAAGAGATTCTCGGTGAGGCGGTTGAACCTGCGATGCTCCCTATCCCGGGGTAGTGCAGGCGTGCAGAGTCCAGATAGTTTATATTTTGAGTGCCAGGCCGGTTGGCCTGGCACTTTTTTTGTGGAGACCAGTTTTTAGTTGCTAGTTTTTAGTTTTTAGTGAGGCTGCTCGTGGGAGGTGTGGAATAATGGCGGGATGAGTAGCGTTATGAGGGGTGGATGAGACGTGCGGCGCAGCTGCTGATCGGGGTTCTGATCAGCGTCTTTTTTCTTTATCTGATTCTGCCGGGGCTGCATCTGCCGGAGGTTTGGCGGGCGATGGGGCAGGCGAACTACTGGTGGATTGTGCCGGGTGTGGCGGTCTACATGGTGGGGCTGTGGGCGCGCACGTGGCGGTGGCATTTTATGCTGCGGCATTTGAAGCCGGTCTCGATGGGGAAGCTGTTTCCGGTGGTGTGCATCGGATATTTTGGGAACAACGTGTACCCGTTCCGGGCGGGGGAGGTGATGCGGGCGTACGTGCTGTGGCAGCGGGAGGAGATCCCGATCAGCTCGAGCCTGGCGACGGTGATCATCGAGCGTGTATTTGACGGGCTGGTGATGCTGTTGTTTGTTTTTCTGGCGCTGCCGTTTGCGCCGATTCCGGCGGCCTTTCAGCAGTTTGTCGTCTTTGTAACATTTCTGCTGCTGATCGTGACGGCGCTTTTCATCTGGGTGACGGTACGGCCGCGGCGGATTGCGGCGCTGTACGGCTGGCTGGCCGAACATCTGCTGCCGGCGCGGATCCGCGAGCGGACGGACGGCCTTTTTGAACGGTTCATGGCGGGGCTGGGGAGTCTGCGCAGCGGGCGGGACCTGCTGTTGATTTTTGCGACGAGCATCGTTGTGTGGCTGATGGAGACGGTCAAGTACTGGTTCGTGATGCATGCGTTTGCGTTCAGCGTCAGTTTTCTGGCGCTGATGTTGATGAACGGGGTCGTGAATCTGGCGACGACGTTGCCGTCGGCGCCGGGGTACATCGGTACGTTCGATACGCCGGGGATCGAGACGTTGACGGCGTACGGGATCGACACGCAGCTGGCGGCGAGTTATACGCTGACGCTGCACGCGGCGCTGTGGGTGCCGGTGACGCTGCTGGGGGGGTATTATTTCTGGCGGGAGCAGCTGCGCTGGAGTGATTTCAGGAAGGCGCAGAAGAGGGCGGACCGGGCGGCAGAGGGCGAGGCGGCCGTGATAGAATGAGGGGCGGCGTGGAAGGCAGTTTTTTGTAGTCAGTTTTTAGTTTTTGGTGAACTGCTTGTGTGCCGGGCTCTTGACGGTCATGGAGGGGTGGAGTGGGGCCGATTTGGACTTGCCGTGCCTGCGCCGGCTCACGCCTGGGTACGAGCCACGAGGCGGGGTGGGGGAAGCTCGGTCGCAGCGGGTCGTCAAGGTCGTATTACGCGCACACACTCGATGCGGCGGAGGTTTTTGGGGGGGGGCGTGGGGGGGGGGGGGGGCCCCCCCCCACCCGGCCGCCCCCCCCCCCCCCCCCCCCCCACAAACGGGGGGGTGGGGGGGGGGGGGCGGTAAAAAAAAAACA
>VXOE01000200.1 GCA_009840225.1 Caldilineaceae bacterium SB0662_bin_25 | reverse complement strand
CCCACAAGGGGTGCCCCTACGGGGGGATTCGGGAGGTTTTAGGTGGGCGGCGGTGGGCACCCACAAGGGGTATCCCTGCCGTTTGGGCCGCCGAGGCGTGGGCGAGCGATAGGCTAGAGTTGGGTAGAGTGAGATTGTGCGCCAGTTATGGTATGGTTGGCGAGCGGGAAGGGAGGTAGTTGTGGTTACACAAGCTCCAGCGAAGCCAGCTACAGGAGAATCATCGCCGCGGGGGAGGCCGCCGCTGGCGAGCGGCGACCGGCTCAGCCGCGCCGAGTTTCATCGACGTTATTCTTTGTACCCCGAGATCAAGAAGGCAGAGCTCGTTGATGGGGTCGTGATTGTTGGTGCCACTGTTTACGCCCAGCACAGTGAAATTCACGCAGATTTCAGTACGATTCTTGGGTTTTATCGCGCCCATACATCTGGATTGCGCGTGGCAGACAATCAGTCGGTAATTGTCGACGATCAGAATGAGATTCAGCCTGATCTTTGTGTGCGATTTAAAGTGCCAAGTGGCGGTGGAGTTGAAAGAACTGAAGAGGGATTGTATGTTGGAGCGCCTGAATTTGTGGTAGAGGTGGCGGCAAGCAGCGCCGCTTACGACGTGCACAGTAAACTGGAGCTATACAGGCGTAGTGGCGTCGGAGAGTATTTCGTAGTACTGGCTTATGAGCGTGAAGTGCGTCTTTTCCGGCTGGCGGACGGCGTGTACGAACTGATCAGACCGGACGAGGACGGTGTGCTGCGAAGCCGAGTATTGCCGGGGTTCTGGTTCCGGGCGGACTGGTTCTGGGAAGGGAGGGTCGCGGAGTTGATTGAACCGGTGGAAGAGGGCATTGCTTCGCCGGAACACAGGGAATTCGTTGCGAGGTTGACAGCAGGATAGTTGCTGTGCCAATGAAGCAGACGGAGGCCGGCAAGGATTAGTCCCGCTTGCTACGCGCAGTGGGGGCGGACATTTTTTCCCAGGGGGCGGGCATTTCTCCAACAGGCACTTCGATGAGGACGGGTGCGTTGGCGGCGAAGGCACTGACCAGGGCTTGGCGAAGTTCAGCCGGGGAATGGACGCGAAGACCACGGGCGCCGAAGGACTCGGCGAAGGTGACGAAATCGGGATTGTGCAGCTCGCTGGCGACGACGCGGCCGCCGTAGTTCTGCTTCTGCATTCTGAGTACGTTTCCGTAGGCGGAGTCGTTGAATACAACCGTTACGGTGTTGATTCCGTGTTGGACGGCTGTCGCCATCTCGGTAGCGGCGAAGAGGAATCCGCCGTCGCCGGTGACACAGAGAACCGGGCGATCGGGGGCGGCAACTTTGGCGCCGAGTGCGGCAGGGAAACTCCAGCCTAAGGTAACCTGATAGTTGGAAGTCAGGTAGGTACGGGGACGGTAGACCGGCATGGTTTCGCGGCTTACGTAGCCGACCTGGGTAATGTCCTCGACGTAGATACCGTCATCCGGCAGGGCCTCGCGGATGGCGCGCACGAACCCCATTTGAGGCTGAACCAAATCATAGATGGCGTCCATTTCGTCGTGCAAGGCCAGCATTTCAAGGCGACGGGAGGGCCGGTCGCGTTTGCGGGCTGCCAGGGCAGGAAGGAGCGCCTGCAATGCCTCGCGGCTGTCGGCTAGCATTGAAACCTGGGGGGGCTCATGGCGATCGTGCTCTTCGGGGTCGATGTCTATGCGAATGATGCGCAGGTTGGGCGGTTTGCCCCAACGCATCATGGGGGTGGAAAGGCGCGTGCCTATGGCGATAACGACGTCAGCCTGTTCCCAGAGGCGGCGGCCAGGACCGTATGAATGGCTGTAAGGGTTGCGGTTGGAGAGTATGCCCCGCCCTGATGCGCTGGCGATGACCGGCGCCTGCAGCGCTTCGGCCAACCTGCCGATTTCTTCACCGGCGTCAAGTGCGCCCCCGCCTATGAAGATCGCGGGGCTTAGCGCCTCGCTCAAGAGATCGGCGGCACTATCCACGGCGCGGCGATCCAATTCGGGACGGCTGCGGGCAACGGAAAGGGTTTCGTCGTTGAAATCGGCTTTGCGGGAGAAGACGTTGAGCGGCACCTCCAGGCCGACGGGTCGAGGCCGACCGGAGTGCATTGCGCCAAGGGCTTCAGAGACGAGACGGGGCACGTCCGCTGGAGAATCGACGCGGCGGGCCCACTTGGTGAGGGAGCGCAGGATGCCGAGCTGGTCGGGGATTTCGTGGAGCATGCCGTAGCCGCGGCCGATGTGGTCGCTGTGGAGCTGGCCGGTCAGGCAGAGGACAGGGGCGTTGGTGGCGTAGGCGGTGGAGAGTGCGGCGGAGGCGTTGAGGAATCCGGGGCCGGGGACGACAACGAATACGCCGGTCTTGCCGGAGGCCTGCGCGTAACCGAGGGCCATGTAGGCGGCGCCCTGCTCGTGGCGCGTGTGGATGACGCGTAAGCGATCGCGGGCGTCGTGGACGGCTGTGTAGAAGTAGTCGTTCTGTACGCCGGGGAGGCCGAAGATGGTGTCGATGCCGTGGGATAGGAGGGCATGAACCAGCGCTTCGCCGCCGGTTCGCGTCGTAGTCATAGAGCTGGCTCCTGACGGCGATGGCTAGTGGGCCACTGCACCGTCGGCGTGAAAGTTGCCAAGGATCTTCTTGGGCTGGTAGGTGAAGCGGTCCAGCTTGCTCTCGTCGATTGCGAGTCCTATTCCGGGCCGGTCCGAGACGAGGAGATAGCCTCCCTGGCGTTCGACGGGATAGTCGACAATTTCGTTGAAGGCGTCGGCGGATGGATGGCTTTCCATCAACACGTAGTTGGGGATGGCGGCGTCGAGCTGACAGAAGGCGGCGATGTTGACGGGGCTGCCCATGAGGTGGGGGAAGATGCCGACGAAGGCGGCCTCGGCGATGGCGGCTATTTTCTTGCACTGGGTGAAGCCGCCGGCGAGGGAGAGGTCGGGGCGGATGAGGCTAACAATCTTGCGGTCGATGAGATCTTTGAACTGGTAGATGTTGTAGAAGCGTTCGCCGGTGGCCATGGGCAAGGGGACGGATTGGGCTATGTATTCCATCGGCTCCAGGCTTTCGGGGGCGAGCGGGTCTTCGTAGTAGAGGATGCGGAAGGGCAGCAGCTCGCGGGCGAGGATGATGGCCTCTTCGGGGCGCAGGTTGCGGTGGATTTCGAGGCCGAGATCGATGTTGAAGCCGACGGCGTCGCGCACGGCTGCGACCATGGCGACGGCCTCGCCGATCACCTGGGAGGGCGTCTTACGCTCGAAGCCGGGCAGGAAGGGTGACATTCGGAGGGAGAGGTAGCCGGCTGAGACCTGCTGCTGGGCGCTGGCGGCACATTCGGCGACGGTTGCGCCGCCGACGTTGGCGAAGACCTTGATTTTGTCGCGCAGGCGGCCGCCGAGGAGCTGATGCACGGGCTGGCCGACGGCCTGGCCTGCGATGTCCCAGAGGGCGATGTCGATGGCGCTGAGGGCGGCGCTGAGGGCGGCGCCCATGAAGTGGGCATCGCGGCTGACGGTCTGGTAGTGGTGTTCGATGCGTGCGGCGTCTTTGCCGACAAAGTAGTCGCTCAGTTCGAGGATGGCGCGATGTACTACGCCATGATGCGCCCAGAGTCCGGCCTCGCCGTTGCCGACGATGCCCTGGTCGGTGTAGACGCGCACGAGGAGGAATCTGTCTACCAGGAAGGGCGTGATCTTCTCAATTTTCATCTTGGGCTCCACCAATTGACAGCAGGCAATTGAAGGTGAAAGTTTGTGTCCTCATGCGTCATTGGGCTTCAACGCGGTAGAGGTGGCTGCGACCTGACTGGGCTGAGTTGTACAGGATGCGGCTGCCGTCAAGGCTCCAGAGGCAGTGGGGGTGTGTGCCGCGATGGGAGTTGTGATCGCAGTGGGGGCCGAAGGCGGCGATATGGTCGACAGATTGTGATTTCAGATCGACGAGGATGACGCCTTCTCGATCCCAGGTAGTGATTTTGCTGCCGTCGGGGCTGGCGATGGGATGGCCGCCCAAGGGGTGGTCGATGACGACTTCCTTGTATTTGCCGTCGAAATCGATCATGTGGAGGCGCGGCTCGTCCTGCTGACCCTCATCGGTGTGGGTGAGATAGCCCGAATAGAGCACCTTTGTGCCGTTGGCGGTCCAGCTGTGGTGATGGCCGAAGAAGGTGAGCCAGCGGCGTTCGCTGCCGTCGCGGCTGACGATGTAGATGCTGCGGCGGAAAGGGCTCCTCCAGGGTGCGAGGTCGTCGGGCGCGGATTTGATCCACATGGCGACGAGCATGTGCTGGGCGTCGGGGGTCCACTTCGTGTTGCCGACGGTCATCTGGTCGACGTGGAAGAGATCGTTGTTGGGCGTCATTTCGTAGAGCGATTCGGTGGAGGCGATCAGGGATAGCCCGGCACCATCTTCAGCGTTCGAGTCGGACTCCGAGGTCATGGTGTAGACGCCCCTGGGCAGGTCGGTACGGATATCGTTGGTCGTCCAGCTGAGGAGCTTGCCGTCGGGGCTGATCTGGCGGATGCCGCCCTTCATTTTGCGCAGGATTTTGCCGCCGTCCTGGCCGAGTCGCGACCATTCGGCGTCGACGACTGTGACTTCCTCGGGCGCGGTGTAGAAGAAGACTTCACATTTGGTTGGGTGCCAGACGGGGAAGGCGCCGGTGTGGGTGTTGTAGAAGGCGTTTTCGGCGAGGAGGCGCAGCTCGTATGTCTCCAGGTCCATCAGATAGACGCGGCCGTTGTTGGTGGCAAAGGTATCACGGTGGACGTCAGTTACGTCGTTGGGATTTGCGGCAGAGAAGACCATGTAACGACCGTCGGGCGACCAGGGTGAAATGTCATAGTAGGTGTGGACATCGGACATAGGGCTGCTGGTCAGCTGCTCGATTGTGCGGCCGGTGTGCTGGTCCTCGTAGGTGCTGCGTTCGGGAAGGCATCTGAGATACGGGGTCATTGGATTGGTCCTCTGTTGGATCCAGGAGCGCAGCAGCGGGCAGGCACTGCTTTTCGCAATGTGAATATAGACGCTGATCTGAAGGGCGGCCCGAGGCCGGGCATGGATTAGGCGGGGCGTTCTCGTAATGGGAGAACGCCCCGCGAAAAGATCAGAATTGACCTTCGCCAATTGCCCACTCTCAGGAATCCGGCACCATTAACCAAGACTCGCAGAGGCGGCTGACTGTCTAGCTCTGGCTCTCCGGGTCGTCCCAGTAGAAGGTGTGCACCTGCACCAGTCCTCCGTGAGATGTCGGGTTGCTGAGCGGGTAGACATACTCGGGGTCGAGCCCGCGCAGTCCGTTGAGCACGATCAGCGGATTGGGGATCTGGCCCAGGAAGCCGATCTGCGGCAGCTCTTCCGCCCAGACGTCAAGGATCTGGGTGAACAGCTCGTTGCGCCTGGCCTCATCCGGTTCAACCAGAATCTCGTCCCAGAGGTTCCACATAGTGCGGATCCAGTGGCCTTGGGGCGGTTCTTCGGCGACGGCGTGGTTGGGGTCGAGGCGCCAGCGGCCCCAGGCTTCGCCCCAGGGCCGGTCGAGGCCGGTGCCGAGGAAGAAGGCGGGGTCGACGAGGGGCAGGAGCGAGCGTCCGCTGCCCCAGAAGGCGGCGTCGATCTCGTTTGCGGCCCAGTGCTCAGTGTACAGAGAGCGTTCCATGCCCTTGTAGGTGGCCTTGATGCCGACGTCTGCCAGGTAGCCGATAATGATTTGGACGGCGTCCTCATCGGGCGAGCCGGGCTGTGCGGTTCCTTCGACGACGAAGCTTATTGTGTCGCCGCTGCCGTCGGGGTAGACGCGGAATCCGTCGCTGTCCTTTTCGGCGTAGCCTGCTTCATCGAGAAGCAGATTGGCACGGTCGGGATCGTACTCGATGTGGGCGTAGGCCTGTTTTGGATAGTACTGGGGGGACTGTTCAAGCGGGCTGTACTGGCGCGGGGTGTAGAGCCCCTCGAATGCGAGTTCATTGAGTGTATCGCGGTCGACAGCGAGAGACATGGCGATGCGCACGTCGCGGGTCTGGAAGAATTCGCGCAATCTGGGCTTCTGGACGGTCTGGTTCGGGGTGAGGCAGACGTGCTGGTCGCCAGCGCCGAGCTGTACGCGATACCCGCCGCTGTCCTCACTTTCCTTGTACAGGGTGAAGTTGGCGGCGGTGACGTGGCGCTGCTGGTAGTCGACCTCACCGTTGATGATACGCAGGTCGAAGACGTCGTTAGTGTCGAAGAGCCTGTGCCTTATGGTGTCGATATAGGGCATCTGGTTCCCTTCGGGGTCCACCTGCCAGAAATAGGGATTGCGCCCCATGACAAAGAGCTCCTCGGACAGGGGATTACTGGCTGTCCAGGAGTAGAGGCTGGGCAGGTCGGGGTTGAGGTACCACCAGTTGCGGTCGGAGAAGAGGGCCACCCAGGTATCGAGGCCACTATCTTCTACGGCCGCTTCCAGAGCTTCCTTGTCGTCGGTGGTCTCCATATGGAACTGCGAGAGGTAGTGATGTGGAGCAAAGAGGTCTCTCGTCAGCGGAGCGACGCGGTCGAGGAACATCGGGTTCGGGTGGGCGAAGGTAAAGACGACGGTGTGTTTGTCGGGGAACTCCATGGTCATGGGCGTCCGTTCGGCGCCGGTCACCCAGTGGCGGCCGATAGCCGGGGTGACGTCCTGGTTGAGCATGACGTTTTCCTGCCACCAGGCGAAGTTGTCGGCGTCGAAGGCGGCGCCATCCGACCACTTCATGCCTTGGCGCAGGTGGAAGGTCCAGACGGTGGCGTCGTCGTTGCTTTCCCAGGACTCGGCGATGTTGGGGCGGAGAGTAAGTTCCGGTGTATACCAGGTCAGTCCCTGGCGGGCGAGCTTGGTGGGCCCCCAGCGGTCGGAGACGCCTTTGAAGCCGCGGCGCATGGTGCCGCCATAGTTGCCGATGCCCTCCATGCCTTCGAGGACGAGGGGATTGGCGGGAAGCCGTTCATCGATGGGGGGGAGTTCGCCAGCGGCGACCATTTCGGCCAGCATTGGCGCTTCTCTGTAGCCGCCGGGGGAGGCCGGGACCTCTGCGGGGGCTTCGGTCTCGGCGTCGGCGGCCGTTGCCGGCATGTCCTGAGCGGCGGGTTCACCACCGGCTGCGCCACAGGCGGCGGCAACAATTCCCGCGGTACCGATTGCCCCCAGTTGGAGGAATCGCCTTCGGGTGATGTCGTCGGATCGCGGTTTCAGTTTCTTCATGACAGGGTTCTCCTTTTGTCGTCGTTCTGCGTAGACAGAGAATTGCGAGAGGCAGCGGCATTTTACTTAATCAGTTGATAGTCGTCAAGAGGCTTTCAGTGGACCCTTCGGATTGTCGTCCCTACGATTGGCATATACGGATATCCGGGAAGGGACATTCAGGGCCGCGAGGAATTCCTTTCTTTGATCCGCGAAGTCACGCGAAAGGGCGCGAAAAACACCTTTTCCTGATCCTCGAAGGGCCACTAAGGGCCGCGACGAAATGCAATGGCGTATTGCGTTTTCTTTGCGGGACCGTGCGGCTCTAGTCTGAATGATTATCTGCTCCTGCAAGCTGCAGCGCTGACAAGCTTGTACGAGCCCCAGAAATGTGTCAGAGCAGACTGTATGCACCACTATAGCACTATGTAACAGTGGTTGGTGGGTGGATATTGGGAATGAATGGACATTGGGAGGAGTGCGGCCAGTTTTGGTGTGAGAGTGGGCAGGCGCAAGGGAAGCCCCTATGGAGAATCGACAGGGCCGGCGGATGGTGGGTTTGCGAGACCTGTTCGAACAGGCACATTTGGCCAATATCGACACCAGGTCGAGGAGGCACGTGGTGGGAGG
>VXOE01000321.1 GCA_009840225.1 Caldilineaceae bacterium SB0662_bin_25 | reverse complement strand
CCCGCACCCGCAGCGCCCCCTGCGCAGATGTCCCAACCGCCCGCCCCCGGATCGGCCCGTCAGCGGTATGCGCTGTGACGACCGCGCCCAGCCCGTATAGCGCCCTCTGCCAGCGCGCGTGGACCGCCCCCGCACAAGGACGCAACCCCGCCGCGCACAGATCATCCAGCGCCCGGCACAGAGCGACCAGCAGATCCTCTCTTTCGATCGGCGCATAGCCGGGATGGGGCAAACTGTCGCCGTGGCATATTAGCGCCAGGCTGGATGGAGGCAGCCCGCCCCCGCGAACGGACGGCAACTCCTCCTCCCGTTGATTGACATTGATGCCGATACCGAGTATGACGCCCCTGAGCTCCTGCTCCGCAAAGATGCTCTCCACCAGAACGCCCGCCAGCTTGAACGGACCCACGGCCTCCACCGCGATCACGTCGTTTGGCCACTTCAGACGAACACGGTCCGCCAGCCGCGGACAGCTCTCCCCGATCGCCCGCAGCACGGCCAGGCCCGCCAGCATCACCGCCGTTGATGGATGTTCCGGCAACAGCTCACCGCACAGAATATAGCTGCCCAGCAGCCCGCGTCCAGGCACATCCTCCCAACCGCGATCCAGCCGTCCCCGCCCCGCCGTCTGATGGTCGGCGATGACCACCGTGCCCGCGGCCATGTCGCCCCGCTCGTCAAAGATCCCGCGCGCGATCGGCATCGTGCTCGGCGCCGAATGCTGAAACGCTATACTGTGCCCAACCTGGCGGCGCGGCCTTGCCCCGTCCAACGCGCTCAGCCTTGCTCGCGCACGCCCGATCCATCCCGGTGCAGCCCCCAACGCATGGCAGGCATCGCCCTTTGCCGGCTTGGCGCCGGAAAAATCCATGTCCGCTTGGCCCAATTTCCTTGTAATCTCCTGTCCTATCGTGTAAAATGTTTGCGCACTGTAGCAGTCAAAAGTGGTGAGTGCCGGGCATCCGCTCATTGCCCACAAACTGCCGCCTGCCGACCACGCTCAGACGCTGTTCCTGCGCCGATCCCACCAGTGACGATAATGTATGCGCGCGTTGCCGTTGGTCTGGGGAGCGCCGGGTCTGTCGTATGCGATATAATATCCAGGGCGCTAACGCACTGCCCAGTCAGCGTAGTGTCCACTGACGGCTGCAAACCGGTTCACCCGGCGCTGGGAAGCCTGATGCAAGTAGCCGCCATTCTGATTCTCGCAGGAACCGGGAAATGGTTCAAGTGCGCAGCAGCTGCGCACGCCGGCAGCGTTATCGCCGCCTGAAAGCGCCAAATGACACAGAAAACCGCAGCGGTTCAGCGCGAACTGCCCGAAAAAAATAGAGGCAGCAACGGGCCGGATCGACCGCAAACCGACTCCGCCGAGGCAGGCCCCGCCGCAACAACGCCCGTCGTCAACCGCTTCTGGGAGGTCGACAGCTGGCGCGGCGTGGCCATCATCACCATGGTCATCTTTCATCTGGTGTTCGACCTGCGCAACTTCGGTGGCATGCCATTTGTACTGCATGAGGGCTTCTGGTTCTATTTCCAACGCTTTACCGCGACCTCATTCATCACCCTGGCAGGGGTCTCCGTCGTCCTGAGCTACAATCGGGCGCTGTCCAGAACCGGGACGGCCGATGGTCTGGCCTGGAAAGTCGCCCGCCGCGGACTGCACATTCTCGGCATCGGACTCATACTCTCATTAGTTATGCGCGTGGCCGTTCTGCCCCCTATCGACTTTGGCGTGCTGCATCTGATCGGGACTTCGATAATCTGCTCGATCCCTCTGTTGAACAAGCGCTGGCTGACGCTGACGGTGGCCGCCGTTCTCTATGCACTCAGCTATCTTCTGCAATACCTGAATGTGCAGGCGCCGCCCGGTGTCTCCTGGCTCGTTCCGCTCGGCATCGAACCGCCCGGCTACTACTATTCCGACTACTTTCCCTTCCCCCACTGGTTTGCCGTCTTTCTGATCGGCGTCTTCGTGGGCACAGTTTTCTATGCGGGCGGCGCGCGCAAACTGCCGCTGCCCAACTTTGGAGGGATTTTCCCATTCCCTGTTCTGCAGTTTCTTGGCCGTCATTCCCTCGTCATCTATGTGATCCACCAGCCAATACTGATCGGTCTGCTGCTCCTGACAGGTACCATCTCGCTTTAGTGACCGGCAACTGCGCCTGGCCCGGACCTCGAAATCTGCCCTGGGCAGCGGGTAACGTGCCAGGAACTTCTGCAAAACGAACAACGACAGGATAGAGGAGTTTGTCTTGACTGACTCGACAATCGATCCCCGTATCACCGATCTGCGCAGCCGTAAGGACATGACCAAGCTCGGCGGCGGCCTCGAACGGATCGAAGCCCAGCACGCCAAGGGCCGCGCCACCGCACGCGAACGGCTAGAGCTGATGCTGGATAAGGGCAGCTTTCGCGAAGTCGACGCTCTCGTCCTGCACGATAGCCACGATTTCGGCCTCGACCAGCAGCGCATCCCCGGGGACGGCGTCGTCACAGGCTTCGGCACAATCGATGACCGCCTCGTCTACGTCTTTTCCCAGGACTTTACCGTTTTCGGCGGCAGCGTCAGCCGCCATCACGCCGCCAAGATCTGCAAAATCCTCGACATGTCCATGAAAAACGGCGCCCCCGTCATCGGCCTCAACGACTCCGGCGGCGCCCGTATCCAGGAAGGCGTCCTCAGCCTGGCCGGCTACGCCGACATCTTCTTCCGTAACGTCATGGCCTCCGGCGTGGTCCCCCAGGTCAGCGTTATCATGGGGCCCTGCGCCGGCGGAGCAGTCTACTCGCCCGCCATCACCGACTTCGTCATCATGGTCAAAGACACAAGCCACATGTTCGTCACCGGACCCGATGTGGTCAAAACGGTCACCCATGAAGAGGTCACCTTTGAAGAGCTCGGCGGCGCGTCCGTCCACGGCAGCAAGTCCGGCGTCGCCCACTTCACCGCCGAAAACGAAGAGGACGCCCTCTTCATCGTGCAGCAGCTGATGAGCTATCTGCCCAACAACAACATGGAAGATCCGCCCCTCGTGCCTTCCACCGACGATCTGCTGCGCCAGGACGAAGAGCTGGATTCGATCGTACCCGACAACCCCAACCGTCCCTACGATATGAAAGAGATCATCCGCCGTATCGTCGACGACGGCCAGTTCCTCGAGGTCCACGAGCAGTGGGCCCGCAACGTGATGGTCTGTTTCGCCCGTCTCGGTGGCCGCACCATCGGCATCGTCGCCCAGCAGCCCGCTGTCCTCGCCGGCGTCCTCGATGTCGACGCCAGCCAGAAAGCGGCCCGCTTCGTCCGCTTCTGCGACTGCTTCAATATCCCGCTCGTCGTCCTCGAAGACGTGCCCGGCTTCATGCCCGGTCTCAACCAGGAGCACGGCGGCATCATTCGCCATGGCGCCAAGCTCCTCTATGCCTTCTCCGAAGCCACGGTCCCCAAACTCACCGTCATCGTGCGTAAGGCCTACGGCGGCGCCTACTGCGTCATGAATCCCCGCCACATCGGCGCCGACCTGGTCCTCGCCTGGCCTTCCGCCGAGATCGCCGTCATGGGCCCGGAGGGCGCCGTAAATGTAATCTTCCGTCGCGAAATCGCCGCCGCCGAGGATCCCGTCGCCAAGCGAAACGACCTCGTCGCCGACTATCGCAGCCGCTTCGCTAACCCTTATATCGCCGCCGCCAACGGCTTCATCGACGACGTCATCGAACCGCACGAGTCCCGCCCGCGCCTCATCAACGCACTCGAGATGCTGCAGAACAAACGTGATCGGCTCCCCCCCAAAAAACACGGGAATATCCCCCTGTGAGTCCAACCTTTGAACCCAACGGCGAAAGAAAGACCGATCCCATTACCGGGCAGATCGCTGCCCAGAATGAACTGCAGATCGCGCCTCGCCCACGCGCGGGCAGGATGCAGCAACTGCCCCAGATCGAGTTCGAGCTCTCCGCCGAACAGTTCGCGCTCATGGGTTTTCCTAAACTGCAACAGGGCCTCCCCCTCACGGCTGTGCTCGACGGCGGTGTCCTGCTGCCCCAGCCCGGCCCGGACCCCTGGTACGCCGTGCAGAAGGAGCCGCTGACGCCCCGCTTCACGCAAATCGGCCCCGCCCTCTACGCCTTTGCCGGCCGGATCGTCGAGGCCGATATCCAATACGGCCGCAATCAGATGGCGGTCATCGTGGTCGATTGCGGCATCGTAACCCTGCGCGTGGCCTGCGCACCCAATGACGACGGCGTCCTTCCCGAAGGAACCTGGGAAACACGCTATGCCGCCGGCTTCGCGCCCGTGCAGGCAATCGTTGAGGAGAGTTTCAGTTCGCCCGTAGGACGCACCGTCGATCTCTCCATGTGGGGCTTTCGCCGTCTGCTCCTCTCGCCCAACGACAGCGCCTTCGGTACCTGGCACCCGAGCAGCGAGATCCCGCCGGCGCCTTTCACAAGCGACCGGCTTCTGATTCAGGCTCGAGTCCATCGACAGGGGATCTGATGCGCGCGCACGCTGATAACTCGCCTATGCTGCACGACGCGGGACCGGATAATACCGCGGTCCGGCAGGGCAATCGCATCAAGAACGGTGATATAATAGCCTTGCGCCAGAATACGAACAGGCATTTCTGAGAGTGTATCTTCATCCTCAAGCCATGACGCCCGCTGGCAGGGAATCTGCAGGCGAGGGAGGGCCCGTGCAGGACTGTAAACCGTCGACAATCTATCTGCCCATAAGCCAACAAAGATAGTGAGCTAACTTGCGCGCAGTCAAGCGCATAAGTCCAAAAGAAGTAAAGCTGCCCGACCTGACCCGACATAGCCCGTTCTGACCCGACATGAACCGTCCATACACGACACTCTGCCCCTCAACCGCCAGGCGGTCGGCGTGAGTCTTGTGTCTGAGTGAGTCGTAGAGAACTTGCCAATGCCGGGAGTCGGCGCCAAAACCGAAAAAACTGATGCAAAACCGTAACGGCAAAAATAGGCCAGGAAAATTTATTCGCCCGACTTGACCCGACATTATCCGACATAACCCGACTTGAACCGACATGAACCGACCAGCTCGTCCCACCTTGTCAGAGTTCGTACAACTCTCGCACAACCCGCGCCGACAATGGTACGAGACCCCCGACGCTAGCCAAGCTCTAATCACAGCACATCACAGAAATCACAGAAACTGCAGTCCGGACAACACGTAAACGCCCATAAACTCTCGTAAACTCTTGTAAACTCTCGTCCAACACACAGATGAGAAAGCCTGCGCAACACTATCAAGACAAACAGTCCACAATAAATGAAATGCTCACATTAACCCCCAATGCATCTGCACCGAATCTGAATTCCGTCACTTCCTCCCATGCTGGACTGTTCCTGACTTCCACTATCAGCCTCAGGCGCGTCAAGAACGCAGTCCACAGGTTCTTGGATGCGGACGACACTCGTATCAGGCGGAGCGATGAGACACAGGGCAACTCTCTTCGTCCCGAGCGCACACCCTTCTTGAAATAGATTTGAGAAAGTAAGGATCGGCTCATGTTCAAAAAAGTTCTGGTTGCGAATCGAGGCGAAATCGCCGTACGCGTCCTGCGGGCCTGTGAAGAGCGGGGCATCGCCACCGCCACCGTCTTCTCCGATGTGGACCGGACTGCCCTCCACGTGCGTTACGCCGACGAGGCCTACCACATCGGCCCCGCCCCCAGCCGCGACAGCTACCTCCGCATCGACAAGATCATCGATGTGGCCCGTAAGGCCGGCGTCGATGCCATCCATCCCGGCTACGGCTTTCTGGCCGAAAACGCCGAATTCGCCGCCGCCTGCGCAGACGCCGGCATCACCTTCATCGGCCCGTCACCCGATGCCATCGCCAAGATGGGGGATAAACAGACCGCACGCGAAACCGTCGCCAAAAACAACGTGCCCCTCGTGCCCGGCTCGCGCAAGGGTCTGCGTGACGATGAGCTCAAAGCAACCGCCGTTCAGATCGGATTCCCTTTGATGATCAAAGCCACCGCGGGAGGCGGCGGCAAAGGCATGCGCGTCGTTCACGATCCCAACCAGTTCACCAGCGCGCTCCAGGCCGCGCGCCGCGAGGCAGTCGGCGCCTTCGGCAACGGCGAGGTCTACTTGGAAAAGTTCATCTCCAGTGCTCGCCATATCGAAGTGCAGGTCCTCGCCGACAGTTACGGGCACACCATCCACCTCGGCGAACGCGAATGCTCAATCCAGCGGCGCCACCAGAAACTGATCGAAGAGGCGCCCAGCGTCGCTGTCGACGAAAACATGCGCCAGGACCTCGGACGCGTCGCCGTGGCCGCCGCCGAGTCGGTGAACTATGTCAACGCCGGCACGATTGAATTCCTCTTCGACCCCGATGAGGACAAATTCTACTTCCTCGAGATGAACACCCGCCTGCAGGTGGAGCATCCCGTTACTGAATTTGTGACCGGTGTCGATATCGTCAAAGAGCAGCTGACCATAGCAGCCGGCCGCCGCATGCGCTACCGGCCCGAAGATATCCGCCCCAAGGGGTGGTCGATCGAATGCCGCCTCACCGCCGAGGATCCCTTCAACAACTTCATGCCCAATAGCGGCGTCGTCACCTACCTCAAGGAGCCGACCGGGCCCGGCGTGCGCGTCGAAAGCGCACTCTACCGCGGCTACGAAGTCAGCCTCTTCTACGACCCGATGGTCGCCAAACTGATCGTTTGGGGCGAAAACAGGGCCGAAGCCATCCTGCGTATGCGCCGCGCCCTCAACGAATACCGCATCAGCGGAATCAAAACCTCGATCCCGTTCCACCAGGAGATCATGGACAGCACAGAGTTCATCTGGGGAACCTTCGATACCGGCTTCCTCGACCGCCGCCGCCTGGTGGCCAAAAACGAACCCGACGTCGAGCAGGCGCGTATCGCTGCCGTGGCCGCCGCCCTCGTTGCCCACGATGCCGGCCGCCGCGCCGTCAATATCGGTGGCGGCGAAGGCAACGGTGCCAGCCCCTGGAAGCAGGCCGGCCGCATGAGCACGATGGGAGGCCGGTGGTGAAATACTTTGCCAGTGTCGGCGACCATACCTTCGAAATCGAGATCAACGAGGACGAAGTCCTGGTCGACGGCGAGCCCATCACCGTCGACCTCCGCCAGAGCGGTGTCACCCAGCTGTACAGCCTGCTGCTCGACGACGCCAGCTTCGAAATGCTGGTCGAGGAGACCCCGCACAGCCACGACGTGACCCTCCGCGGTGAGCAGTTCCGCGTGCGCATCGAGGACGAACGCACACGCCGCCTCAACGCAGCCCGCCAGGGGCCCGCACTGCCCCAGGGCGACCTCGCCGTCAGGGCCCCCATCCCGGGCATGATTGTAAAGATACTGGTACAGGACGGCGATGAGATCATCGAAGATCAGCCGCTCATGATCCTCGAAGCCATGAAGATGGAAAACGAAATCCGCGCCGTCCGCTCGGGCGTAGTCCGCAAAGTGGAAGTCACCGCCGGCGAGAGCGTCGACCAGGACGCCGTACTCATCGTAATCGGATAGTCCCTTCGCAACAGAACCCCGTAAAGCGTCCCGTAGGGGCACCGCTTGTGGGTGCCCTCTGCGTGTGCAGCACCGAACCGGGACAAAACCCCGTAGGGGCACCCCTCGTGGGTGCCCTCTGCGCGTGCCCTTCGTCGGCTGCGACGGCGTCCAAATCTTCATACGTTTGCTTTGAATTTCAACCCGATCCCCATTTGACAGGCCAATTGCATTGTGATACATTGAAGAAACCTGCACTGAATCGGAATCGATTTGTCAGGTCAATCTACATGTAGTAGAGTAACGAAGTTGTGGCACATTAACAGCTGAAGAGTGGCAAGATAAGCGAGTCCAGCAGACCTG
>VXOE01000356.1 GCA_009840225.1 Caldilineaceae bacterium SB0662_bin_25 | reverse complement strand
CCCGCACAAGGGAGGGCCGACTAGGCCCGACCGCCCAGAACTGCAGTAGTCAGTGATCAGTGGTCAGTGAAAGCACAGATTGCTGGGTGATTGGCTTTGAGATGAGTGAGTGGAGAGATTCGCTCGCCTTGTGCGGTGTCGTGGACTGAATAGGGCTTAGGCGTTGCGAAATCGGATCATTATAGAGCCACTCCTTGTCAGAGGCGTATAGTCAAGAAACAGAGAACCCAAAAACCAGTTGCAAGGAGAGAACCGATGTCCTTTTCTGCCAAGGGAATCGTTCATCGCTCGACGGTGACGGGCCGGCGAGGCATGATCGCTTCGGCGCATCCGCTGGCTTCGCTGGCGGGGGTGCGGATAATGATGGAAGGCGGCAACGCGATTGACGCGATTGTGGCGGTGGCGACGGCGCTGAATGTGGTCGAGCCGTACATGTCGGGGCTGGGGGGCGACGGGTACATGCATATCTACTCGGCGCGCGAGCAGGAGCATACGATCCTGGACTATATGGGGCGTGCGCCGTATGGGGCGACGTTTGAAGAGGTGGGCGATGCGGAGAGCCGGGCGCGGGGGCCGCGTTCGCCGCTGGTGCCGGGGTCGTGCGGGGGGTGGCTGGCGGCGCTGGAGCGGTTCGGGACGATGGATGCGGCCACGGTCTTTGAGCCGGCGATCGAGTATGCGGAGCATGGTTTTCCGCTGACGGTGAAGAACGCCGAGTTCACGGATTTCAACGTGCCGGAGATGCTGAAGTACCCGGCGACGGTGGAGGCGTATTTGCCGCATGGCCGGGCGCCGGTTGCGGGTGAGCTGATGGTGCAGCCGGACCTGGCGAAGAGCATGCGCGCCATTGCTGAGGGCGGGGCCGATGTCTTTTACCGGGGCGAGATTGCGGACAGGCTGGTCCGTTACATGGAGGAGAACGGGGGGCTGATCACGCACCGGGATTTGGAGGATTTTGCGGTGGAGTGGCAGGAACCGGTTTCGGTCTCATACCGGGGCTTCCGTGTGTATGCGCCGCCGCCGCCGTGCCAGGCGGTACAGTACCTGGAGACGCTGAACATCATGGAGGGGTTTGACGTGGCGGAGATGGGCCACAACCGTGCGGGGACGTTGCACCGGTTTATCGAGGCGGCGAAGCTGGCGCAGGCGGACAGGGCCGAGTATACGGGGCTTGAGGACGTGCCCACGGCGGGTCTGCTGTCGAAGGAGTACGCGGCGCAGCGCCGGGCAGAGATCGGCTCGCAGGCGCGCCCTTCGGGCGGTGAACGGTATACGTCGGAGAAGATGGAGGACGAGGTGCTGGCAGGGGACCCGCGGCGGTGGATGCGCAAAGAGTGCACGACGCACTTCAGTGCGATCGACGCGGCGGGCAACGCGGTGGCGATTACGCAGAGCCTGGGGGCAGGTTTTGGGTCGGCGGTGGTCGTACCGGGGACGGGGATTGCGCTGAACAATTTCCTGAACTGGTTTGACGGGGATCCGCAGAGCCCTAATGTGATTGCGCCGGGACGGAAGATCGAGATGTGCATGTCGCCGGCGCAGGTGTGGGACGAGCAGGGGCTGCGTTTTCTGATCGGGACACCGGGGAGTTACGGGATATTGCAGACGACGCCGCAGATGATCATGAACGTGATCGATCATGACCTGAACATACAGGCTGCGATCGAGGCGCCGCGGGTGAAGGCGACGTCGCCGGGTACGCAGGTGGACGTTGAGACGCGGATTGGTGAGGATGTGCTGCTGGAGCTGTCGCAGATGGGTCACCGGCTCAACCGGCTGGGGCCCTGGAACGCGGAGGTAGGGGGCGGCCAGGGTATTATGGTCGATCCTGAGAGCGGCGGGTTTATGGGGGGAGCGGACCCGCGGCGGGATGGGTATGCGCTTGGATGGTGAACGGCAGTGGTTAGTTTTTAGTTTTCAGTTTTCAGTTTTTAGTGAACTGCTGAGTCAGTACGGGGCTGATGGGGGGCGGAGTGCCCGTCAGCCTGGGAGGCATTGGGTTATTCGGCGCGGTTGGTCAGGTGGATGAGGCCGTCGCCGGCGAGGACGCGGTGGACGCCGCGGCGCATGATGACGATGCCGTCGCTTTCGGCGTGGAGTTGGGCGAGGAGGGTGCCGAGGGGGTCGTGGATGGTGCCGACGAGCTGGCCTGTTTGGACTTCCTGCAGGAGTTCGACATGGGGTCGGAAGTAGCCGGCCATGGGGGCGGACATGACTTCGTCCATGTTGCCGTCGCCGAGGAGGTGCTCGGCGGGAGGTGCAGGGGCGGGGTCGCCTGCGAGCATGTCGAGGTGGTGCATGACGTTGAGGACGCCCTGTGTGAAACAGTCAACGTCTTTGGGGCGGGCGCGGCCGGCGCCGGCGGCTTCGGTGTAGAGGCAGGGAACGCCGAGGTCGGTGGCTGCGGAGATGCTACGGCCGGGGGGCACGGGCGGTGGATGGCCCCAAAGTACGGGCGCGCCGAAGACGCGGGCTCCGGCGAGGGAGCGACGGCCTACGTCATCATCGCTGTGGACATAGCCAGCCAAGGTGGGGATGTCGCCGACGATGCCGGCGCTGTGGAGGTCGATGAAGAAGTCGGCGGCGCTGAGGAATTTGTGCGTCAGCCAGTAGGCGATCTGTTCGGTGAGGGTGCCGGTCTTGGAGCCGGGGAAGACGCGTGCCAGGTTGAGCCCGTCGATGGGGCTGTTGCGGGTGGCGGTGGCGTAGGCGGCCATGTTGCAGACGGGGACCATGAGGAGTGTGCCGCGGAGTCGGGACGGGTCGACTTGATCGGCGATGCGGGGGATGGCTTCGACGCCTTCGTACTCGTCGCCGTGGACGCCGGCGGTCACGACCAGGGTGGGTCCCGGTTCGGAGCCGGTTACGGTGAGCAGGGGTAGCTGCCACCAGCCGCCTTCGACACGCTGGGAGACGTTCAGCCAGCTGGCGGATTTTGTTCCTCGTTCCAGGTTGGTCAAGTCCAATTCGGAAATGTGCATAATAGTTCTCCTGACAGATGGTCCGTATGTCGCCGGCAGGCCGCGAAGGGTTGGGAGGAACACCCACTTCTTTTCCACGAAGGGCCACTAAGGGCCGCGAAGAAAACCTCTCTTTGATCCGCGAAGGAACGCGAAGGGTCGCGAAGAAAACCTACTTCCTTTCCACGAAGGGCCACTAAGGGCCGCGAAGAAAACCTCTCTTTGATCTGTGAGGGGTCGCAAAGAGCAGCTGTTGTACTGGCCTGTGATGATGGTCGCATAGCACGCGATTGGCCCTAGGGGTTGGCATTTTATTCTCTGAACTGAATCGAGTAGAGGTCGGCGTCTTTGAGGACGAAGCGGAGGCGGATGGGACGTCCTGACAGTGCGCTGAGGTCGTTGCCGCCGGCCCAGTTGGCTGTGCGGTCGATGGCGTCGCCGAAGAATTCGTCGCTTTCGTCGAGGGAGAAGCCGGGGACCGGGATGCCCTCGTGGTCCTGGATTTCGACGCGCAAGCTGCCGGCGGCGGAGGTGGCGAAGTTGAGAACGAGATTGCGGCCTGAGAAGATCAGCGGCTTGGTGAGGCAGGAGCCGCCGGAGAGGGGCGCATGGAGGGAGACGAAGCCGTCGATGCGGGTGGTATAGCGGCGCACGTTCATGCTGGGGCCGGTCCAATAGCCTTCGACGACGTAGAGGGAGAGCTCGGACGGGGCGCCAGGCGAATCGGCCTCGGTCTCGATGAGGCCCCAGGCGATGCTGTTGTCGCTGTAGACCCAACTGTCTACGACATTGGGGCCGGGGCGGATGTATGCCTCTCCCCAGCGCTTGAAGTTTTCACCGTCTCGGCTGGACATGAAGAGCCCGTCCGTAACCACGGAGCCGTAGCGGGGATGAGCGGCGCTGCGCTCCCGGCGGTACTCGAGGCCGGGGAGGTTGTCGGTCTGCGGTACCCAGCCTCTGTCGATGTAGCGCGTAGGGAAGCCGAAGAATATGTGGGGCGCGCGCGGGTAGGGCCGGATCTGGTTGGTGTAGAGTGGCTGTTCGGGGCTGTCGCCGTAGTCGAGCCACTTAGGCTGGGACCAGTTGAGAAAATCGGGGGAGGTGGCGGTCTTGATGCCGCGCACGCCGTGGGGCGCGCCGCCCTGAAAGTCGCGGAAGTAGGCTCGGTACTGGCCGCGGTATTCGTCCCAGAAGGCAAGGTTCAGGGAGTCGAAGTAGCCCTCGGTGATGACGGGGTCAGGGATGTCTTCATTCTGTCGACGCATGAAGGAGAAGTTGAAGCCGTCTGGGGACTGGAGGGCATAGAGGACACGCGGCGTTTTGCCGGGGACGATGGCCTTGTACTCGGACCCTTCCTGGCAGGCTGGATTCGTGTCCTGAAATACGGCGGTATCGCCGGCGCTGATGTCGATGCCGGTGAAGCTGTCAGGCGCGAGAACGATGTTGTTGTCGCGGGTGCCCTCAAACTCGACGAGGCCGAGCGCGGGTTTGGTCCAGCGCTTGCCGTCGTTGCTCTCTGCATAGCAGACAAAGTAGGGGTGGGGGTAGTTTATGCGGCCGCCGCCCATGACGTAGTGCCAGGCGCCGTAGTACATGCGGATGCGTCCATCTTTGTCCTGGAAGACGGTGCGGTAGAGGCAGGCGTTGCCCTCGCAGGGGGCGTCGGTCTGCATGACGACTTCGCGCTTGACGGGAGGATTGAGGCGCAGCTCGAGGCTGTCTGTCAGATCGGCGATGAGGAATTCATCGATGAGGGGCTCAAGGCGGGTGCCGATATCGATGGGTTCGGAGTTTGTGGTGGTGGAACTGCTCATGAGCGTCACCTGTTGAACGGCAGTGGTCAGTGGTTAGTGGTCAGTAACGGCAAGCCAGGTGGGTCAGAGGTTGGGGGCGCGGAGGATGGTGTTGGTTGAGGGGAGCGCCCAGACTTCGTGATAGACGGTCGGGGAGGGACGGGGCGGGGGATAGTTGGGCGGTCTGTTATTGGGATCGTGGAGTTCATTGCGGTCGCGGCCTTCTATTTGGTGGAGCCAGGTGAGCTCTTCTGGGGCGGCGGCGACTTCGCGGCGGAGGATAAATTCTGTGTAGTCGAAGGCGGTTAAGGCGACGTGGGCGAGGAAGACGCGGTCGACGATGCGGCCGTTCCAGGTTGTGAGGTCGGGGAGGACGAGGGGGCCGGTGCAGATTTGGAAGGCGGCGTCTGCGCGGTTGACGTTGATGAGGTTGACTGGAAATTCGACGGTGACGTGGAGGCCGGTCTGTTCGTCGCGGTAAGTGCAGCGGGCGTTGAGGAGGGCATTGGCGAGGGTGGCTTCGACCAGGGGCTCACTGGCAGTCAGCTCGATTGGGTGGGGGAACTGCTTGAGGCTGATGTCGTGATCCTGAAAGGCCTCGTTCAGCTCCTGCGCGGAGACGGGCTCAGTTTCGCCGCTGGGGCGACGGGCGATTGGGATGCGGTGGGTGCGGCTGAAGGCCATGCGAAATTCGCTACTGGGGATCTGAAAGAAGCCCTCACGGGGGATGGTGTATTCGGTGCGGCAGGGGGCGCCGACGAAGAGCTCGGCCAAGGCGCGGCCGTTTTCGTCGGAGATGGTGCAACTGGCTTCGATGTTGAAGCGCACCTGGCGCACATCGCCCTCTTTGCCGATGAAACCGCCGGCGTACTTGTAGTAGGGATCGTCCTTCCAGGGGAAGGTCTTCCAGGTGAAGAAGGAGCGGGGAAAGTCGAACATGCCGGCCTCCGTGTGCTGGTGACGCGTTAGGAATGGTTGGTACGGTTTCTGGCAGCGCCGGGTTTCAGTCCCAAGTAAAGAAGACGCTCAGCCAGCCTTCGTGGCCGGTCATCATGCGATCGAAGAGATCGGGCGCCTCGGTGTAGGGCACGACATGGGTGACGAGCGGTTCGATTTGGAGCTGGTCGCGACGGATCAGGTCGAGGATCACGTGCTGGTTGCGGACGCGTGTCCAGGGCCAGTAGGGATGGGTGTCGCTCATGCCGGTCTGGTAGGAGCCGGTCATAATGATTTCGCGGCGGAAAAGCTCATCGGACTCGATGGGGATGGAGCCGCTGGTGGCGCCGACGAGGATGATACGGCCGCGATCGGCGGCGGCTTTGATCATGGAGGGGTAGTTGCCGATGTAGGAGGTGCAGTGGAGCTGGACCTCGGCGCCGCTGCCCTGCGGCTTGTTGGGAAGAGCGCCGCGCCAGCGCCAAGGCAGCTGTGTGTGGGAGTGGATTTCTTCGATCACGTCGTGGCTGCCGGCGTTGACGAGATGGGAAGCACCGAGCTGGCGGGCGAGGTCCAGGCGCTGCTCGACGAGGTCAACGCCGATGAGGGGTTGGGCGCCGACGAGGCGGCAGAGCTGAAGGGCGAGCAGGCCGACGACGCCGAGGCCGTGGACGGCGACCGATTCGCCGATCTGGATCTGGGCGCGGCGCACGCCGTGGAGGGCCACGTCACCGAGAACGCAGAATGCGATCTCGACGTCGGTGAGATCATCGGGCAGTTTTTGAACGTTGTACTGTTGGGGGATGACGACTTCGCTGGCTTCGAGCTCGGGCGTCACGAGCCAGTGGGTGGAGTGGTTGCCGCTGCAGAGGACGCGGTCGCCGACGGCGACTTTCTTTATCTCGCTGCCGGCGGCCTCGACGACGCCGATGGCAGTGTAGCCGAGTCCTGCGGGCTTGAATGCGGCCTGCTCGGCGGGGCTGGCGTTGCGGCGGGCGCGGATGCCGTTCATTTCGGAGCCGGCGCTGACCTGGGTGAGGCTAGTGCGTACGAGCAGTTGATTGGACGCGGGGACAGGCACCTCGAACTCTTCAATTTCAATCTGGCCCGCAGGGGTGAGGACCAAGCGTTTTCCCTTTGTCACGTGGGTTTCCTTTGGGTGGTGACACTATGTCGATAGACAGGAGTACAAGGTCAAGTGTACAATCAATTGCAATCTGAATCCAACAGGGGAACGGCAGTGGTCAGTGGTCAGTAGTCAGTGGTCAGAGGAGGCTTGATATGACCAGCCAACGGACAGTTTATGTCAGCGGATCGTTTGTGCCTGAGAGCGAGGCGGGGTTTTCGATTTTCGATTCTGCGCTGATGTACGGCGACGTGATTTTTGAGACGACGCGTACGTTCAACGGGCAGCCGTTCCGGCTGCGGGAGCATATTGAGAGGCTGTATGTGGGGCTGCGGACGCTGGAGATCGACTGCGGTTTGACGGCGGAGGAGATGGAGGCAGCGACGTTGGAGACGATTGAGAGGAACCGGCCCAGTTTCGCCGACGGCAGGGATTTTCAGATCGTGCACAACGTGTCGCGCGGGCCGATGGGGTTATATAAGACAGTCTTTGCGGGAGAGGTGGGGCCGACGGTTACGATCAACTGCTGGCCGTTGACGTGGCACCTGGCCGCATTCGCTGAGGCGTATGAGACGGGCGTACATGCGGTGGTCCCGGCGCAGCGTTCGGTGCCGTCGCGGCTGATCGATCCGAAGATCAAGAACCGGAGCAGGATTTACTACCAGATTGCCAATCTTCAAGCGCAGAAGGTGGACCCGGAGGCGTGGGCCCTGCTGACGGATGAGGACGGGTTCCTGACGGAGGGGACGGGGTCGAACTTTTTTGTGGTGAAGGACGGCGGTCTGCTGACGGCAGAGCCGCGCAATATTCTGCGGGGGGTGACGAGGCAGGCGGTGCTGGAGCTGGCGGAGAGCCTGGGATTGTCGTGCCGGGAGTGCAATCTGGAGCCGTATGACGTGATGACGGCGGACGAGGCGTTTTTCACTTCGACGCCGTTTACTATCATGCCGGCGACGCGCTTCAACGGGCATGACGTGGGTACGGGTGAACCGGGGCCGGTTACGCGGCGGCTGATGTCGGCGTGGAACCAGATGGTTGAGGTGGATATGGTGGCACAGGCGCGGGGGTTTGCGGAAGAGATAGGGGC
>VXOE01000359.1 GCA_009840225.1 Caldilineaceae bacterium SB0662_bin_25 | reverse complement strand
ACGGGGCCCACATCTTCTGTGCGATTCGTTCCTACATCTCTACTGCTCGTAAACATGGCCTCAACGCCATCGATGCCATCCACAACGCCTTCCTTGACCAACCCTTCATCCCTGATACCTTTCAGGCTTAGTAGTTACGTTTTGAGTATTTAGTTTTTAGTGAACTGCTTTGTACGTGGTGGTCAGATGGTGGGGTGGGGTCAGTGGTCAGTGGCGGGGGTTATTCTGGCGGAAACTGGAATGGGAACTGACCTTGGCTTGGTTGGCTCCGGAGGTATGCGACTGTTCACCCCGTTTTGGGATGCACGCCTGAACGCCTGCTCACTTGACCAATCTGGTGAGTTCGGTTACAACAGTGTGGATGAATGGTTACGCGCCTCTGCCGGAAACGGGGCGCGGCTTCTCCACTCGGCCCCCGGAAAGGAACCGACGGTTGATCGCTTACTGCCCCAGCAGCAGCTTTCAGGTTGCTGCGGAAGAAGCTCCCCTGCGTTGCCCCCTGAGCGGCGAACCATTGGAATTTCGCGACCTGCCTCTTTTTGATCCGGACCTGATTGATGGGAGTGAGCCGGGTCACTGGCGCTACCAGGCGATGTTGCCGGTGGTGGCGGAGGGGCGCGAGCTGTATTCGCTGGGGGAGGGCTGGACACCGCTGATCAAGGACAGCTGGGGGGACCAGCGGGTTTATTGGAAGTTTGAAGGGCTGATGCCGTCGGGCAGCTATAAGGACCGCGGGGTCAGTGTGATCGTGAACTGGCTGGTGGGGCAGGGCGTGCGGACGGTTATGGATGATTCCAGCGGGAATGCGGGGGCGAGCCTTGCCTGCTATGCGGCGAGGGCGGGGCTGTTTGCGCGGATATTTGTGCCGGCGTATGCGCCGCAGCCGAAGAAGGCGCAGATCGCGGTATACGGGGCGGAGCTGGTTGAGGTCAGCGGGCCGCGGACGGCGTCGACGGAGGCGGCTGAAGCGTCCGAGACGGGCGTCGACGTGGTGTATGCTTCTCATGCCTGGCATCCGGCCTGTTTGCTGGGCTTCATGACGAACGCGTGGGAGATCTGGGAGCAGCTTGGCGGGAGGGTGCCGGACTGGTTTGTGAGCCCGGTCGGGTATGGCGGCCTTTTTCTGGGTGCGTGGCGGGGGTTTCAGCATTTGCACCGCAGCGGGGTCATTGACAGGTTGCCGCGGATGGTGGCGGTGCAGGCTGAGCCGATCACGCCGATCTGCGATGCGTTTCATGAAGGGCACAGCGAGATCGTACCGCGCCGGCAGGTTGCGCCGAGCATTCTAGCTGACGGCATCGCGGTGGAAAGACCGGTGCGGAACCGCTCGATATTGTGGGCGTTGCGGCAGTCGGGCGGTACGGCGATCGTGGTCAACGATGAGGAGATTCTGGAGGCGCAGGAGCGACTGGCGCAGCAGGGGCTTTTTGTGGAGCCGACGAGCGCCACGGTGGCGGCGGCTCTGACGGAGTTGGGGCCGCAGCTGAAGCCGTCGGATACGGTGGTGGTCAACCTGACCGGGTTGGGTCTTAAACGGCTACCGGCGGTTTGACGTATTTCTGTGCCGGGGAGGCATTGGCATGGAGCACGAGTTCAATGCTTTGCGTGAGCTTGAGGAAGCGGTGGATGTCCGCTTCAATGATCGCGGCCTGTTGCAGCGCGCGTTTGTTCATCGCAGTTACCTGCACGAGGCTGATGAAGACAGTGCATTGCAGGACAACCAGCGTCTTGAGTTTCTGGGCGACGCGGTGTTGGGTTTTGTTGTGAGCGAGCTGCTGTTCAGGCGCTATCCGGAGCGGCGGGAAGGGGAGTTAACCAATTTGCGGTCGGCGCTGGTGAAACGCGAGACGTTATCACGCTTCGCCAAGGAGCTGGGACTGGGCGACTATCTGCTACTGGGAAGGGGCGAGGAGGAGAGCGGGGGCCGCAGGCGCCATACGACGCTGTGCGATACGTATGAGGCATTTGTCGGCGCTTTCTATCTTGATCAGGGGATGGAGGCGCTGCGCGAGTTTCTTGAACCGCGGCTGATCGGGGAGATTGGGCGGGTGGCGCAGCATGCGTTGACGAAGGATCCAAAGAGCCGTCTGCAGGAGTGGGTGCAGGCGGCGATGGGTCAGACTCCTCGTTACAGGACGGTGAATACTGAGGGGCCGGACCATGCCCGGCTTTTCACGCGGCAGGTGACGATTGGCAAGCAGCCTTACGGCGTCGGGCAGGGGCAGAGCAAGCAGGAGGCGGAACAGGCTGCGGCGGCGATGGCGCTGTTTCGTTTGGGGCAGACGATGCCCGGGTACGAAGACAGCGGACTGGCTGAGGAGTACGAACTGGCGTCTGTGGAGATGGAAGAGATGAAGAGCGAACGTTGAAAGCCGTTTGGCCGCGGTCAGCGTTCTGCTCCGTACACCGGGCTACCCCTCGTGTACGGGCTCTCCAATAGCCGCCCTCTCTTTACGCTCACCCCTTCAGGTGGGGCCATAGACCGGGGTTGCGACAAGCCGGCGTTTGTTGCGTATTTTGGAAACGTAGAAGAGAGCGATGCAGAAAAGTATCGATTGCAGCAGGACAATCGACGCCCCGCTGGACACATCCACGTAGAAGCTGAGATACATTCCGAACAAGCCGGTTACGGCGCCCAAAAGGGTCGAGTAGATCATCAGGCGGTGAAAGCTGTCGGTCAACAGCCGTATGGTGATCGGTGGAACGACGAGGGCGGCGCCGATCATGGTCACGCCCATGATCTGGACAGCGGCGATGATCACGGCCGCCAGAATCAAGGCAAACCAGGTCTCGATCCAGAAGGTGGGGATCCCGTAGACCTGAGCGACCTCGCTATTGAATGTCGTGAAGAGCAGCTGCTTGTAGAAGAAGAAGATCATGAAGGTCGCGGCCAGGGTAACGAAGACGATCACGGCAATGTCCATGGGTGTAACGCCGAGGACATTGCCGAAGAGGGCGGCGTCGAAGGATTGGGAGAAGCGGCGGTAGCGTGAGATGAGGGCGACCCCGAGCGCGAAACTGGCGGTTGTGACCACGCCGATGGCGGCGTCGGCGCTGATTGTGGTTTTGCGAACGGTCTGGTTGATGAGCAGGGCGGCGATAAAGCCCCAAGATACGGCCCCAACATAGAAGTTAAACTGGAGAATGAAGGCGACGACTGCCCCGCCGAAGACGGCGTGGGAGAGGCCGTGGCCGATGAAACTCATGCCGCGCAGGACGATGTAGACGCCGATCAGGGCGCAGAGGCCGCCGACGAGGACGGCGGCGATGGTACCGTTGCGGAAGAACTCATATTGAAACGGAGCAAACAGAACGTCCATAGCGGTCAGGCCTCCTTTGAGGCAGGAATGGGCTGAACGGTTTTTTCGAGGCTGTCATGATTGGGCAGTCCGCCTTCGACCGGGTCGGGGAGCACTTCCTTCAGACCGTGGGGATGGGGCCTCTGCTGGACGAAGATCATGTCGTCCTGGCGGAGAACGATAAAGTTTCCTTTGTAAGCATCGCTCAGAATCTCTTCGGTGAAGATGTCTTGCGGCGGTCCCTGGGCTACGATGCGGCGGTTGAGGCAGACGACCCAGGGCACGTGTGCGGCGGCCATGTTGAGGTCGTGGGTTGTCAGCAGGATGGTCATTCCCTCTTGGTTAAGCATGGTGAGCCAGTGGAAGATATTTTCGGCACTGCGGACATCGACGCCGGTGGTGGGCTCATCGAGGACGAGGACTTCGGGGTCTGCGACGAGGGCGCGGGCGAGGAAGACGCGTTGCTGCTGTCCGCCGGACAGGTCGCGGATATGGCGTTCTGCCAGATGGCCGATCTCCAGCCGGTCCAGGATTTCGCTGGCGCGTTTGCGCTCGCGGCGGCGAGGCCAGGGCCAGATATTCTGGCGGTGGTCGAGGCCCATCAAGACCACTTCCTCGGCGGTGACGGGGAAACTCCAGTCGACGGTCTCGATCTGCGGTACGTAGGTGATACGCAGATCAGGTCGCACGCGCTGGATCTCCCCTTCTCTCGGTGTGAGGAGGGTCAGAATGAGCTTTAACAGGGAGGTCTTGCCGGCGCCGCTGGGACCGACCAGGCCGACGAACTGGCCGGGATGGAGATGCAGGTCGATGTCGTCCAAGACATTGAAGGCGCCATAGCCGAAGGCGACGCGGTTCAGTTCGATCAGTGGATCCATTTGGACTTCCTTTGGAGGAGAGAGTAGAGAGGAGTGAGGAGAGAGAGGAGTTCCTATCGCCCACTCCGCTTTACTCAATACTCCCCGTTTTTCTCCTTAATCGCTGCCCTGCGCGTTGCCGGCTTCTTCGCCATCCATCAGGGAGGGGGCGCCCCCTAGCGTAGCGGCAAGCGTCCTCATGTTTTCTTCCGACATACCGAAATAGGTGAGCAGCCGGCGATTGGTTCAGGGAAGGTTGGCGGTATGTGCCCCCCACAAATGGCGTCAGGCGCCGGCAGTGTCGCGGCAGTCGGTGCAGTGCCCAAAGAATGAGACATGACTTACGTCGATCTCAAAATCGTATTGGGTATCCATCGCCCGGCGAAAGGAGCGCAAGACGCTGTGCGGCAGCTCAAGCAGG
Organism: Caldilineaceae bacterium SB0662_bin_25; assembly: GCA_009840225.1. Taxonomy (GTDB): domain Bacteria; phylum Chloroflexota; class Anaerolineae; order Caldilineales; family Caldilineaceae; genus Bin5. Next base: position 3,402 of record VXOE01000359.1, on the reverse strand, counting down.
CTGTCGCAGGAGCGGCAGACGAGGTGGTGATGCGGCTCGGGGCCGGCCAGTTCGTAGGCCAGGCGACCGTCGGCCATATGCACCATCGCGAGGATGCGCTGTTCCGTCAGAAAGTGAAGGACCCGGTAGACGGTGGCCCGGCTCAGCGTGGGAGCGATGCGGTGTACGTGGTCGTACACGTCTTCGGGCGTGACATGGTCACCGAGTTGACAGACGGCGTCGAGGATGAGCTGGCGTTGGGGTGTTACCCGGTAGCCGGATTTGCGTAGCTGTCGATTGATCTCTGTGGTATTGTGGGACATGGTAATTTTGTTTATTGCGAATTTTCGCAACATGATGCAGTTTGGCACCGCGCGACGGCGGTGTCAACACCGGTTTCCCGTTAGCTTCTTTCTTGCTTCTGAGTCAATCTTACTGACTGTACCATCTTGCTGGCAAGACAGGAAATCCTCAAATGCTCCACAGAACCCCTGCATAGAGGCGCGTCTGCCGCTGACCGGACTTACTCCGTGTCCGGCACGTTGCGGGTGTCGATGTGGTCTGCCAGCGAGCCGTCGCCGCCAAGCGCTTCGGCCAACGTCTTTAGGTACCGGACGCGCATGCGGTTTCGTCCTGGGAGGCGGGTTCGGCGGCGGTATCCTCAGTGGCTATTGGGACGCAGGCGGCCATGAGGAGCAGCAGTGCCAGGAGTGACAGCAGAGTTCGGAATGAGTTTCGCATGACGGGATCTCCTTTGTCCGTATTGGGCCTGATAACGATCTTCGTTGATGTTTTTATGGCACCAATTGACACCATCAATACTCAGAAACTCCGAATCTACTGGTTAACAGAAATATCGGGGCCGGGCACGTTGCCGGTCTTGAGACCATCCATCAGCGCGGGGTCGCCGCCGAGGACTTCCGCCATTGTTTTGAGGTTTTCGACCATCATACTTATGTAGGAGTGTTCAGGGTCGCCCGGATCACCGGGGAGGTCGTCGTCGCTCAAGGTGCTGACAAATTCGACGCCGACCTCGCGGCCGATCTGCTCGACGACCGGTGAGGGGAAAACCTCCGAGCCAAAGATTGCGGGAATGTCGCCTTCGCGCAGCTGGTCTATGAGGGCGGCGACTTCCTGGCTGGACGGTTCGGAGAAATCGGCGGGTTGGATGGCGCCGAGGACCGTGTAGCCGTAGCGGGGCGCGAAGTAGGCGAAGGAGTCGTGATAGGTATAGAGCTTGCGGTTTTCCGGGGGGATGCTGGCGGTCGCGGCCTGAATGGCAGCATCGAGGGCTTGGATGCGGGCGGCGAACTCGTCGTAGTTGGCCTGGTAGGCTTCGGCGTTGTCGGGGTCGTGGGCGGTCAGCTTTTGGCGTACGATTTCGGCGTATTGGAGTGCGAAGATCGGGTCGGTCCAGAGATGGGGATTGGGGCTGCCGGCCTCTTCGGGAAAGGAGAAATCGAAGACGTAGTCTTCGGGGTCGATGACCATTTCACCGAGGAGGACGATCTCGCCGCCGTCCTTGAGATTGGCTTCGGCCATCTGCATGGCGGATTTTTCCAGGTCGAGTCCGTTGATGAAGATGAGGTCGGCACCGGCCAGGGTGACGGCATCGGAGGGGGCGAGTTCGAAGGTATGGGAGTCGGTGCCGGCGGGCACGAGGCCGGTCAGTTCGACGTGGTCGCCGCTGATATTGTAGACGATGTTGGTGATGGGGGAGACGGTGGCGACGACCTGGAGACGTCCCGACTCGGGTTCTGAGGTGTTTTCTACGCAGGCTGACAGGAGGAAGATTAGCGCCAGGAGAGGGAGACTCTTGGGGGTAATACGCATTCGTGCGATGCCTTTCGGTGAAGAAAAGGGTTGGTCTCTGCGGAGATATTGGATGTTTCCGCAATGCTAATTTCTGGAATTCTTCCAATTCTAGCATTGTTCCATGAGGCCTTCAAAGTCAGATGGTATGTGTTCCAGGATTGGGGATGTGGGTTGGGTTGGAGGCGGGAAAGGGGTTGGTGGCGTTGGCGGGGGCTTCAAGGACTAGGCATGAGTTGGCCGCAATAGGGCAGTCGAGATTTGAGGAGTACAGACGATGGGGAGTCGTCGGCGCAGCGTGTGGTGGGGTGACAGCAGACAGGTCGTCTTGCTAATTCCGAACAAGCCAAGAGATGTATCGGTACGTCTTAAGTTCTGGGTAGTGGAATCCTTCAGCTAGGCCGGGACCAACTCGATGTGGTCTGCAAAGCGGCGGAAGTCGGCCACGTTGAATGTTAGGAGCCGGCGCTCACCGTAGGCCAGCATGGTGGCTACGATGTTGGCGTCGTGAATCTGTTTACCGCCGACAGGGGTCTGGCGGCACAGCGAAACCAGCAAGTCGGTGACCACGGGCCCGTCCTCCAACACCTCGAATGCAGCGGCGAACCGGTCCACATCGGCGAGTGCGTCATCGCGGACTATAGAAACAGACCACGACTGTGGACGGGTGACTACTGCCAGATACTCTCGAAGTATCTGACGGCTGATTCGAAGAGGCTCAGAGTTGCTATTGGCATTCTCCAAGCTGGCTCTAGCGGCTGCATGGTGCGGGGCATCAGTGAATCGGGCATTTACTAACACGTTGGTGTCCACAAACATGGGGGTGGCTAGATCCTATAATCGTAGATGTCCTCGCGCCTGAGACTGAGATCTTCGGGCCAGCCGCCGGCGGTATGTACGGGCAACACTTCGTCAAGATTGAAGGACTGGGCGACAGCCTCTGGCTTGCGCCGGAGCAGCAGAGTTTCTGCATCCATGTCCACTTCCGCGGTTTCCCATCCGGCGGCACCCCAGGCCAGGGCCTGGCTGTGACCGTTGCCCCTGGACTGGTTGGACCACCAAGGTCGATGAAGACGGGCGGACGGAGGCAGTTGGAAGCCGACTATGGATTCTATCTCCCTGAAGGTAGTTCTCCATTCCTGCGTAGTAAGCCCACCCAGATGTGTGTAGAGGCGCTGGTACTTTCCCCTTGCCGCCATCTTCCTGTACAGCTGTTCTCGTTCCATTGCCATACCGACCTCCTCGCCAAAACAACAGGAATGAGCCATTCGACATTTACCATTATAGTTAGTTAGTACTTCCGTTGCAAATCCTTGAGGGCAACTTGCGTCGAATCCCGATGGTCTCATGTGCGTTCTTCGTCAGATGGACTGCCTATGGGGACGCGCTTCAATTCGTTGGTGCATCCCAGATTTGGGGTGGGAACAGTCTGGCGGGGAATCGGCGCCGGCGGTGGCTGGCGTTGTTTGCCGTCTTTTGGTGAGACGCAGTGCAGGCGCCAGGCCTGGCCGTAGGGCGGCGTCCGTCAGTTGGGGCGGGTGCGAGGGCAGGCACAGGGCCGGCACGTAAGGGGATCTGATGGGACTGGCGGGACGCGGTCGGGCCAGACAC
>VXOE01000077.1 GCA_009840225.1 Caldilineaceae bacterium SB0662_bin_25 | reverse complement strand
AACCCTCCCCCCCCCCCTCCTTTTTTCACACCCCCCCCCGCCCCCCCCCCCCCCCCCCCCTCGCCCGCCCCCGCGCCCGCGGCCGGCGGGGCGCGGCCCCCCCCCCCCCCCCCCCCGCCACCTTCTCAACTGGGGCGCCTGGGTCCAGATCGTACTTACCCACCTTCCAACCGACCTGCCGCCAGGCGCCATGAAAGACCAGCTCTCGATTCTTCACAAAATGGGCGCCCCGCTCGCCTGGGCCGAGGAAGGATGGGAGCTCCCGCCGGCCGACCTGGTTGTCGACGCCCTGATCGGCTACGGAATTTCAGGAGACCCCCGCGGCCGCACCGCTGACCTGATTCAGCTCGCAAACAGCAGCGTGGCCCCCATACTGAGCCTCGACGCCCCCAGCGGCCTCGACTCGACCAGCGGCAAGCTCTATGTCCCGCATGTCTCGGCGACCGCCACCATGACGCTTGCCCTGCCTAAACGCGGGCTCCTGCCGCCGGCCGCCCGCGCCGCCTGCGGCCAGCTCTTCCTCGCCGATATCGGCGTGCCGCCGTCACTCTACGATTTCCTCGACATGGACCTGCCGCCGCTTTTTGCTATGGACACCGTCCTGCCCCTCCACTTTCAGGACGGCTCTTTTTCCCTTGAGGAGTAGCCTGGCGTGTTTGACATATCGAACCTGTTCTTCGTTTTGAGCTATCTGCTCATCTTCCTGGGAATCGTCGGCGCACTCGTTCCTCTGCTGCCCGGACCGCCCCTAATCTGGCTGGGCGCATTGGTCTGGGCCTGGGCAGACGGCTTTGTACGCATCGGTTGGCCGACGCTCCTTGTACTCGCCGTTCTGACAGTCATCGCCTGGGGCGCCGATCTGGCCCTGAGCTTTCTCGGCAGCAAAAGGTCAGGCGCAGGCTGGCGTTCCATCGGCGTATCGATATTGGGAGGCCTCATCGGCGCGATCCTGCTCTCCAGCGTACCCGTCGTTGGCACCTTCATCGGGGCCGTGATCGGCTCGGTCTCCGCCCTGTGGTTTATGGAGTACCGTCGCGCACAGGTTGCCCCACCGGAAGGATCAGGCTTGGACACCGCAACCAACCCGCAGAGTCCCTCAACCGAACAGGAAAAAAGGGCCAGGGCGACGCGAGCTGTAAAGGGATACGTGGGCGGCTTCCTGATGGCCATGGCCGTCGAGTTCATCATCAGCCTGATGATGCTGTCGATCTTTGCCTGGCAGGCCTTCTTGTAAAGGGGCGGAAGAGAATTGCGGGCCGTAATCTTCGTCAATGGCGAAATCGTCGACTACGCTGCCACGGCGCGCTGGCTGCATGCTGATGACTATCGCATCGCAGCCGACGGCGGTGCGCGCCACATGGACGCCTTGGGGCTGTCGCCCCACGTAATCGTCGGCGACCTGGACAGCATCGACGAGGACCTCCTCGCCAGGTTCCGGCAGGAAGGCGCCGCCGTGGAAAGGCATCCAGCCGCCAAGGCCGCCACCGATCTGGAGTTGGCCATCGCACGTGCAGTCAGCGACGGCGCCGCAGAAGTCCTGCTCATAGGCGCCCTCGGCGGCCGCCTCGATCAGACCCTCGCCAATCTGTTGATTCTGGCTGAAAGGAATTGGAATGTGCCGCTGGCCGTTGCCGAGGGAGACCAGTTGGCGCGTGTGCTGCGGGGTCCCCAGGAGCTGACTCTGACAGGGTCGAGGGGCGGCTACGTCAGCGCAATCGCCCTGAGTGAAGAGGTATCCGGCGTTACCTACAAAGGACTCGAGTACCCCCTGGCGAACGCGACCCTGCGCCTAGGTAGCACGCTCGGCGTGAGCAACACACTGGCTTCCTCACCGGCACACATTTCAATCGAGACCGGCATCCTGCTTGTGATTCAGCAATTCTTGTAGCCGATGCACTCTGTAAATTCCCGTGACTCCGCACTCCCAGGCAGTCAACTTCTCGCATCTGACGCTGATCCGGCAGTTCTCTCGACTGTAATGCTTACTCTTCTGCAGGACTGAGGCCTTCCCCACTAGTTTCCGCCGCCTGCAAGTGGCCCTCCCCGTCCGCTGTCCGCGCCAGCACAAACGCCAGCCCTGCTGCCGCAATCAGCGCTGCCACCTGTGAAGTACGCATCGACCCCAACAGCCGGCTGTCCGCCGCAAACCCGTCCGCAAACAGCCGCAACAGTGCAAACGCCAGGATTGCCTGGCCTGCCAGTCGACCCGGTCTGCGCCAGTTTCCCCATACCAGAGACCCGCCAACGATCAGCATCATCCCTATGGCCCGGTAGAGCGCAACGGGATGACGGATAGAGGCCGACTGCGACAGGACCGCCTCAGAAGAATCCCCCGTCAAGGACAGAAACCAGGACAACGCGCCCGCCGGCGCCCCCATAGTACCCACCACAGCGCCGGTCAAAAAGTTCGAAATCTCCAGCACCACACCACCCGCCAGCAGCCCGAATACAGCCGCCACCCCGACCGGCCTTGGATCGGCCCCCACTCGGATCAGATAGAGGTATGCCGCGATCAGGCTGCCCGCCAACCCCGGCCACAACAGCAGTCCGCCCGGCCTGATGCTGACCAGAAGCAGCGGCTCCGCGCCATACACGCTCCAGAACTGGACTGCATGCGACAGCCGGGCTACAATGACCCCCGCCGCGAAGGCAATCGTGCCCAGATTCCAGATCATGTCCGGGTCCAACTGCAGACGCCTGCCAACCCGCGCCATGACCGACAGTCCGAACCAGGCAGCCACGATCGCCAGGATCTGGGCCGTAGGCAGCGATAGCGGCCCCAAAGGAAGTGACGGATACACAGAAATGCCTCCCACGCGGCCCGGCGCAATGTCACAAAATCGCAAGAACCGGCGCCAAGCCTACCTGTAGTATACTGTTTTCGCTTTGACGGCAAACTTTTTCAGTTAACCGGTCCCGCCACTCACATGAACCTCGACCACATTCGCAACTTCTGTATCATCGCCCATATCGACCACGGCAAGAGTACGCTTGCCGATCGACTCATCCAGCATACCGGGACCGTCACCGACCGCGAGATGAAGGAGCAGCTGCTCGACTCCATGGACCTGGAGCGCGAAAAGGGTGTCACGATCAAGGCCAGCGCCGTTCGCATGATCTACCGGCGCCAGGCCGACGGCGGGCCTCCGGAAGACTATGAGATGAATCTCATCGATACGCCCGGCCACGTCGATTTCACCTACGAGGTCAAGCGCGCCCTGCAGGCATGCGAAGGCGCTATCCTCGTCGTGGACGCCTCCCAGGGCATCCAGGCCCAAACCGTCGCCCATCTTCTGGCCGCCATGGAGCTCGACCTGACCATCGTCCCCGTCCTAAACAAAATCGACCTGCCGGCTGCCGTGCCCGATGAAGTTGCCCGCGATATCGAAGACCTGCTGGCCGTGCCCGCCTCAGACATCCTCCGCATCAGTGCCAAGGACAGTATCAACATTGAGGAGGTCCTGGAGGAGATCGTGCACCAGGTACCTCCCCCGCTAGGCGACGCCCGCGAGAACTTACAGGCCCTGATCTTCGACTGCCACTATGATCCCTACAAGGGTGTTGTGGCCTACATCCGGGTGGTAAACGGCGCCATCACGGCGCCGGCTCCCCTTTATGCAATGTCCGGCGACAAACGCATCGACCCAATCGAGATCGGAATCCTCACACCGGCCCCCGTGAAGGCTTCACGTCTGACCGCCGGCGAAGTCGGCTATATCGCAACCGGCCTCAAAAGCGTGCAGGACCTCGATGTCGGCGACACCATCACCCTCGCCTCTGATCCCGCCGCTGAGCCTCTACCCGGCTACGAGCCCATGAAACCCATGGTCTTCGCCGGCCTCTACCCGACCGATTCCGATGACTACCACGATCTCCGCGACGCCCTTGAAAAACTGCATCTCAACGACGGTGCCCTCACCTACGAACCGGAGACCAGCCAGGCCCTGGGCTTCGGCTTTCGCCTCGGTTTTCTCGGCCTTTTCCATATGGAGATCGTTCAGGAACGGCTTGAGAGGGAGTACGATCTGGACATCATCTTTACCGCTCCTTCCGTGGCCTACCGTGTGGTGACAACCGGTGGCGAAGAGTTTCTCCTCGAAAGTCCCGCCGATCTGCCCGATCCCAGCGAGATTGAGCATATCGAGGAGCCTTGGTGCAGCCTGCAAATCTACGCCCCGTCCGAATACATCGGACCAATCCTTGAAATGGTGACAAAGCGCCGCGGCCGCGTTAAGAACCAGCTCTGGTTGGATACAAAGCGCGTGGAACTCAGTTTTCAGATTCCGCTGTCCGAAATCATCGTCGACTTCTACAACGAGCTCAAGGCCCGCACACGCGGCTATGCCTCCATGGATTACGTCCTCGAGGACTATCAGGCCTCCGATATGGTCAAGCTCGACGTCCTGGTCAACGGTCAACCCGTTGACGCCCTCAGCATCATCATCCATCGCGAAAACGCCTACACCAAGGGCCAGCGAATGGTCAGCAAGATGAAGGACATCATCCCTCGCCAGCAGTTCGTAGTCCCCATCCAGGCTGCCGTCGGCAACAAGGTAATCAGCCGTGCCAATGTAAAAGCCGTGCGCAAGGATGTGCTCTCCAAATGCTACGGCGGCGACGTGACCAGGAAGCGCAAACTGCTCGAAAACCAGAAAGCCGGCAAGAAACGCATGAAAATGGTCGGCTCCGTGGAGATTCCGCAGGAGGCCTTTATGACGGTCCTGAGCCTGGAGGATGAGTAACAGCGCCCCTTCACCACTGGACCTGCTCCGCCGCCACAATCTCAGTCTGAAGAAATCCCTCGGCCAGAACCTACTCGTCGACCCCTCCCATCTCACCCGCATCGCCGCCGCCGCTGATCTCGAAAAATCCGACACCGTACTGGAGATCGGTCCCGGCCTCGGCGCGCTGACCCATCGCCTTGCCCAACAGGCCGGCCGCGTCGTTGCAGTCGAACTGGATCAGAGGCTGATCCCAATTCTGCGCACAGAGTTCGCTGACCGGCCCCACGTCTCCTTCGTCCACGGTGACATACTGGAACTAAGTCCCGCAGACCTCCTTCCCGCGCACCAGTCCGACCGGCCTGGCCCTGCCTCCGCAGCCGTTCCCTATAAAGTAGTCGCCAATCTTCCCTACTACATCACCAGCGCTGTCCTCAAACACATTCTGGAAAGTCCTCCTCCCCCCACATTGGCAGTCCTGCTCGTACAGCAGGAAGTGGCCCAGCGCATGGTTGCCCAACCCGGCGCAATGTCAATCCTCGCGGTAAGCGTGCAATTCTACGCCCGCCCGCGCGCCCTCCATAAAATCCCCGCCGGAGCCTTCCTCCCTCGCCCCAAAGTCGACAGCCGTGTCGTGCGCCTCGACCTGCGCCCCCAGCCAGCAGTCCCCGATGTAGACCCCGACCATTTTTTCCGCCTCGTTCGCGCCGGATTCGGCCAGCGGCGCAAACAGCTTCGCAACAGCCTCAGCGCCGGTCTCTCCTGCTCGAAGAGGCAAGCGGATCACTGGCTGACCGCCTCCGGCATCGAACCCCGCCGCCGCGCCGAAACTCTCTCCCTGCAGGAGTGGGGCAAGCTGACCAAAACCGTTTACGAGACTGTATGAAGAATGACAACTCAGGACTGCGCCAGCTGGTGAATCATCTGTCGCAACGACTGCAGGAAGAAAATGTCCAACGCTGCGTCGGCGGCTCCGAAAGGCCGGACGCGCCCGGCCTTTCTGCATCGCAACGATCGGCGCCGTCCGCTCGCAATTCGTCCCTGCAAACCCGAGGCGCGTGGCAATGGCAAGACTGGGAAATCCACCCTATCTGTGGCGGGATGAACGGTCGTGTCTTCCGCGCATCCGGGCTGGAAGGCGATGTGGCCGTGAAATTCACCGTCCGTGACAGACGTGACCGCGCCGGGCGCGAGTGGGCCGCCCTGACCCTGCTGGCCGAAAACTCCGATACGCTTGCGCCCAGACCCCTCCTCCTCGATCGCGACCGTTACCCCCAACCGGTCATCGTGCAATCCTGGCTTGACGGCGACTCGTCGGACTCACCGCCGGCAGATGACGCTGCCTGGGAGTCGCTCTGCCGGCACCTCCTGGAAATCCATTCCCTCCCCAAAGGTCCGGGCCGTCCCGACATTCGTCCCGTTGTCCTTTACGTAACCTCGGCTTCCGACGCCTTGCGGGCCATCAGCTACCAGCTCAGCTGCCTGCCGCCAACCGGGTGGCCCCGGCCCGTGAACGACCTCGTTGACCAGGCCCTGTCGATTCCATGGCCGCGCTGGCCGCGCCCGCCCCTGCATCTCTGTCGCGGCGATCCCAACATCCGCAACTTCATCCGCCGCCCCCTCTCCTGGGCCTCCGTCGACTGGGAGTACAGTGGCTGGGGAGATCCTGCCTTCGAAATTGCCGACTTTCTCGTCCACGCCGCCCATTTTGAGTGGCCGCACCGGCAAGCACGCCAGCTCGTTGACCTCTACCGCGCCCGCAGCAACGACACGGCGATCCGCCAACGGATCGCCGTGTATGAAACGCTTATGCTGATCTGGTGGACGTTGCGCCTGGGACGTCTGCTTCCCGAAGCGCGATCAGGCGCAGACAAACGCCTCGCAGCACGCCCGCAATCCTGGTATGAAGAGCGCCTGGTACTGCAGCAGCGCTACCTGCAACTGGCTGCCGCCGCGCTAAACGACCTGCAAACTGTACTGTAGGCTCGGCGCCCGTCCCTTTCATTCTGGGGCGCGTTTCCGTCTACGGCTGCCCGGCCAGCCGCTGAATCTTGAAACTCGTTTCCCGCCAGGAAACCTTGCTCAACCCCATCTTGAGCCGCAGTGACTCATCCTTCATCCCTTGCCTGAAGTCCCGCACCGCACTCGTCCATCGCAGCGTTTCAAAGCCCACCTGGATGCGTCGAATGCCCGCTCGAATGCCCGCCTCCTCAAGAACGTACTCCAGGTTGCGCGGCGTACATTCAAAAAGAAAATTCTCCGGTTTGTACTGCTCCAGGTATTGGTCGAGCGGCCCCAAAAAGCTGGTGTTCAGCGAAATCCGTCGGTTCTTGTGAGCGTAGCGCTCCTCCTCATACCGAATGTACACCGAAGGTTCCTCCGATTCAGGGCGCTCGATGTCATCCAACAGTATCTTCACCGCCTCGCTCTTCTTGATTCCCGTCTGCAACAGAAGACTTACAAGGACATAGGGGCGCGCATCCGACTTCATCCGGTCCCACAGCCAGTCCTGACAGGCCCGCATCAGCTTGCCGGCCTCGTTGTTGTTCAAAATCACAGGCAGAGGTGTCCGCACCGACTGCTGGATGAGCGGGTCAGCAGGATCGGTACCGATCGCCCCCACGCTGTGCAGCCACGCGAAGAAGACCTTGAGCGTGGTTATTCGCCGCGACAGCGTCTTCGCGCTGCACGGCCTGCCTCGTTCGCTTTGCATCCATTCGAGAAAATCCTCGAGATGCCGCGTCTGTATCTCACGCAGGACAGCCGACCCGTCCATGAAAGTCCGCAGTATCTTGAGATCGTTGGCAAATGCCTTGATCGTGTTCTCGCTGAAACCTTTGCGAACCATCTGTCCTTCATATTCGACGATTGCGTCCACAAGCGGGCTGGTCGCCCTCAACGTAGGCGCAGCACTACCGTCTGGATCAACCTCTACACCTGTCGCTTCTTGCGTCGAAAACTCGCTCATTGGGTAACCCCTGGGTCTGATACCTGAGAAAAGGCGCCTGCCGCCGTTCAACCTGCGTATAGCCACATTCAAATATATCTCCCACCAACCGAAAAGGCAACATACCCATTTCACTCGGAAAATTCCCAAAACGTTGCTAGGCATTCACATACCCTTGGAAGCGCCCAAGCCATGGTCAGTTCCCATTCCAGTATCCGCCAGAATAAGCGCCGTCACTGACTACTAACTACTGACTTCTAACTACTGCAGTTCTGGGCGGTCGGGCCTAGTCGGCCCTCCCTTGTGCGGGGG
>VXOE01000029.1 GCA_009840225.1 Caldilineaceae bacterium SB0662_bin_25 | reverse complement strand
CACAAGGGAGGGCCGACTAGGCCCGACCGCCCAAATGCGAGGAGAGAGGAGTGAGAGACATTATTTCGTTTGCCGGTATTTGGAGAGTGAACTGACCGAGCCCTGGTTGCTTCCTGAGGTTAGCGAAAACTCGCGCGCATTTTGAAAAGCAACAACCATGTGGAACGTCCGGGAGCCCGGCTGACAGATCCATGCCTTGCTTTATCTGTAAATTGTCCGGGTGATGTCAGCAGTTAAAGGGGAGAGTGCGCTAAAGTATGGTAAGGTATAGCCAGTAACAGGACGCCTGTGACGAGCGGCCGCTCCAGTACGGAGCGCGCCGAGATTTCCCTCGAAAGGAGAAGCAGATGAACAGTTTAGGTAATGTCCCCAGAGTTCCCAGAAGGATGCCGAGCGGGTCACCATTCGTCATGTTGATCGTAATCGTAGTGGTTATCCTCTTTCTGATGCTCTTTGCCCGCAACTTCTTCTACGCTTTCGAGCGCGTAGACGAACAGGAGGTGGGTGTTCAGTTCCAGGGAGGGAGGATCAAGAACGTGGTTGGCCCGGGCGTCTATACCGACGTCGGCCTCTTTGTTCAGCTTGTACGCGTCTCCAGCCAGGCGATCCCGTTCAACGTACAGGACCAGGAGATCATCACCAAGGACAAGCAACGGATCGGCCTGATGGTCAGCGGCGATATCTTCCGCCCGAACATCAGCCAGGCGGACACGATCCAGGCGCTGTGGGCCCAGTACAGGAGCATCTATCTGCAGGATGACCTGGCCCGCAGCCGCATGCAGGACCAGGCGCGCCAGGCGATGAAGGTATGTGTCGGTGACCGCACTTTTGACGACAACGTGGTCGGCACGGCCAGGGATATTTTGCGCCAGTGTATCGACGATGAACTGAACCAAAGGGCGGCCAATTTCGGTCTCCGCGTGGAGAACCTGGTGGTGCCGGATGTGATCCTGTCTGGCGCCGTGCAGTCTGCGCTGGACGCCATCGTACAGAGCCGGTTGGAGACGGAGAAGGCGGCGCAGGACAAGTTGCGGGCGGATGCCCAGGCAGACGCGGAGCAGGCGCTACAAGAAGGCGAGATCCGCATTGCACAGAGCCGGATCCAGGAGGAGGCCCGCCAGCAGACCGCCCTGGCTGAGTTGGAGGAGCAGAAAGTAGCGGCGCAGCGGGCCGTGATCGAGGCGGAGCGTGCTAATGAGCTCGCCCGCGTCGAAGCGGAGAGGGCCGTAATCGAAGCGCAGAAACAGAATGAGTTGATTGCGGCGCAGCGGGACATCGAGATCGCGCAGGCACTGGCTGTAGCTGCCGAAGAACAGGCCAAGGCACAGATTGCGGTCGAGACAGCATTGGCAACTCTGTACGCGGGGCGGCCTGAATACGTGCAGCTGCTGATTGCCCAGGCCAACGCCAACGCACTCAAAGCCACCGACAAGGTTATCTTTACGCCGGAGGGCGTGACGCCGACACTGGTCCTGCCCGGTCCCGGCATCGTGCCGACAGTGGACACAACGCCCAACTAGCGCAGCTGGATAGGAGTCAAGCCGCGTGCAGGATGGGCGTCGATCCCTGGGTACACAGGGCGAACTGATTGCAGTACGCGCCCTGCAGAAGGCCGGCCTGCGCATCGTGGAACGCAACTGGCGCTGCCGGGCCGGCGAACTGGACATTATTGCGGAGGAACGCGCCCCGGACTTCAGCCGGGGCGCACCCGATTCTCGCTGGCTGGTGGTGGTCGAGGTGCGCACGCGGCGGGGCCGGGCCTTCGGTTCCGCCCTGCAGGCTTTTACCCGCAGAAAGCAGAAGAAGCTGCGGGATCTGGCGACGATGTACGTGCAGGAAAAGAAATGGCCGGGCCCCTGGCGCATCGACGCCGTGGCGGTGCAGATGGACAGGTCCGGCAGGCTGATCAGCGTGGAGCACATCCGCCATGCCGTCACCGGATGAGCAGGCGACGGCATGGCCGCCCCTGATCGTAATCCTGGGCCCAACGGCTGTCGGCAAGACCTCTCTCAGCCTCGACCTTGCAACGCGCTTTGACGGCGAGATCGTCGGCGCCGACAGCCGGCAGATCTACCAGGGCATGGACATCGGCACCGCCAAGCCGACGGCAGCGGAACAGGCTCGCGTTCCCCATCACCTCGTCGACATACAGTCTCCCGACAGACAGATGGCGCTGGCGACCTATCAACAGCTTGCTTTCAGCGCGATCGACGCCATCCACCTGCGGGGCCGCGTACCCTTTCTCGTGGGCGGTTCGGCCCTCTATCTGCGGGCGGTGACGGAGGGGCTGCAGATACCGGAGGTCGCGCCCAACCCGGCGCTGCGGGCCGAACTGGACGCGTTCGCACAGGAAAACGGACGCGCGGCGCTTCACGCCCGGCTGCAGGCGTCTGACTCCGACGCGGCCGCGCAGATCCACCCCAACAACCTGCGCCGGGTCATCCGTGCCCTGGAGATCGTGCAGACAACGGGCCGAAGGAAGAGCGAACTGGAATCGGCCGCACCGCCGCCCTATCGCATCCTCAAGATCGGCCTCGACCTGCCGCGTGCGCGCCTGCACGAACGCATCGACCGCCGCGTGCACGAAATGGTGAATGCCGGGCTGGTGGAAGAGATGGCGTCGCTGCTGGCAGCCGGCTACTCTTCTGACCTGCCATCCTTTTCCAGCCTGGGTTACCGGGACATCGCCGCGTATCTGCGCGGCGAGACCACGCTTCTGGAAGCAGTCGAGCGCATTCAGATAGAAACCCACCGCTTCGTCCGCCACCAGTACACTTGGTTCCGGCGGATCCCCGACATCCACTGGTTCGACGAGTCCCAAACACCGCAGACTGCCATCCGCGAGTTGGTGGCGAGCTTCCTGCATCGTGACACTGTAGACGGCGATGGACCGGCTCCCTGAGACGTGCCGGAAAAGACGGTATAGTGATAGCGGAACTTGCGGTGCGCGCCGGCTGGCGACGGCCGGACTAAGGCTGCGCGTCGCTTCATAGACCGTTCGTAGGTGGTTTGAACAGGACTCGTCTCATATCGATTATTAGTGGACGCGAGGGCCTGGAGGTAGTTTCCAACGTGGCCCGAAGCCTAAATAACCAGTGTAAATTCCCGAATTCGGTCACAATTTGACCGATGGAGCCCCAATTTTGGTACCCAAATAGACGCATTGCGATAACTACCCACTTCTTGCTATAATTCGGGCCGAGTTAGTTTTGGTGCAACGTGAACGACGGGAAACTCAGTGTTATCTGTGAAAGGATGTAGCCAGAAGAGCTAGCCATGGCTGGCACCGAACTGGCGCCGGACCTCACCGCTGCGGATTCCAGCGACCAGCCAGACCTGATAAACTCAGAGCAAAACGGTCTGCCTACGGACAGTCCGCTTCTACGAAGCATCCCTCTTGAGGCCATACCCCCAGTGAGCGGCGGCAAGCTGTTTCTGCAGCCGCTCCTGAACCTGCACGAAATCAAAGCGCTTGAAGAGCTGTACAAGAAACTGCCCGACTACTTCAGCGCCGATGAGAGGTTGACGATTCTGCGCGCCTATCTCGTCGCCAGCGACGCCCACCGCGAACAGACGCGCATGACGGGCGAGCCTTACATCCTGCACCCCATCGACGTGACGAACATACTGGCAGAGCTGCTGCTGGACGCGGACACGCTGGCGGCTGCCCTGCTGCACGACGTGGTCGAGGACTCGGTCTACACCATCGACTACCTGGAGAAGAACTTTAACCGGGAAGTAGCCGAACTGGTGGACGGCGTCACCAAGCTCAACCGCATCAAAGAGTTGAGCAATATGCGCCACAGCGTCGCCGACGAAAAGGCCGAAAGCCTGCGCAAGATGTTCCTGGCCATGGTCGAGGACATCCGCGTCGTGCTCATCAAGCTGGCCGATCGCGTCCACAACATGCGCACGTTGGAGGGCCACCAGGAACACAAGCGCCGCCGCATCGCCCGTGAGACGCTGGAGATCTTTGCCCCGCTCGCGAACCGGCTGGGGATCTGGCAGATAAAGTGGGAACTGGAAGACCTCAGTTTCCGCTATCTCGAGCCGGTGACCTATCGCAACCTGTCGCGGGCGATGGACCAGAAACGGGCCGAGCGGGTCAGCTGGATGGATGAGACGCGCGAGACGCTGGCGAAGGCGCTGAACGAGGCCGGCATCAAGGCGGATATCGATGGGCGGCCCAAACATATCTACGGCATCTATCGAAAGATGCGGCGCAAGGAAGTGCCATTCGACCAGATCTACGACATTCACGGCTTCCGCATCATCGTCGATTCGGTTGCCGACTGCTACGCGACCTTGGGCGTTGTCCACAGCCACTGGCGCCCGATCCCCGGCGAATTTGACGACTACATCGCCAGCCCCAAGGACAACATGTACCGCAGCCTGCACACGGCCGTGGTCGGCTCGAACGGTAAGCCGATGGAGGTGCAGATCCGTACACGTGAGATGCACCAGGTGGCCGAGTTCGGTATCGCCGCGCACTGGCGCTACAAGGAGGGCAGACAGGCCAACCAGCATCTGGACAACAAGATCGCCTGGATTCGCCAGTTGATGGAGTGGCGCCAGGACGTGACCGATGCCCAGGAGTTCGTCAGCGGCATGAAGACGGACGTGTTCCAGGACCGGGTCTACGTATTTACCCCGCGCGGGGACGTGATCGACCTGCCGCACAGCTCGACGCCGATCGACTTCGCCTACCGCGTCCACACGGAGCTGGGCCACCGCTGCCGCGGCGCCAAGGTCAACGGCCGCCTCGTTCCGCTGGACTTCCAACTGCATAACGGCGACCAGGTAGAAGTGATTTCAGCCAAGCGCGGCGGACCCAGCCGCGACTGGATCAACCCCAATATGGGTTACGTGGCGACGACACGGGCGCGCGGCAAGATCCGCACCTGGTTCCGCAAGCAGGCCCGCGAAGAGAACATTGCACAGGGCCGCCAGATCCTGGAAAAGGATCTGAAGCGGCTGAGCGTCGACCAGCCCTACGAGCTTGTCGCCCGCATCTGCGGCTTTGAGGAGCTGGACGACTTTCTGGCTGCCATCGGTTACGGTGATGTAACCAGCCAGACGATCGCCCAGCGCGTGATCGAATACGAGCGCAGCCAGCAGAGCGAAGAGGAGCCGGAGCAGCTTCTCAAACCGTCACCCCACCGCACCGTCTCGATCGACGGCGTGCAGGTGGCGGGCCTGGACGGCGTGCTCGCGCATCCGGCGCGCTGCTGCAACCCGGTGCCCGGCGACCCGATCGTCGGCTACGTGACCAAGGGGCGCGGCGTTTCGATCCACAAGACCAACTGCCCCAACATGGTCTCCCTCATCCAACGGGCGGACCATGCGCGGCTGGTCGAGGTGCAGTGGGGGGCCAAAAGCGAGGAGATGTACCCGGTCAGCATTCAGGTCAAAGCCTATGATCGCGCCGGCCTGCTGCGCGACGTAACCGGGCTTGTGGCCGACGAGAAGATCAACATGCGCTCGGCAGAGGCTGTGACGGGGATGAAGAACAACGTGGCGCTGATCAACGCCACGTTGGAGCTTTCGAATATATCGCAGCTGACCCGCATCATGACGCGGATTGAGCGGCTGCCGAACGTGTTGGAGGTCCGGCGGTTGGTTGGGTAGGCCGAGTGTAAGGAAAGCCCGTACACTCACACCGTCGGAACCGTTTTCCCGAAGTATTTCCAGAAAAAGAGTCCGGGCCCGACTTGGCTCGTTGCAGGCGGGCGGTCGGTGAAATTGGCGGACCAGGACGCGCAGACCGCTCTTACACATCGCGTTCCGGACACCTTGGGCGATTCCCCAAGTTTTTCTTTTCTGCCTCCAATAGCCACCAGTTGAAAGATTAAAACGACCTGTCTCGCCCGAGAGAGACAGTCTGCCGTTGTTCTCAATGAACAGCCCGTCTTGAAACAACAGGTCGTGGACCAGCCATATATGCTCGGTACGATCTAAGCCTGTACTTCAATCGTGCGCGCGTGCGTGATGTCGCTTGCCGTTACGGACCGAATCTGAGACGGCAGTACCTCGGTAACAGCCGCCGTGCTGCCGTCCAGCGCCAGGAACTCCACAATAAAGGCCCTTCCTTCAGGATAGGCGTGCACGACTGTTCCCACATCGGATTTCCTCAGTCCGTTATCAGGAATATCTGTGGTGAGCACGACGCATTCGAGCTCCCTAAACATTACTTCTCCTTATTGGAAAGGCCGTTATGAACCTGGGGTTTGGGCTCAGGTTTCAACGACCCAGACTTCTCTGACGGACGGATGACGCCCGTCAGGTGTAACCGGCCTGCCATCCACAGTACGGAGGGTGCCCTTCCCATGTTTGAGCTCGGATGAGTAGGTCCGTACTCAGATAAGATTTACTTGAAAGTTTGCCTAAACGTGAGGGAGATGCGAGGTCTGAGTAGCTCTCCGTGACTGAAGGGCTCCCTGGATTAGGGCCCGTTGACATTTGATGAATTCTGATACACTGGCGACAATAGTTAGGATGTCTACAACTAGAATTGCCGACTATCGGTGGCAGAAACTTTGCGCGTTTCTGCAGGGACACCCTCGTGCCTACGCAGGGCGAGAGCAAGAGTGTCGCCGTTTCGTTGAGGCAGTTCACTGGATTCTGCGCACCGGCGCCCAGTGGCGTGCACTGCCAGACCGCTATGGCAAGTGGAACAGCGTTTTCAAGCGCTTCGCACGCTGGGACGAGAACGGAGTTTGGGCCGACATGTTCAAACAGTTCGCCCAGGACCCAGACATGGCAGCAGTGATGCCCGATAGTACAGTTGTGCGCGCCCATATGAGCGCAGCGGGCGGGTCAAAAAAGGGGGCCCACAGCAGGAACAGTGCCTAGGTCGGAGCCGGGGCGGATTCAGCAGCAAGATCCATCTCCTCGTCGATGCCCTGGGCTTTCCCCTCAAGTTCATCTTGACCGGGGGTGAGCGCCATGATATGACCCAAGCTGAATCGCTGCTCACCCCTATCGATTATGATGCCGTTATTGCCGACAAAGGCTACGATGCCGACCCGTTGCGAGAGCTGCTCGCAGCCCAACAGGTAGAGGTGGTCATCCCCTCCCGCAGCTACCGCAGGCAACCACGGGACTATGACCGCATCCGCTACCGAGAACGCAACATCGTCGAACGTTTCATCAACAAACTCAAGTGGTGTCGACGCATTTCCACTCGCTATGACAAACTCGCACGTCGTTACATCGCTTTCTTGCACTTTGCTTCTACACTGATCTGGCTCAAACGAAATGTCAACGAGACTTAGTACCTGCGAGGGTGAAAACGGCGTTCTACGGGCTTCCTGTGCGGTCGATATCGGCTGGATCCGGATGCAAATGCGACAGATTGTCGTATTTGTGGGGATCCGGGACAGCGGAGGCCGGGCCGGCCTGCGAGCTGTGCGTGCGGGCCGGGTGGAACTACAGTGGTCAGTGAACTGCGGCCTGTCCTCAGATGCGACAGGTTGTCGCATTTGGGGCGAGTCGGCCGGTGCGGGGAAGGGCGGCGGCGGTTTTGGTCAGTCCTGGCCCTGATGGGCGGGCGGCACAGGCTGGGCGGCGTGGCCCGCCACGATTGAGCCCAGGAAGTTTACATGGTTGGCGATCTGGTTGAGATTCCGTTCGATGCGGTCCGTCCGTTCGGCGTTGCCGCCGGTCATCTCCAGCGTTTCGGCGAGCACCTTCCCGCAATTGGAGATCAGCTGTTCGGTGTGGGCCATCCGTTCGGTACCGTTGGCGAGCAGCTGTTCGGCACGGTCCATGCGTTCGGCGTTGCCGAAGATCAGCTGTTCGGCGCGGTCCATGCGTTCGGCACCGTTGGCGAGCAGCTGTTCGGCGCGGTCCATGCGTTCGGCGTTGCCGCCGGTCATCTCCAGCGTTTCGGCGAGCACCTTCCCGCAATTGGAGATCAGCTGTTCGGTGTGGGCCATCCGTTCGGTACCGTTGGCGAGCAGCTGTTCGGCACGGTCCATGCGTTCGGCGTTGCCGAAGATCAGCTGTTCGGCGCGGTCCATGCGTTCGGCACCGTTGGCGAGCAGCTGTTCGGCGCGGTCCATGCGTTCGGCGTTGCCGCCGGTCATCTCCAGCGTTTCG
>VXOE01000148.1 GCA_009840225.1 Caldilineaceae bacterium SB0662_bin_25 | reverse complement strand
GGGGCGTTGCGGGGGCGGAGCCCCCGCACAAGGGAGGGCCGAATAGGCCCGACCGTCCAAAAGCGAGGAGAGAGTGGAGAGGAGTGAGGAGTGAGGAGACTTCGGTCGCCTCGTGCGGTGGCGTGTACTGAATGAGGCTTAGTGGTTGCGACAAGAGGATAGACTGTCGTTGCGGGACGTATATATGTCTTGGCTTTGACAGTTTTTCTTGGCTGCTTTAACGGTATCGGTAACGTTTTTTTCAGTTTCCAGGAGGAGATTCATGCGAAGTAACAGAGATCGAGGCGTGAACCGACGTGAGTTTCTGAAGGCGAGCGCGCTGGCGGCGGGTGCGACGGCGCTGGCGGCGTGTGCACCGGTGGCGTCGGATGCAGGGGCCGACGCAGCGGCCGACGAGGGTTCTGCGGAGGAGATGCAGAGGGGCAATCTGATTGGCCTCTACGGTGGACCGATCAACAGCTTCAATCCCCTTACGGCCGTGCAGGGTTTCCAGTCGCACTTCTTCCAGTGCGTGCTGCCGCCGCTGATTCAACAGAACGTGCCCAAGACCGGCTTTGTGCCAATCATGGCGGAGAGCTGGGAAGTGTCGGACGACGCGACGCAGTACACGTTCCACATACATCCGGACGCCAAGTGGCACGACGGGACGGACTTTACTGCCGAGGACGTAGTCTATACTTACGAATTGTATCTGAACCCGGCGACCAAGTCGCGGCAGGTGAGCAACCTGGCCATGATCGAGGGGGCAGAAGCTTACTCCAACGATGAGGCGGACAGTGTGGCCGGCATCACGGTCGTGGATGACAAGACGGTCCAGTTCACGACCGCGTACCCGACAGGACTGTTCCTCTTTCAGGCGACAAATGCGATTCTGCCGAAGCACGTTTTGGGCGACGTGGCGCCGGACGCGCTGGAGAACCAGTCGTTCTTCTTCGAAGACCCGCTGGGCTCGGGTCCGTTCAGGTTTATAGAGTACCAGACGGACCAGTTCATCCGGTTGGAGGCGAACGACGACTGGCACTGGGGCGCGCCGAAGCTGGGCAGCTACATCATGCAGATCGTTGCTTCGCCGGACGTGGGCCAGATCGCGCTGGAACGTGGCGAGGCCCATTTCAATGCCTGGGGCGGGCTCAACACGGGCTCGACGGAGGTCGTGCAGTCTTTCATCGACAACGCTGATTTCAAGGTTGTTGCGACGACGGGCGTGGTGTTCACGGCCTATTCGTTCAATCTGAGGCGGGGGTTCTTTGCGGACAAGCGGGTACGGCAGGCATGGCTGCATGCGCTGGACAGGAAGAAGATTATTGAGGTCTTCCAGGGCGGGAATGGCACGATCTATAATTCGCCGCTGATCCACGGCTGGTCGATCCCGGATGATCTCAACCCCTACGATTACGACGCCGACCTGGCGCGGAGCCTGCTGGAGGAGGCGGGTTGGGACTTTGACCAGGAGGTCACGGTCAATCTGATTACGCTGCGGAGTGAGGAGGCCCGGGCCCAGGTGGCCGCCGAAAAGCAGATGCTGGAGGAGGTGGGCTTCAAGATAAAGATCGAGGAGATGGACAGTTCGGTCTGGGTGGAGCGATTCTACGACACGCACGATTTTGACGCGGTGCGAGTGGGATTTGGTTCGTTCCCGGACCCGGATGGATTCCTCAAGTTCCACCTGACGACGCAGGGCCGCAACGCCAACGGCTATTCCGAGGCGATTGGGGGCGACTTCGAGGAGAAGGTGATCGAGGCGGGTCAGCTGACCGACCAGGCGGCTCGCCAGGAGATCTACTTCGAGCTGCAGAGGACGCTTAACGACAACCCGTCGCACGCGCCGCTGTATGTGGGCAACAACGTCTGGGTATTCAACGGTGGCGTGAACATACCGGAGATTACGGACCAGAGCGTTGTGGGAAGCCTGGCCGACCTGTCCAATCCACTGCCGGCGAAGCGGGACTGGTGGACGAACCTGGAAGGCTGGTCATTCGACGGATAGGAATTGAAGAGAAGGAAGGGAGGGGATGGCGGCATCCTCTCCCTTCACGACCAGTCCGGCGTTCGCGCTTCGGACTTTCCAGAGTGCTCCCCGCCACATGGCCAAGACCCCTTCACCCGAAAACAGCCCAGAGCTGATGGAGCTGACGGAACGCAAGAGCCCGAACACAGTAGCGGCGCGCTTCCGCCGTCATAAGGTGGCCGTGGCCAGTCTGGTGATCATTGCGGTCCTGGGATTTGCGGCAATCTTTGCGCCTTTCATCGCGATACAGGACCCTTACACGGTTGACCTGGACAGCATCCGGCAGCCACCGAGCGCGGAGCACATTCTGGGGACGGACTCGGCCGGACGGGATATGTGGGCGCGCATGGTGTACGGGGCGCGCATTTCGATGTCGGTTGGATTCGTGGCCAATGTCATCTCGATCACGATCGGCGTATTGATCGGCACGGTGTCCGGTTACGTTGGGGGGCGGATCGACAATATATTGATGCGATTCACCGAGCTGGTGATGAATTTCCCGACGTTTTTTGCGATCCTGATGCTGGTTGCTCTTCTCGGGCCAAATATCATCAACGTGATGGTGGTGATTGGTGTGCTGGGATGGGAGGGACTGGCGAGGCTGCTGCGGGCGCAGGTGCTGTCGCTGCGGGAACAGGCGTTTGTGGAGGCGGCGCGATGTATAGGGACGCCGCATTCGCGGATAGTTTTCCGTCATATTCTGCCGAATCTGCAGCCGTATATCCTGGTTGCGGCGACGCTGGGCGTTGCGGGCACGATACTGACCGAGTCGGCGCTATCGTTTCTGGGGTTGGGGGTGCAGATCCCGCAGGCGAGCTGGGGGAGCATGCTGAATTCGGCGCAGTCGTTGACTGTACTTACGAACTCGCCGTGGTTGTGGCTGCCGCCGGGCATTGCGATCTCGGTGGCGGTGCTGGCGATGAATTTTGTGGGAGATGGGTTGAGAGATGCGTTCGATCCGCGAATGGAGGTGTGAGTGATGGCTGACCAAGATGGCGCGGTATACATCAAGGATCTGGCTGGCTGTCAGCCTGAGAGTGCGCTTTCAGAAAAGCCGAAACGCGGCGCATGGCACGTGCAGCCGTACGAGACGGCTGAGTTCAGGGGAACGTTGTTGAGTGCAGGTGAGGAGACGGCTGCCCCGGAGGTTTCGGTCGGCCTCGAACTGAGCGGCTGGCACAGGATCTTTGTCGGCGTCTACCCGGACCACCGGGGGCGCGGCTCGATTGAGCTGAAGCTGAGCGGGGACCCGTGCTTCACGCACTTGAACATGGGTCCTGATTGGGCAGATACGAATCCGCATGGACACAATATCTATGAACTGCTGTGGAAGGATGCGGACCTGACGGGCCAGGAGCTGTCGATTCGCCAGGTTTGTACACCAACCGGTACATCAGATGAACCGGCGGCGGTTTCGTGCGAACGGACGAAACTCGCCTACATCAAGCTGGCCCCTATGCCGGAGGGCATGATCAGGGAGAAGGAAAGTGAGCGGCAGCGGACGGATACGCGGCGGCTATTTGCTCACAATGACGCGCATGGTTATCTGTATCTGTATGGAACGGCGACTGAGGAGGCGGTGCGGAACGAGATCGAGCCGTACCGGCACACTGATTTTTCACGGCTCTACTGGGAGTGCGGTGCAGGGGACACGATGTTCTACCTGGGGCAGGTGGGCCGGTTGCCGACGTGCGACGGGGTTGAAGACTTTGACCGGCAGGGCGACCGGCTGCATGCGGAGACCTGGCGCAGTTTCAGGGATCAGCAGCTTGATCCGTTTGTTGTGGCGCTGGAGGCGGCGCACGAGATTGGGCTGAGTTTTCATGCGAGTTACCGGCCGGCGGGGTTTTTCTATCCACCGCCTTTGGAACAGTGGAATCCGGGCAGTTTGTATTTTTCGCGGCCGGAGCTGCGCATGGTGGGAAAGGACGGCCGGATCGCGCCGCGCATATCTTATGCGTTTGCCGAAACGCGGCAGTTCGTTATCAACCTGCTGCTTGAGGTTGCCCAGCATCCTGTAGACGGCATTTGCATTTTGTACAACCGGCGACCGCCGCTAGTGGACTATGAGCCGCCGCTGGTGAATGGGTTCATGGAGGCGTATGGGGAGGACCCGCGGCAGTTGGCGGACGACGATGCGCGCTGGCTGGGCTACCGGAGCAGCGCGTTGACAGCGTTCCACCGGGAGCTGCGGGAAGCGCTTGACGGGCTGGCGCGGGAGCAGGGACGGGAACGGATCGCTGTTTCGGCGTGCGTGCTGAACCGGGAGGAGAATTTCCGGAACGGGCTCGACCTGGCGGGATGGGTCGCGGAGGGGCTGGTCGACACGTTGATCCCGTATACGGATTTGCCGGGCGTGGACAGCATGGGGAAGGCGTGGGAGGACGAGGAGGCGGTCAGGTACTTTGTCGAACTGGTCGAGGGGACGGATTGTGAACTTGCGCTGAACATCATGCCGCGCCACATGCCGGCGGAGGCGTTCGGGCGAAAGGCGGCTGCGTTGTACGCGCAGGGGGTTGAGAACCTGTTTTTCTGGGATTCTGCGGGGCCGAGCGGGCGCGCCCACTTCGGGGCGAGCTGGAACGGGCTGCGAAACCTTGGCCACAGGGAGGAGATCGAGGCTTGGCTTGAGGACGGTGCGCCAGGCGTCCGGCAGGTTACGACTCCGCTGCGCAAGTTGGGAGAGTATGACCTCACATACCAGACGCCCGGTTGACGGAAGGCCGGTCAGAAGGGGGTTACCTGGGGCGGGCCCGGGTCGATGGAGAAGGCGAGGGCGTCGAAGTTGCGGCGCATGAGGTCGAAGTGCAGGCCGGCGTGGTCGGGGTCGTTCCAGAGGTTTTCGAATTCGCCGGGGTCATTTTCCAGGTCGTAGAGCTCGCCCTGTTCGTGGCCGTGATAGACGACGATCTTGTGGCGTGTGTCTCTGTACATGGTGGCGTAGCTGCCTTCGTACTGGGCACGGCCGGGCACGTCGGGATTCAGGGCCCGGTAGAATTCGCAGCGGACGAAGTCGCGGTGGTGGTCGGGCGGCGCATCGCCGCGCAGAATTGGCAGCAGGGACCGGCCCTGCATGCGTAGCGGGATCTCCAGGCCGGCTAGATCGAGAAGCGTGGGGGCAATGTCGACCAACTCCACCAGAGCGCCGCTGACGAATCCGGCCGGGGCGGGCGAAACGTCCTCGGGCGCGGTGTCTTCGGATTCCTCGGCGGCGCTGTCATCCTCTTCGCCTGATCCGTCTTGCTCTTGACTATCGTCGGACTCCGGTTCTTCCTGCAAGGGGAACTGGCCCGGCCAGCTGATGATTAGCGGAACCCGCACCAACCCCTCGTAGAAGCGACAGCCCTTCAGAAGGAGACCGTGGTCTCCGAGCATTTCGCCGTGATCGCTGGTGAAGATGATGACGGTGTTTTCGCGCTGCCCGGATTCTTCGAGCGCGTCCAAGAGACGTCCGATGTTGTCGTCGATCAGTTCAATCATGGCGTAGTAGGCGGCGATTACGTCGCGGGCGTTGAATTCCTCGGGTGGACGGGACTCGTTCTGGAAGTCTCCGGGAATCAGTGCCTGGGTGGCAATATCGGACTGCCGGAACGGCGGCGAGGGAATTTTAGAGGCATCGTATCGATCGCGGTACTCCTGAGGGGGATCGAAGGGGGCGTGTGGGTCGAAGACGTTGACGCTCATCAGCCAAGGGCCCTTGCGCCGTTTCTCTGACAGGAATTCGATGGCGCGGTCGGTGCACCAGGTGGTCTGGTGCAGGTCGGGCGGGATTGAGGCGGGGTCTTCGCGGAGATCGCGCAGGGCGTAACCTTGAGCGGCCAGCCAGTCGGCATAGGCGTGACCGGAGGGGTAGCGGTCTTCGGGATCATGGCTCCAGTGGAAGACTCTGTAGCCGTCATTTTCAGGGCGCGGTTCTTGGCGGCCGTGGGCGCCGGCGAGGTGGAATTTGCCGCTGAGGCCGCAGTCGTAGCCGCTTTCAGCGAGGAGGGCAGTTACGAGAGGGGCGCCTTCGCCCCACTTTTCGTTGCCGTTCATGCAGCCGCGCACGTTGCCGGGATAGCGGCCGGTGAGGAAGCTGGCGCGGCTTGGCGTGCAGATGGGGCTCTGGCAGAAGGAGTGGGTGAAGGCGACGCCTTCTGCGACGAGGCGATCGAGGTTGGGCGTGTTGATGTGGGGATTGCCGAGGGCGTGAATGGTGTCGAACCGCTGTTGGTCTGAGCAGAACCAGAGAATGTTGGGGCGCTTCGCCTGGGTCATAGGGATTCCTCCGTGCGTCGTTCCGGTCGTTTCCTATGGCAAGGATGCGTTGGCGGGAGATGGGCAAGATTGGGGCCAGTCCGGGCCTGATCTACGTACATTGTTGGCTGATAGCACGGGGACATTGCCATCAGCCCGGGAGCGAATTTCAGCGAAACGCGGCTTGCGTCGTGTTCGAGAGCGACGAGTATATCAGGACTGAGAGTCTACGGTAAGATCATTCGCGGGTGATTTTGAAGATAGCGCCAGGCTGGTAGACGACAAAATACAGGTTACCTTCTTCGTCAGTTCCAAGGCTGCTGACTATGTTGGCGGCTTTCAGGACCAGTTCGGAGCGCCAAGCGTCCCGGCCGAACTGAGTTGAGCTCTGACCTTCGGATGTAGTGGGTTTTTGCAGTCCCCAAATGTCACCCCGGCAGAAGTCAGAAAAAAGAAAACGGCCGCTGAGATGGGGAAACTCGCTGCCGCGATATACAACGCCGCCAACTACAGCGCATCCGCGGGCGCGATCGTACTCGGCGACGGGGGGCACAAAGATGGAAGCCTGGTGGCAGGGAACTGGCAAGCCGGAGATTTTCAGGCATCTCGTACCTTCGATTGTGGGCCATCCGTAGTTGTCGCCTCCCGGGCTGGATGCGGGCATGAAACTCACTTCCTCACGTCTACTGTGACCTGTATCGGGGATGAAGAGGTCACCGGTTTCGGGGTCGAAGTCGAAACCCCACGGATTGCGCAGCCCCAATGCCCAGATTTCGGGGCGATAGCCTTCGACGTTGACGAACGGGTTGCTGGCTGGGATTGCGTAGGGGCGCTCTGATGATTCCACATCGATTCTCAGAATTTTGCCGAGAAGCTGATCCGGGAATTGACTCTCGTGGGGAGGAAGGTCTTCACTGCCGCCGTCGCCGACTCCGACGTACAGGTACCCGTCGAGGGGGCCGAAGGTGATGCGGCCCCCATTGTGAGCATGGTGCGGCTGGCCAATGGCCAAGAGCAGTTCCTCGCTGGCGGGATCCGCCGTTTCGAGGTCAGGCGCGGCAGTAAAGCGGCTGACGACCAGGTCTCCTGCGAGGCTTGTATAGCTCAGATAGAATTGCTGGTTGGAGGGGAAGCTTGGGGAGAAGGCTATATTCAGAAGCCCTCTCTCACCGCAGCAGGTAATCTGGTTTGAGATATCGATAAAGAGCTGTTTGTTTTCCACTCCATTATTGAAGATACGTATACGCCCCTCTTGCTCCACTATGAAGAGGCGTCCGCTGCCGTCGCCGGCGTGGGTGACCTGTACAGGCAGCACAAGATTCTCGATTACCAGTTCCCTTTTCAGCTGAGGGGTTGCGGCGTTGACTTCGGCGTCCGAAGCCGGTGTGCCGAACACTCTCACTTCACGCCAGGCGACCCAACTGGGGCTCTCGAGGGTATGGACAAGCAGATCGTCAACCGGTTGGGGGGGACTGATCTCAATCGTCAGGGTCTGGCCGTCCTGCGTGTGGATGTCTGAGAGTCTTGCGTATGGGGTACGGACACCCGAACCGTTGCCGAGCCAGAGGACGTGGGACGTCGGGCCGGCTGGGGCTTGGGCCACAACGAGTTCAATTCTGTCGACAAGGTAGAGATCATCGAGGGAAACGGCAATCCATTGGGCGGCAAGATTCTTTGCGTTCCAGTTGGTTTCCGGATCGCCGTCGAAGGCCAGATGGGCCGTTTCTTCGCCTTCGGAAGAGCGGGCTTCGCCTGTGAGCGCAACATTCTGGCTCAGTAGGGGAGGTGGTTCTGTGGGCTGAGGTTTCAGTTCGGGTTGAGGGGTGACGGTCGGGGTGGCGGGTGTTTCTGCCGGCAGCGCGGCCTGGGGGG
>VXOE01000091.1 GCA_009840225.1 Caldilineaceae bacterium SB0662_bin_25 | reverse complement strand
TTGTGCGGGGGCGGAGCCCCCGCACAAGGGAGGGCCGAATAGGCCCGACCGCCCATAAATGCAGAGGTCAGTGGTTAGTGGCCAGTTGGCAGAGAGATCACTTCCCCTGGCCCAGTGCTGATCGCGGAGTGGCTATGGCTTAGTCGTTGCGGTGAATGTCTAAAGTGTCAGAGGTCATAGATGCTGATGACAGAGGCGATGATGAAAAGAAGAGCAGTCGCCCCGATCAGCATTCTGTTTCTGTGGAGGATTTCATTCCAGGTGGGGGGCGGCAGCAGATCCGTTGTTGGATCCTTTTTGACGTTTTCGGCACCGAACAGCGCCTGCCGCAGGTCGAAGACACTGGTGGGGCGTTCGTCTGGATGCATGGCCAGGGCCTGGAAGACGGCCCTTTCGGTTCGCGTCGATATAGCCGGATTCAGCTGGCGCAGCGGATCGAGCAACCCAGATTTAAGGAAGCGCTCTCTGGCATCCTGTGGGGGCGTGCCGGCGAGCAGGTGATAGAGCGTGGCGCCGACGCTGTAGATATCGGAGCGGACATCTGTGTGGCCGGTGTCGCCGCCATACTGTTCGAGAGGGGTATAGGCAACGGTGCCCCGCCCCTGGACGACGGTCACTGTGCGAGCGTCGTCCGGTTGCAGCACTTTGACGAGCCCGAAGTCAACCAGTTTCAGTCTATTTTCGGGCGTGATCTTTATGTTGCCCGGCTTGATGTCTCGGTGGAGCACGGGCGGGTCCTGGCTGTGCAGGTATTCCAAGGCGTCCAGGAGTTGTGCGGCCCAGAGGAGGACCTGGGCTTCGGAGAGATGTTTATGCTGTCGAATGGCTTCATTGACGATTTCTTGCAGATCACGGCCTTCGATGAAATCCATGACCAGGTACTCGCGGCCATCTACGGAGAAGTAGTCGGAGACTTTGGGGAGGTTGGGATGATCGAGCCGGGCGAGGACGCTGGCCTCCTGATAGAACTGTTCGATCGTCTGACCCAAGTCCAGTTCGGGCCCGCGCTGGTCGATGAGGAGGGCAGGCAGGATTTCTTTGATCGCGCAGACTCGACCGTCCAGGCGCAGATCGTTAGCCTGGTAAACTGCACCCATTCCACCTTGACCTACAAGGCGAACGATTTCATAACGCCCGCGCAGGATTGAATCTGAATCCAAAACTGTAGCCAAAAGACACCTCTGCTGATTTTCCGGAGGAAGAAAGCTGCCGCCCGCTGCGCGCCCGTTGGTGAGGCGTGGCCGCTGAGCGTTGCGGCAGAACGCTGAATTTGGCGCGACGGTGCGTCAACGAGTTCGTATTCTACAGCCGAGCTATGCGGCTATTTTGAAAAAGTGGTTGACGGATGTAAACCGCTTCGATATAATGAATTTCTCCCTCGTCATCATTACGCCAAGTTTACTGAAGAGTTGTTGCCACGATCGTTGGGGGCTCGCACACAGGGAATCATACTATAATAATAGACTGAGTAATATGCAAGTGACGTTAAAACTTTACCTTGCATGCTATTTTAACGAGGGAAGGAAATGACGCAAGAGGGCCCCAACGCTGAACAACAGTTTGTAGAGACACGGAGGGTTCGACCCGTCGACAGGCAACGTGAGACGGCAATGCTGATCCTGCGCCACGGCAACCAGACCGACCAGGGCTGGCCCCTGAGCCGTACCACGCCGTTGATCATCGGGCGCCACGAAGAATGCCACGTTACGCTGCCGGACCGCCAGGTAAGCCGGAACCACGCGCGCATATTCTGGGACGGTTTTGGTTATTCGATTGAGGATCTGGGCAGCAAGAACGGAACCCATGTCAATGGCATGGACATTGCCGACGGGTCGCATAGTCTGTCAGATGGTGACGAGGTGCAGATCGCGCTGCGATTCAAGCTGTCGTTTGTCGACGACGAGGCGACCACGCCCCTGACGCTGGACTCCAGCGATAGCGATGCGCAGTCGGAAACAGGGTTACGCATTGAAGAAGAGACGCGACAGGTGTGGCTGAACGGCTCGCTGCTGGAACCTCCTTTGAGTCTGCATCAGTACCGGCTGCTGAGTGCCCTCTGGCATGAGGGAGGCGGCGTGATGACTCGCGAACAGATCGTGCAGGCGGTCTGGCCGGAGACCAGCGGGGCGGGTGTCAGTAAGCAGGCCATCGACGCTCTTGTGCGGCGGTTGCGAGAACGGCTCAACGAGCACGACGAAAGATCCAACTTCATTGTAACAGTGCGCGGCCACGGGTTCCGGTTGGAGAATCCCTGACCGTAAGGGCGGGGAGTGAAAGGCGAGGTACCCTCTCTTGTCGTTCCTCTTCGTATTCTGCGCGCCCAAGGAGCGACGACTCAGGGCTGATGAACGACTTGGCTGCATTGCGTTCGGCATATTCAAAGCACCGCGCAGAGGAAGAGGAGGCGAAGGTACCTGAAGCCAGCGTCGTCATGCCGAACTCCATGACCGGTTCCGCTGCGGGCGCGGCTCATAGCGGTCGGGGGCAGGAATCCAGCCAGTTTGCAACTCCTGCATTTTCAGCAACCGGCGAAGAGCCATTGGGCCTGTACATCCACATTCCATTTTGCGCCCGCAAATGCCCCTATTGCGATTTCAATACCTACGCCCGTCTTGAACCACTGTACGAAGCGTATACTCAGGCTCTTTGCCGGGAGATGGGCCGGTGGGCGGCGCGCCTTGCGGGGCGCACTGTGCACACAGTCTTTCTTGGCGGCGGCACGCCAACTGTACTCAATTCGGGCCAGTTGAAATGTATTCTGGAGCTGGTCCACGACCGGTTCGCGCTGGCGGCCGACGTTGAGATCAGCTGCGAGGCCAATCCGGGCATCGAGGACCGGGGGCAATTCGCGCTGCTGCACAGCTTGGGCGTGAACCGACTGAGCATGGGGGTGCAGAGCTTTCAGGAGGAGGAGCTGGGCTTTCTGGGCCGCATCCACGACGCGGAGGATGCCTTGCGCGCCTATGAGGCGGCGGTGGACGCGGGCTTTGCCAACATCAATCTTGACTTCATGTTTGGGTTGCCGCGGCAGTCGGTGACGGCCTGGCATGACAGTTTGGACAAAGCACTGGATCTGGCGCCTCGGCATGTCAGCCTATACAGCTTAATCGTCGAGCCGGATACGCCGCTGGCGCACTGGGTGGAGACCGGACAGACGCCGGCGCCGGACGATGACATGGCAGCAGAGATGTATGAAACTGCGATGAGCCGCATGGGGGAGGCCGGATACGAACAGTACGAGGTGTCAAACTGGGCACGGGGGGCGGGCTATGTGTGCCGGCACAATTTGCTTTACTGGCGCAACCAGGAGTGGGTCGGTGTTGGGCCCGGCGCGCACAGTCATATGCGCTTGCCCAGCGGGTTGCGGGGCGAGTCCATTGGGGACCTGCCATTCAAGAGTGGTGACGCCTGTGACGGGGCGGAGAGGTCAGGTTCGCCCGCTGTTGCCGTGCGCTGGTCCAATCGCAAGGGCGTGCAGGGCTACATCAAGCGGGTCGGAGCGGGCGAGAGCCCGGTGGACTTTCATGAGGGAATTACGGCCGAGGTATCGATGGGCGAAACGATGATGCTGGGGCTGCGGCTCGTTCGGGAGGGTGTGCCGCTCGCGCGTTTTGAGGCGATGCACGGACAACCTTTGGCGGATGCTTTTGGCCCCAGCCTGGATCGACTGCAGGAGGAAGGCTTGCTGGAGTCGGACGGTGAACGAGTGCGTTTAACAGGCAAGGGGTTACTCGTTGGAAACAGGGTGTTCAGCGAATTCATTGCGTGATGGCCGAGCAGGCCACAGCCTTGCCGCCGCCCACCCTTGCAGGCATGGCAGAGCGGCAGGCTACTTAACCCGTAAACAGAACGACGAGGGAGTATGCCGGTGCTGGAGGCGATTGTATTTGACTTTGACGGAACGATTCTGGACACGGAGACGCCCGATTTCCAGACTTGGCAGGAGGTCTACCGCAATCACGGCGCTGAGTTGCCGCTGGACGTCTGGCTGCAATGTGTAGGCGGCGGCACAGGCGATTTCAGGCCTGACAGTTATCTGGAGGAGTTGCTGGGTAGAGAGATCGACCGAGAACGCGTGCGAACAGAGCGGCGGAAGCGGTTCCTGGATCTGATTCACGTTATGCCGATCATGCCGGGGGTAGTGGCTTTGATCGACGCGGCGGAGCGGCGAGGCGTGAGGCTGGCGGTGGCCTCGAGCTCGGATCGAAAGTGGGTGGAGTCTCATTTGAAGCGGCTGGGGCTTTTTGGGCGTTTTGCGGCGATCGTGACCGCGGATGACGTCGAGCGGGTCAAACCTGACCCGGCGCTTTACCGGCTGGCGGCGCAGAAGTTGGGGGTAATGCCGAAGCGGGCGATCGCGATTGAGGACTCTTACAACGGGATGCTCGGGGCGCAGCGGGCCGGATTGCGGTGTGTTTCCGTGCCGAACTGTATTACACGCGAATCGGACTTCTCGGGCGCGGATCTGTGCCTGGACTCAATCGCCTGCATGGCGCCGGATGATCTGATCGCCTCTTTCGACCGCGAGGAAAGTGAACGACAGTCTCCCTGAACCCTGTTGCAGCACCGGCATCACATAAACTGATTTCGAGACGACGACGCCTTATGACTCGCGCCATGTATCCCGGAAGCTTCGATCCTTTCCATTTCGGACACCTGGACATAGCCCGCCGGGCGGCCGGACTTTTTGATGAGCTGCTGGTGACGATTTTTGACGCGCCGGCCAAGCGGCTGCTGTTTTCCACGGAGGAACGCATAGAGCTGGCGCGGGAAGCGCTCGAAGACGTACAGAATATTTCGATTGTGTCATATAGCGGACTAACGGTAAAATGGGCACAGCGACATGGTGTGCGGGTGATCGTACGCGGGATACGAAATGTGGATGACCTTTCGTTTGAGTCCCGCATCGACATGGCCAACCGACAGATGGCGCCGCAGATTGAGACGTGTTACCTGCTGTGCAGCCCAAAGTATGTTTATCTCAGTTCAACGATTCTGAAGGAAGTGGCCAGCCTGGATGGCGACGTATCCCACTGGGTGACGCCTCATACTGAGCAGGCCTTGCAGCAGCGGTTTGCAGAGCGCAAGCGGTAGCGAAATCGCTTCCGGTTTCCAGTCTCCGGCGGCTGTCGGGAACTGTCAAGCGAGAGTTCAAACTGATCATGGAAATTCTACAACTGGTGGATCAACTTGAACAGACCCTGAACAGAGGGTGGCGAGTGCCCTTGTCGCCGTCTCTGATCGTGAATTCGGAGGAGTGTCTCCGGCTGATCGATCAGATGCGAATCAGCATTCCGAGCGCCATCAAGGAAAGCGAGCGCATGATAACCGAGCGGGATCGCATACTGAGTGATGCGCAGGCGCGTGCAGAGCAGATCATAGCCCACGCGGAGCAGCAGGCGATCCAGATTGTCAGTGAGGATGCAATCACCGACCGCGCACGGGAGGAGGCCGAGCGAATTATCGCGCATGGGCATGCCGAGGCGATCCGGCTGGTTGATGAAGCTGAGGTTTATGCGCTGGATGTTCTATACCGGCTGCGTGACAAACTGAACAACTCGCTGCATCAGGCCGAGAATGGAATCCAAGCGATTGAAGCCAGCCAGGCGCCCCAAGAGCAGACCCCTCCGGGAGAGGAGGAGTTCGAATTTGCTCCTGCGATACCGTCCGATGGAGATGATGAAGAGTTTCAGGAAGAGACGTAGACGGCGCATGCCCCACCTCTCCTGCTGATGATTGGCCGCTTCGCCTCTTATTTGCGCAGGAAATCAGCCTCAAGCAACCGCATACCACCTCCCGCAAAGTGGTCGCCGCGCGCCAGAAAGCTGATTGGAGCGCTGCTTTTGTGCAGTGTTGTCGGCTTGACCTATCGTTCCTATTTTCGAAACTGGGTCCCTTTGGGTCCGCAGCGGACGGTGGCGACGGTCAACCCCAAAATGGGCGTCCATACGCGGCTCACAGATGAGCCGGACGCGGCCAAGATCAAGCGAAGCCTTGAAATGGTGCGTGAGATGGGCGCGCCCTGGATCGTCGAGTATTTTCCCTGGGCGTACTACGAACCGAGACGCGGTCAGTACGAATGGAGCCATCCGGACCTGGTGATCGACCACGCCAACCGGCAGGGGCTCACCGTGATCGCCCGTCTGGGCTATGTGCCGGAGTGGGCGCGGCCGGAAGATTCCCATCATCTCTACCTGGAAGAAGAAAATTACGAGGCATTCGGGCGCTATGCGGTCGAGTTCGTGCGGCGCTACCGGGACAAAGTAGGTTATCTGATTATATGGAACGAGCCCAATCTGAGCCTGGAATGGGGTTTTCGCCCGGTGGACCCGGCGTCCTACGTGAAGATGCTGAAGGTGGTCTATCCGATGGTGAAGGCGGCCGCCCCTGAGGTGCAGGTACTGGCGGGTGCGCTGGCGCCGACGCTGGACCCGCCGGGCAGTGAATGGAGCATGAACGACCTGGATTATCTGCAGCGGATGTATGACGCGGGCGCGGCCGACTATTTCGATATTCTGGCGATTCACGCGTACGGACTGGGATTCGATGCTGACGAGCCGGCGGGCGAAACGGTTGTCAACTTTCGACGCTCCGAACTTCTGCGGGAGATCATGGTCCGAAACGGCGACGGCGACAAGACGGCAATGATCACAGAAGGGGGATGGAACGATCATCCACGCTGGACGCGGGCCGTGCGTCCAGCGGAGCGAATCCTCAACAGTGTGCGGGCGTACGAGATCGCGAACACGGAATGGCCCTGGCTGGAAAGCGTCTGTCTGTGGGTTTTTCGCTTCCCCTGGGACCAGAAGAGTTACCAGGACTACTACACGTTTGTCGGCACCGATTTTGAACCTAAAGCGATCTATCTGGAGATGCAGGCGTATGCGACGGGGCGGTTCGAGGCGCCATGAACGACCAGAAAAGGAGCGGGGAGAGAGAAGCTCTGCAGGGGGCAGAAGGCGGTGCCGACCGACAGTGGCTGGTCGCAGGGAGCCATGGGGAACGCGGGGCCGGCTCTTTTGTGCGACGCAGTCTTGCCGGGAGGGCGCGGCTGTGGATCGCGATCTGCATTGTGGCGCTGGCAGTGGGTGGGTGGCTGGTATTGCGCACCAGCGGGCCGGCGGTGGATGAGACCTGGCTGAAGATGCAGGAGCGGGGGAGCTGGCGGGTGGGGATGGACCCCAGCTTTCCGCCTTTTGAGACGCTGGACGCGGAGGGCGCGCCGATCGGCTATGACGTGGACCTGGCGCGGGAGATCGCGGCAACGTGGGGACTGGAGGCGGAGATCGTCGCGATCGGGTACGACAGTTTATTGGATGCGCTGCTGGTCGACCGCGTGGATGCGGTGATCAGCGCGTTTCCGTACAATGCGCGCATGACGAAGGACGTACATTATTCGCCGCCCTATTTCGAGGCGGGTGTGCGGCTTGTGGTCGGCGTCGATGCCGCGTTTGAGGGGATTGGGGACCTGGATGGGGGCACGGTTGCGGTGGAGTGGGGCAGCCGGGGCGATGCGATCGCGCGTCGATTGCAGAGGGAGGGTGCAGGCTATACGCGGCTGCCGTTTGCGTCTTCGGAAGAGGCTGTCGAGGCGCTGGCCTCCGGCGGGAGCGATGCATTGCTGATTGACGGCGTCACGCTGCGACTGGCGCAGGGTGAGGGTAAGCAGATTCGCGCGGTGGGGGCAGTGCTGGACGAAGACCCTTATGTCATCGCGGTGTCGATCAAGGCGCCGAAGCTGCAGAGCGCGCTGCTGCAGGCGCTGGCGACGCTGGAGGAGGCGGGGCAACTCGGGATGCTGGAGGAGCGCTGGTTCGGGCCGGTAGCGGAGGGTGAGGAGTGAGTGAGGAGGGGAGGATTTCCGCTCCTCATTTGTAACTCCTAAGCCATATTCTGTGTGTGTACTGTGTGCGGTCTGTATGGGCGGAATGAACCGTCATTTTTTCTGTAGCGTGCTCGCATTGGTCATAGCGGTGGACGATGGGTATGTATGGGAGTTGCCTCGCCTGTCTTGTCTGCGCTGGCACTTACTCTGAATGTGCCAAGACGGGGGGGGGGTTGAAGCCCGGCCGCCGCGAGACGACAACTTCAAATTAACCACACACTCGCTACGGCGCGGACAAAGGGGGGGCGTGGGGGGGGGGGGGGGCCC
>VXOE01000350.1 GCA_009840225.1 Caldilineaceae bacterium SB0662_bin_25 | reverse complement strand
AGGCCCGACCGCCCAGAACAGCAGTTTTTAGTAGTCAGTTTTTAGTTTTTAGTGGTTAGGAGGCAGTTTCTGCGCTTTCCCTGGCTCAGGGTTGAACGTGAGAGGGTTGGGGGTCCGCTGCGACGTGAGGCATGGGGAAGATCGCCTTCATTTTGGGATGGACCCAAGAAGGGACCGAATTTGAAACCATGTGGGTAGCGTGTTAGTGTATACAGTTGGACGAATAAACTGTATACGTTTTCGCGAGTACGGATACAGTATTTCCACCAACGACAATCCTCCTGACAGACATCCAGGCAGGTTCGCAAATGGTTCAAGAGGGATTTCATATAGAGGTCAGCGGTCTGTGGAAGGTGTTCGGGGGCAGGCCGGAGCGGGCGCTGCGGCCGGAGCACGCGTCGAAGAGCCGGGACGAGATTCAGGATGAGCTGGGTCTTGTTGTGGGGCTGCGTGATGTCGCTTTCCGGGTTCCCCGGGGTCAGACGTTTGTGGTGATGGGGCTTTCGGGCAGTGGGAAGTCGACGCTGGCGCGCTGTCTGATCAGACTGATCGAGGCGACGGAGGGGGAGATCCTGTTTGACGGACAGGACATTTGCAGGTACTCGGCGGAGGATCTGCGGCAGTTCCGGCGGGACAAGATTGCGATGGTGTTTCAGAATTACGCGCTGCTGCCTCACCGGCGCGTGCTGGACAATGTGGCGTACGGGCTTGAGGTGCAGGGCATGGACAAGGACAGTCGGTACAGGGTGGCGGCGGGTGCGATTGAGACGGTGGGCCTGAAGGGATGGGAGTACTATTATCCTAGTGAGATGAGCGGGGGGATGCAGCAGCGGGTGGGGCTGGCGAGGGCGCTGGCGGTGGACCCGGAGGTGCTGATCATGGACGAGCCGTTCAGCGGACTGGACCCGCTTATACGCCGGGAGATGCAGGACGAGCTGGTCATGCTGCAGTCTGAACTGCAGAAGACGATAATTTTCATCACGCACGACCTGGATGAGGCGTTGAAGCTGGGTGACCGCATTGCGATTATGCGAGACGGCGTCATTGTACAGGAAGGGACGCCGGAGGAGATCGTTACGCGACCGGCCAATGATTACGTATCCGAGTTTGTACAGGACGTGTCGCGTGCGAAGGTGATCCGGGCAGGGTCGATCATGCAGGAGCCTGAGGTGGTCATTCACGAAGGTCTGGACTGCGGGGCTGCGCTGGCAGCTATGCGGGACAACAGTGCCGAGGCGGCCTATGTGGTCGGGGACGACAATGTCCTCCTGGGGATTCTTACGCAGGACCGGATTACGGATCTGGCGAACCAGCGAACCGGGGCCCTGGAAGCGGCGCAGACAGAGGGTTTGGCGACGACGAGCCCGGCAACTTTCATTGAGAAGATAATCCCACTGGCGGCAGAAACGGAACATTTCATCGCGGTAGTAGACGAAGAGGGGCGGTTGCTGGGGGAGATACACCGGCGCGCCCTACTGGCTGGAATGGTCGATGAGCTTCCCGACGGCGGGTTGGCGGTCTAGAGAGGAGCTTTTGACATGACCCAGATAAACAGTTCACAGACTGGAGCGGAGCAGCCTGCCAGGCCGGTTGGGATGGATGCCATACTCAGAATTGAGGGTATGGAGCCGGATCTGCCGCCACGCGGGGCGGGCAGGAGAGAGATGCCGCCAGAGGATGCGCAGGCGCCGCGCAGCAAGACGGCGCTGCCCACCTATTACTGGCTCATTGCGTGGGGTCTGGTAGTCGTGGTACTGCTCGTGTCATTTGGCCTAGGGGGCGCGGACATGGAGTTCCCCACAACAGTATCGCGGACCGAAGTGGAGACTGACAACGGCGGTACCCTTGTGCTGGAGAAGACGGTGCGGGAGTTGGTTGGCGGCGCAATTGACGATGGGGTCGACTGGATTACGGTAGAGATAAGCTGGTTTTTCGACGGCCTGAGCAGCGCTGTTGCCTATGCGCTGGTAACGATTGAGGACGTGTTGAAGTGGATTCCGTGGCCTGCGGTGGTGGCGGCACTTGCGGTCCTCGCTTATGCGGTGGGGCGTTGGAGGATGGTGGGGTTCACGCTGTTTGCGCTGCTGTTCGTTGGCTTCAT
Source organism: Caldilineaceae bacterium SB0662_bin_25 (assembly GCA_009840225.1). GTDB lineage: Bacteria > Chloroflexota > Anaerolineae > Caldilineales > Caldilineaceae > Bin5. Next base: position 6,214 of record VXOE01000350.1, on the reverse strand, counting down.
GGATTTGTGGGATAACACGATTGACACGATCGCGCTGATGGTGGTGGCGGTTGTGATTTCCGTAGGGGTGGGTTTGCCGCTGGGGGTGCTGGCGGCACGCAACCGGGTGGCGGACAATCTGATGCGTCCGATTCTGGACGGGATGCAGACGATGCCCAGTTTCGTTTATCTGCTGCCGGGGCTGCTGTTTTTTGGACTGGGGAAGCCGGCGGGCATATTTGCCACTCTGATATACGCGGTGCCGCCGGTGATTCGTCTGACGAACCTGGGGATCCGGCAGGTATCGGTGGAGGCGGTGGAGGCGGCGCATGCGTTTGGGACGACGCCGTTTCAGCTGCTGATGAAGGTGCAGATTCCGATGGCGCTGCCGACGATCATGGCGGGGATAAACCAGACGACGATGATGGCGCTGGCGATGGTGACGATCGCGAGCATGGTGGCCGCGGGCGGGCTGGGCGACAATGTGCTGCGGGCGCTGCAGAAGAACCAGCCGGGTAACGGGGCTATTGCGGGGCTGGCGATCGTGTTTCTGGCGATTATAATTGACCGGTTGACGCAGTCGGTGGCGCAGGAGCAGGAGGATAGGCGGAGTGCGGGGTAGGTTCCTGCGGAGCTTGATCTTGTTTGCCTGATCGCCGAGACGCAATTGAGTTGCATTCGCCGGACTGGGTCGGGTTCCGTACCTACTCCAGCATAGATTTGGTTTGAATTGTCCACTCAAAGAGGAAAACTGAAGATGTCTACTCAATGGCGAGTACTCATTTTGTTCTTCGTCGTAACTGCCTTCACCGGTTGTGCGCCGGCGGAGCGGAGCCCCTCAGGCGAGGCGGCTGGACTTTCCAGCTCGACAGAACCGATCGTCTTCGCCGACTACAACTGGGCCAGCGCCCAGATCCAGAACCGAATTGCCCAATACATAATTGAAGAAGGGTATGGCTATCCAACCGATGTGGTGTTTGGCGCGACTTTGCCGTTGTTCCAGGGGTTACGCAAGGGGGATATTCAGGTAAGTCTGGAGATCTGGCTGCCGAACCAGATTGAGGCGTGGTATGAAGCGGAGGCGAACGGGGAGGTGGTTGAGGTTGGCAAGAGCCTGGGAAATGACTGGCAGTCGGCATTCGTAATCCCTGCGTATCTTCAGGAGCAGTATCCAGACCTGGATAGTGTCGAGGACCTGAAGGATGAGCGGTTCAAGGCGCTGTTTGCGACTGCGGAGACTGGAGGAAAGGCGCGGTTGGTCTCGTGTGTGATCGGGTGGGCGTGTGAGGAGGTGAACGCGACGCAGATCGAGGGTTACGGGCTGGAAGAACACGTGCATGTCATTAACCCGGGAGACGGGGCGGCGTTGAACGCTGATCTTTACGGTGCGTACGAGAAGGGTGAGCCCTGGCTTGGCTACCAGTGGGGCACGAATGACCCGGCGCTGCTTCTGGACCTGGTGCGGCTTGAGGAGCCGGTGCACAGCGACGAGTGCTGGTCGACGACGAAGGCCTGTGCTTACAAAGACGCTACGATTGTAATTGCGGTGCATCCAGATTTGATCGAGGCGGCGCCGGATGTGGTCGAGATGCTGGGGGCGTGGGGTTTCCGCATTGAACTGTATCGTGGGGTCGCGGCCTGGCTAGATAGGAACAGCGATGCCAGCTCAAATGATGCGGCGTTGTGGTGGCTGAACGGGAATGTCGATATCTGGCGGGGCTGGGTCACGGAGGAGGCGGCGGCGGCCATCGAGGCTGCGCTTGCAGACAACAAGATTCCCGATGGCTGGCCTGATGAGTAGTCTGACACGCCATATCGGCTTTCTGCTCATGTCATTTTGGATAGCCGATCTTGCAGCTGCATGTAGCGGGCTGTCGCCTGCGTGTGCCGGCTGACAAGCAGGCTCGGCCTAGTGTACCTGATCGGGGAATGGGCCAGCAGGGCCTGGCAAGGTCTACGGATCTTTTGACTGGGACAGAACCTGCACAGGGTCCTCGAGGTCGTGTATTCCAGATCTTTTGGGTGGTCGTTGTCTGAATCATGATTTTCAGGATTGATAAGGATTTTCAGGATGGCAGGCGATCGGTTGTTGTATATCGGGCGAGAATTTCTGCGCGGGATGAAAGGGCGGACTGCAGGGAGACTACAGTACGAGATGCACCCCCCGGAGGCGTCAGTTTGGCCATTGGTCCGTTGCCTGATAACATAGGGTCGCGGAAAAAAGATTCCACCCCATTCAGGACGTCCGGGCCCAAAAAGCACCTGTTGGGTGTTTTTCAACAGAACCGCAGGCCTGAATTCGCAGTCACTTTTCGCTTGGCGTCGCCTGGGTGGGCACAAACTTAAGGAGAGGCGGTCGGGGCAAAACTCCTGCCAGATTGAAGGCGGCAAGGCAGCGATGGGCAGGTCATTCCGCCTTCTTTGGGACCAGTTCCTGATACGAAGACCAGTCGCGGCTTAGCTTGGACTGCGGTACAGAGCGTGAGAAGTCAGAGGCCCAGACCGATTGCACCTTTGTGAGACTGCTTGCTCCAGATGCCGGCCTTTCTTCGACCATACAACCATAGGAGAGAATCATGCGCGTCCACTATCGAATGCTTATACTGTCTCTGATTGTCCTCTTTGTCGCGGGAGCGTGCGCGCCGGCAGGGCAGAGCGCGCCGGCTGCGGAGAGTGCGCCAGCTGAGGAGGCGGCTGCCCCGGCAGCCACGATCGATACGATTATATTCAGCGACCTGAACTGGACCAGTGCTCAGATTCAGAATCGGATCGCCCAGTATATTGTTGAGAAGGGCTACGGCTATTCCACGGATGTCGTCTTTGGCTCAACTTTGCCCCTGTTCCAGGGCTTGCGCAAAGGCGACACGCACGTAACGCTGGAGATCTGGCTGCCGAACCAGGATGAGGCCTGGTACGAGGCACTGGGCAACGGAGAGGTCGTTGAGCTTGGCGCGAGCCTGGGTAAGGACTGGCAGTCGTTTTTTGTCATTCCCGCCTATCTGCAGGAGGAATACCCTGATCTGGATAGTGTGGAAGACCTGAAGGACGAAAAGTTCAAGGAGCTGTTTGCCAGCGCAGAGACGGGAGGCAAGGCCCGTATAGTCTCGTGCGTAATCGGCTGGGCCTGTGAAGAGGTGAATGCGGCCCAGGTCACCGGCTACGATCTGGAGGACCATGTACATGTCGTGAACCCGGGCGATGGGGCGGCATTGAACGCCGACCTTTACGGCGCTTATGAGAAGGGTGAGCCGTGGATAGGTTACCAGTGGGGCACGAATGACCCTGCTCTCATTCTGGACCTGGTGCGGTTGGAAGAGCCGGCCTATAGCGACGCGTGCTGGGAATCGAACAAAGCTTGTGCATACGAAGACGCGGACGTGCTTGTTGCGGTCCATCCCGACCTGGTGGACGGCGCGCCCGACGTCGTCGAAATGTTGACAGCGTGGGACTTCAGTATCGAAGTCTACAAGGAGGTTGCGCGCTGGCAGAATGAGAACAGTGGGGCCACGAGTAACGACGCTGCTCTGTGGTGGCTGAACAGCAGGTCCGACATCTGGAGCGGGTGGGTGACCGAAGAGGCAGCTGCATCCATTACGGAAGCACTTGCGGCGAATGAGATCCCGGAAGGGTGGCCTACGGAGTAAGCGAAAGGCCATTTCGCAGCACGACTGTGAATCTGAACCAAGCAGGGCGGCCCCAAGCGTGGGGCCGCTCTTTTTCGTGAGTTGAGCTTTTTCCGATTAGGGCGCAGAATTGTGCTAAGATCCCCCATTCGATGGATTCGAATCCAGACAGAAGGAGAGACGTTTAGCAATGCGAGAGAACAGAGCCAAGCACAAGCTGGAACGGGGCGAGCCGGTTGTTTGCCTCTCAGGCAATAACTCCACGGACATGATCGATCAGCTGGGCCCGCTGGGTTTTGATGCGATCTGGCTTGAAGGGGAGCACGGCCCGGTGGATTACGGTGACATTCCGGATCTGACGCGAGCCTGCGACCTGTGGGGCATGACCTCGGTTGTGCGGGTGAACCGGAACAATGAGGGGATCATCTACCGGACGTTTGATTTGGGTGCGCAGGGGATCGTGGTGCCACACGTCAATACGAAGGCGGAGGCTCAGGCGGTCGTCAACGCGGCCAAGTTTCATCCGGCAGGCAACCGGGGCATGTACACGAGCCGCCAGGGGTATGGGGTGCCGGACTATTTTGACCGGGCTAACGATGAGACGCTGGTGGTTATTCTGATCGAGGATATCGCGGCGGTCAATAATCTGGCTGAGATTCTGACGGTGGACCACATTGACGTGTTCTTTGTGGCGCCGAGCGACCTGGCGCAGTCGATGGGGTATCTTGGCGGAGGTGGGCATCCGGAGGTGCTGGCGACGATTGACAAGGCGCTGGAGCAGATTGTTGCGGCGGGGAGGACGGCCGGGACGCTGGTGACGGACGCGAATGTTGGGCATTATTTGCAGATTGGGGCGCGCTTTGTGTTGACGGGTTGGGCGGCCTGGGTTGCGTCGGGCGGGCAGGCGTTCCTGGGGAAGGTGGAGGAGGCTGAGGGGTCGTGAGCGGAGTCGCGACTTAAGAGTTTGCGATCGAGTTGTTTGCACTCTTAGGGGGATGCAAGGAGGGTGAGGCTTGTCCTTTCTCTCCTTCTTTTGTTCAGCGGCAATAGAGTAAATCTACGAAGAATTCTTTGTTTGCTCCCTCGCGATAACTGGAGACAGGAAGGCGGACATCAGTTCTCTGTTGATTTCGATGCCCTCAAAGTTTCTTCTGATCAGGTCCATTCTCTCCAGTACATTGACGTCTCGCCGAATGGTCCGATCGGTCTTGCCGGCGTAGGCTTCCGCGATTCTGGGTGAAAGGTAACGCAGTTGGACTATTGGTACAGGTTCTGTTTCCTCGGACAGATCGACCACGAGTTGCCGCCTGCGCAAATCTGTAGGAGTTACCTTTTGGCGGAACGAACTGTGAACATGGTTCATCCAAAAGACGTGGAATTGCTGTGCCCGTATTGTCTGAAGTTGTTCATCCAGACCATCTCTAAGGCCTTGCAGGGCGTATTGGATGAACGGTAATACATTGCCTCCCGACTTGCTGGCCAAATCGAGTTGCCTGTAGTATTCAGTCCTAGTCAGATTGTAGTGGTTACTGAGGAGATGGGCTGCCGCGGTCGGTACCCCGCTTAGCAGTAGCAGTTGAAATTCCACTAAGCGAGCAGTTCGCCCATTGCCATCGCCAAACGGATGTATCCAAGCCAAATAAAGATGGGCAACGATCGCCTTCAGAACTCCTGAGGCAATTCTGAGTTCCTCGTTTGGAAGTAAGCTCTCGATATTGAGCCAACTACACAATTTCGTCAAAAGATACTCACAGTCCTGCTGCGGAGCTCCGCGGTATCGCCCTACCCCAACATCGTAATCTCGAATCAGTCCAGGAGAAACATCTTCCCTCAGAGGCAAGTCATGTAAGACAAGGGCATTTAGCTCCTTTATCCTGTCGACCGTTAGTTCAGAAAGTTCACCAGACAGAATGCCTTCCGGGATGTTATTGCAGACGTTAACGATGTTCCTTATTTCTTGCCCCAAGTATTCTTTTGAAGGCGGAAGTTCGAGTTCTCCTCTTACCAACTCAAGGGCGTCCCTTTCCGAAAGCGTATTTCCTTCAATGGCTGTCGTTGCCAGCGCACCCTTGGCCAGAAAGACCTGATGCAAGTACTCTTCAACGTCAGGCAATAGCGGTACACCAGCAACCTGTTCGCATTTTGCCTGCACTTCTCCCAGCTGAAACCATAGCGTATAATCCACCCTGCGCAGGTCCAGTTGAAAGTTTATCCAGGGATGTGTCTCTTGATATGTTCTTGTTTCAGCCATAGGAAATTGTCAAGCCTCGTGCCGCTCCTGAGTCCTTCAGATTAGCACAGTTTTGAGATCGGCATCGGAGAATAGAGAAGGCCTGAAGAAATTCTAAAGCGTTCAAGCACTAATTCAAAGTGGGATGCAATACACTCTCGGAGGCCATTGACCAGGATTGGTTGACGATTGTTTGGGTTGGAATTCGCGGGGCCGCAGTGTTGTCAGTCTGCGAGGGATACAGTGTTTCGGGAAGCTGCCGCGAATGTGAGGCTACAAAGAGGGCACCCACAAGGGGTGCCCCTACGGTGGATGGCGGGGGCAGGGAGGCGTGGCGCGTACGGGGGCGCCCACAAGGGGTGCCCCTACGGGGCGTGGCGGG